>DASZYI010000072.1:0-27798 GCA_035545475.1 Rhizomicrobium sp.
AATTCGCTTTGCATGACACCTGAAACCTTCGCGGGCGCCGAATCACCCTAAGGCGCACCTCAAGGCAATTCCCATTTTCCGTCAATGTTAAGGCAGACCTAGCCCTGAACGAATATCTCCGCCTTGGCGACCGAGGCTGTCTGGGGAGCGGCATCCACCAGCACCTTGCTCGCGGGCACGCCCTCTTTCATCAGCGCGCGCGCGATGGCGGTAGCTCGGGCCTGGGAATGATCGAAGTTGACGTGCATCAGCCGGGCATCCGACAGGTTGCCGGAGCTGGTGGACGCATAACCCACGATGCGCACATAGCCGCGCGCCCCATGCGCCTTGAACAGTTCCGCGGCGGCACGAACCTGTTGAAGGCCTTTGTCGTCGAGGATCGTGGTGTCGCCGGGGAACATGACCGTTGCGGTCGCGGGCCCGAAATAGGCCGGTGTCGATGTGTAGTCCGGATAAACCGACGGCTTCAGCATTGCCGTCTGCTTGTAGCGCGCGACCACGGGGGCAGGGACGAATTGCGAGACGGACGGGTCGAGCGGCGGCGCATTCGAAGGCGCAAAGCCGGGAGCGGCACGGCGCGTGACCGGGGCCTGAGCGCCCGGAACAGGCGCGGCGGACGCAATCTGTGTGGGCGCAGGCGTTGACGGAGCGGGCGCCGCAGAAGGTTCGGGTTGTGCGGGCGCGCTGGCAGTTGCCGTATCTGCTGAAGGTTCGGGCGCAGCTTCCGGTGCTGCAGCCGTTTCGGCCGGCGCCGACGTGTCGGGCGGCAATGCCGCAGCGGGTTGCGCGGGCGCTTCCGTGGTCGGCGTTTCGGCGGAAGCGGTTGGTGCAGCCGCCTCGTCGGTGGTTGCTGCGGGGGCTTCATCGGGTATGGCCGCCACATCCGTTGGAGCGGCGTCGGATGGAGGTGGGGCTGGTGCCGGCTGCGCAGGCGCCTCGGTCAGCGGTCCCGTATTTGTCGTACCCGGCGTTATGTTATCGGCAGGCACATCACCGGAGGCGACCTCCGTGGAAGCGTCGGGCGGAGGCGGAGCGGCTTGAGGCTGCGCAGGCGCTGCATCGGCGATCTGCGTGTTGGCTGGGACGCTCGTATCGGTGGCGCCGGGCGCGGGTGTGCTCGCTGCGGCGGGTGGCGGAGCCGCGGCTGCTTCGGTGCCCCCGCGCAGGCTTTCCGCACTGTATTGGACGTTTGCGGCATCGGCCTGCAGGGAATTGGCGACCTGGGCATTCTCGTCCGCGCTCGATGGCGCTTCGGGACGATCCGGCACCGACGCCACATCCGGCTGGGCCGTGTCGTCCGACGCGGCTGCTCCGGCATCGGACAATCCGCCCGTATCGGCGGAGTTGGTGCTGCTGTCATCGCCCAACAGGCCTGTTGGGTCGAGGCTTTGCATCGTGGAACAAGCGGCCAGACCGCCCGCGAGAACAGCGGCGGCGGCAAGACGTAAAGACGCCTTGGCGAATTCTGTCGACATCGGAACTCTCCCACGCCCCCCCCAAGTCTTTGATCGGCTTATAGCCTGCGAACAATCACGCGGCCAGCGCCAGCCGGGAATCTTTGATTAATTCCCCGCAGGATGTGTGCTTGCGGAACCCGGAAAGCGCAAGGTATCAACAGGCCAGGACGGAAAAACGATGGAAGATCCCAAGCCTGCGCGGGCCAAGCCGCGCCAGCCCAAGGAGGGTGCGGCACCTGAAGCCAAGGCGCCGGAAACGAAGGCCGTTTCCCCATCCAACTACACCATTGCCGATCCGGCCGAATTCGCGAGCAACATGGTGCGCGTGGGCCAGCAATCGCAAAAGCTGCTGGCCGATTACATAAAGCGCCAGAGCGAAAAGATCGGCAAGGAACCGCTCGATCCGCTGAACATCACCGGCGCGTTCAGCGATTTGCTTGCCGCGATGGCAAACAATCCGCAGCCGATGTTCGAAGCCACCTATGCGCTGTGGAGCGACTATCTCACCCTGTGGGAGCGCACCGCGCGCAAGCTGATGGGCGATAAGGTCGAGCCGGTGGTCGCGCCTGCGCCCGGCGACAAGCGGTTCCGCGACAAGGATTGGCAGGAAAACCAGGTCTTCGATTTCATCAAGCAATCCTATCTGCTGACGGCGAACTGGCTGCAATCGAGCATCGGCAATCTCGAAGGTGTCGATCCGGCGCAGGCCAAGCGCGTGCGCTTCTATACCAAGCAATTCGCCGATGCGATTTCGCCGTCGAACTTCGTCTTCACAAATCCCGAAGTGCTACGCCTGACGATGCAGACCAATGGCGAGAACCTCGTCAAAGGTCTGGATCATTTGCTGGAAGATCTCGATCGCGGCGGCGGCCAGCTTGCGATACGCCAGACGGCGGATGCGTTCCGTGTGGGCGAGAACATCGCGCTGACGCCCGGAAAGGTGATTTTCCGCAACGAGCTGGTCGAACTTCTGCAATACGATCCGGCGACAGCGGAAGTTTATGAGCGTCCGCTGCTGATCTTCCCGCCGTGGATCAACAAGTTCTACATCCTCGATCTGCGGCAGGAGAATTCCTTCATCAAATGGCTGACCGAGCGCGGCTACACCGTATTCGTCGCCTCATGGGTGAACCCGGATCGCCGACTGGCGCAGAAGACGTTCGAAGATTACATGCGCGACGGCATCTTCGCGTGCCTCGACGCGGTGGAACAGGCGACCGGCGTTCGCGATCCGAACGTGGTGGGTTATTGCATCGGCGGAACACTGCTGGCCTCCACGCTTGCCTATATGGCGGCAGGCAACGACACCCGCATCAATTCGGCGACGTTCTGGGCCGCACAGGCCGACTTCAGCGAAGCGGGCGATCTTTCGGTCTTCGTGGACGACGCGCAGCTCGAAGCATTGCAGCAGCAGATGGAAAACGCGGGCGGCGTGCTCGAAGGCGGCAAGATGGCCACCACCTTCAACATGTTGCGCGCCAACGATCTCATCTGGTCGTTCGTGGTGAACAACTATCTGCTCGGCAAGGAGCCGATGCCGTTCGACCTGCTCTACTGGAATTCCGACGTCACGCGGATGCCGGAGCAGACGCACCTGTTCTATCTGCGCGAATTCTACAAGAACAACGCGCTGTCTCGGGGCAAGCTGGAAATCGGCGGCCGCAAACTTGATTTGAAGAAAGTCAAAGTGCCGATCTATCTGCAATCGGCGCGCGAAGATCACATCGCGCCCTATCGCAGCGTCTACAAGGCGACGAAACTCTATGGCGGCCCTGTTCGCTTCATTCTCGCCGGCTCCGGACATATCGCAGGCGTCATCAACGCGCCCGCCGCGAAAAAATATCAATACTGGACGAACGACGACCTGCCCGGCACCGTCGACGAATGGCAGCAGGGCGCAAAAGAACATCCGGGCTCATGGTGGCCGGATTGGGATGCGTGGCTTTCGAAATTGTCCGGCAAGAAAATCCCCGCCCGCAAACCGGGAGACGGAAAGCTTAAGCCGCTCGGCAATGCGCCGGGATCTTATGTGAAGATCAAGGCGCAGTAAGCAATGCACTTCGAGATTCTGGGCGAGATTTCACAAATTGAAACCATTGCAACAGCATCCGGAATTCGTGAAATTGCCCGCCTCAGAAAACTTTATGGGCGTGGCCGCTGGCGCAAGCGCAAAGGCGTTGCCAGAATCCGGCTGCATCCGGGTAGAGATTCTTGTTTCGCTGAAGTACACTGGTACGAGGCAAGCGGAATTGGCCGTAAGGAATTCAAGATCAAGAAACTACTTTGAGAACGCCGATGACCAAGTCACTTAGTCAACACCTAGTCGTCTGCATCGACAATTCCGGATATCCGGTCTCACTTGAGACGAGGAAGATCTATGTCGCCCTTCGTGACCAGTCAGCGGAAAAAAAGGGGTTACTGCGTGTTGTTGACGAGTCTGGTGAAGACTATCTCTATCCAAAGAATCTTTTTCGCCCCATCGCATTGCCACACACTTTAAAAAAGGCAGTTCTCGCTGCCTGACAGACTTTGGAACCCACGAAACGCCATGCAACTCCAGTTGCAGCGGAAAAGTGCGCGGTTGCGCGCGTTAAAGCTTCGATCTCATAGCGCGGGCGGTTGCCAGACTTCTCGGATCGGTGCGATCTTCAAGTCCGGCAATCGCCCCTTTTTTATCCGCATCGGTGACGTTCTGCGAAAGCTTGAATTTGCCTTCAAGGCTTTCGAGCACGACTTCGAACCCGTCTATCGCGTTCAACAACCCATCGAGCTTCGTCGCGTCGACTTTTTCTATTTTCCACGGCGCTTTCGGCAGCAGCCGGTTTTCCTGATCCGCGGAAATATCGACCAGCAATTGCAACAGCTCGTCGCGCGCCAACTTTCGCGCCCGCCCGCTTGCTTCGACAGCCGTGTAATTCCACGTCGGCACCCTGCCCTGCGTGTCGTACCAATCGGGCGAAATGTAAGCGTCGACGCCCAGGAACGAGAAGTTCAACACCGCGCCATCCGCCGCCGTGCAAACAGGATTGGCTTTCGCGAGATGAAACCGCACGCGGCCCAAACCCTCGCCATCCAAAACGACAGGTGTGTAAGCAAAATGCACTGCACCGTTTATCGCCATCGCCACGGTCGCAAAGGCGCGTTCGCGGATGAAATCGCGCAACACCGCGACATCATCCTCCACGAAGGCGCGCGGGCGATACATCAGTCGAGACCTTCGGTTTCCGGCAGCCCCAGCATGATGTTGAGATTCTGCACCGCCGCCCCACCCGCGCCCTTGCCCAGATTGTCGAGCAGTGCCACGAGGCGCGCCTGTTGCGTCTTGTCGTTGCCGAAGACGAACAGCTTCATGTCGTTGCGATCTTTGAGTAGCTCGGCATCGAGCGTCTTCAGCGCTGCGCCTTCAGCCGGGCTTGCCACTTTCACCAGCGCCGCTTTTGCATAGGCCGCGTCAAGCGCGTCCTGCACATCCGCCACCTTCGGCTTCGACGGCAACGCCCACAATTGCAGCGGCACTTCCACAAGCATCCCGCGATAATACCGCCCCACGCTCGGCGCAAACACCGGCGGATGCGCAAGGCGGCTATGCATCTGCATCTCCGGCACATGCTTGTGCGCCAGCGTCAGCGCATAGGCGCGCACGGCGGTTTCGACATAATTGGGCGAATCCGATTTCTCGAACTCCTCGATCATCGCCTTGCCGCCGCCGGAATAGCCGGAGACCGCATTCACCGTCAGCGGAAAATCCGCAGGCACGATGCCCGCTTCCACCAATGGCCGAACCAGCGCGATGAACCCGGTCGGATAACAGCCCGGATTGGACACGCGCTTCGACGCGGCGATCTTCGCGCGCTGCCCCGCATCCATTTCCGCAAAACCATACGTCCAGCCATCGGCCACGCGATGCGCGGTCGAAGCGTCGATCACGCGCACGTTCGGATTGTCGATCATCGAAACGGCTTCGCGCGCCGCGTCGTCCGGCAGACACAAAATAACAACATCTGCTTCGTTCAATGCCGCCTTTCGCGCAGCCGGATCCTTGCGCGAAGCATCGTCCAGCGTCACGACTTTCAGATCGCCGCGCCCGCCCAGCCGCTCATGAATTTCCAACCCGGTCGTCCCGGCCGCGCCGTCGATAAAGATTCTTGGTGTCACATCACACTCCGCAAACCATCAGGCGCCCACATTGCTTGACTCGTCCCTTGCCACATTCTTAGCTCAATTCCATCGGCGATTCCCTCGTTAAGGGGTTCGCGGGACGGTCGCCGTGACGGCACGTCCGCGTGTCCGCCTCTTCTCCCGCGCAACGGAAGGGCGCAAGCCGAACGCTTGCGGGGAAACGCATGGGAAATATCGACGTCAAACGCCTGTGGGAAAACTACGTCGACACCGTCACCAAACACTATGTCGATTTCGCCGGACGCGTCGGCGTCAAACAGTACTGGTATTTCATTCTGGTGAGTTTCGTGATCGCGATCGTCTTGGCCGTTTTCAGCAGAGGCCTTGCCGATCTCTATAACCTCGCCGTTCTGCTTCCCACGCTCGGCCTGACCGTGCGCCGGCTGCAGGACACCGGCAAACCCGGTTCCTGGGTTCTGATCGCGTTCATTCCGTTGGTGCTCATGATCCTGTTGGGGATCGTGTCCCTGCTGGGCGGTGCGCTTGGGATGCTCGGCTTCCTGTTTGTGTTCATGCCGATCATCGCAATTGCTTCGCTCGCAGCGGCAGCCGTGCTGATCTATCTGTGCATTCAGCCCGGTCAGCCGGAGGCCAACCAATATGGTCCCGTTCCGCCGGTCTTCGAGCCAGGGGCTCCAACACCGGCGGTCTGAGAACAGATCGAAAGCAGGATTAGCGCTTCGAGAACTGGAAGCTGCGGCGCGCCTTGGGACGGCCGTACTTCTTGCGCTCGACGGCGCGCGGGTCGCGGGTGAGGAAACCACCCGGCTTGAGCGCCGCACGCAACGCGGGCTCATAAGCGACAAGCGCGCGGCTGATGCCGTGCCGCACAGCGCCCGCCTGACCGGAAAGGCCGCCGCCTCGAACCGTCACCATGATGTCGAACTGGCCGTCGCGGTTGGCCGCGATCAGAGGCTGGCGAAGGATCATGCGCAGCACCGGGCGCGCGAAATAAACCTTCTCTTCCTTGCCGTTGATGATGATCGTGCCGCGGCCCGGACGGATCCAGACGCGCGCTACGGCATCCTTGCGGCGGCCGGTGGCATAGGCGCGGCCCTTGGCGTCGCGGTTCGGCTGGTTCGCCTGGGCGTTCTGCTCCTCGGCGGATTTCGCCTTGATGAGCGTGGATTTCAGTTCGCTGAACGTATCGGCCATGTTTAGCCCGCCTTGCGGAAGTTGGAATTCTTGGGATTGAGCGCAGCCACATCGAGCTTGATGGGCTGCTGGGCGTCATGCGGATGTTCGCCGCCGGCATAGACGCGCAGGTTGCCCAACTGCGTGCGGCCCAGCGGTCCGCGCGGCAACATGCGCTCGACGGCCTTCTCGACGATGCGTTCCGGGAACTTGCCCGCCATGATGGCGCCGGCGGTACGTTCCTTGATGCCGCCGATATAGCCGGTGTGGTGGTAATACACCTTCTTCTTCAGCTTCTGGCCGGTGAGCAGCACCTTGGATGCGTTGATGACGATGACGTTGTCGCCGCAATCCATGTGAGGCGTGTAGGTGGCCTTGTGCTTGCCGCGCAGGCGCATCGCGATGATCGTGGCAAGACGGCCGACGACAAGCCCTTGGGCGTCGATCAGGATCCACTTCTTGTCGATCTCGGACGCTTTGGCCGAGTAGGTTTTCATGTGCGTATATCCATCGGAAAGAGCGCGGCCTAATACGGGGGCCAATGTCATCTGTCAACACAAGAAGGACAGAAAAACCCTTATTTCGCGGCACTTTGCCGATACGGTATCATAATACCGTTCTTTGTTATCGAACACCCGCCGAAGCGCGGTAAGATACATGCTCCTGATGTGGAGACGGAGTGGAAATACCCCCCCCTCTCTCCAAAAATGGAAAAACTCGAAAACAACCTCAGAGCATTTTGCAAAAAGAAACAAAGGCTTGAACATGAACGCCCCCGCCAGTGAACCCCTGGTCCTCTCCCGCCGCGAGGATTCCGTCCTCCGCCTGACCCTGAATCGGGCCAAAGCCCGCAACGCACTGAGCGCCGGTCTGATGTCGGCGCTGCAGGACGCGCTGGACGAAGCCGCCGCCGACAAGGCGCTGCGCGTCATCATCATCGCCGCCGAAGGCCCCGCCTTCTCCTCCGGCCACGACCTCAAGGAAATGACCGCGCACCGCCAGGATTCCGACAAGGGCAAAAAGGCTTACACCGAACTCTTCACCCAATGCTCGAAGCTGATGCAAACCGTCGTGCGCCACCCCAAGCCGGTGATCGCACAGGTCCAGGGCATAGCCACCGCCGCCGGTTGCCAGCTCGTGGCAAGCTGCGATCTCGCCATCGCCTCCACCGAAGCCCGCTTTGCCACGCCCGGCGTGAACATCGGCCTGTTCTGCTCCACGCCGATGGTGGCGCTGTCCCGCAACGTGCCCCGCAAGCAAACGATGGAGATGTTGCTGACCGGCAAGCTGGTGACGCCAGAGGAAGCCGTGCGAATCGGCCTGATCAACAAGGTGGTCCACCCCGACGCACTCGACGCCGAAACCTCCGCCCTCGCCGCCCTCGTCGCGTCCAAGCCCGCCCTCACCGTGAAGATCGGCAAGGAAGCCTTCTACCGCCAACTCGAAATGGGCCTGAGCGAAGCCTACGACTACGCCTCCCGCGTGATGACAGAGAACATGCTCGAAGCCGAAGCCGAGGAAGGGATTTGCGCGTTCGTCGAAAAGCGCGAGCCCAAGTGGCCGGAATGAAAATGAAAGGCGACATGTGTTTCTTCTCACCTCCCCCTTGTGGGGAGGTCGAAAAATTCGAGCGTAGCGAAGAATTTTTCGGGTGGGGGGCGGTGTTCCAACTCGGTCCCCCACCCGAAATTTGCTTCGCAAATTTCGACCTCCCCACAAGGGGGAGGTGAGAGAACAACCAAATGCCCAGCTATCCCGAATCCCTCATCAAATCGATCCTGCGTTCCACCAAGACCATCGCGATGGTTGGTGCGAGCGGCAATGAAATGCGGCCGAGCTATTTCGCGATGAAATATCTGCTCGACAAAGGCTTTCTCATTCACCCGATCAATCCCGGCATGGCAGGAAAGCAAATTCTTGGCCGCACGGTTTACGCCTCGCTCAAGGATGTGCCCGCCCCTGTCGACATGGTGGACATCTTTCGTGACTCCAAGGCGGCACTCGGCATCGTCGATGAAGCGCTTGCGGAGAAAGATCGCCTCGGCATCAAAGTCATCTGGATGCAGCTTGGCATCGTCAATGAAGAAGCCGCCGCGAAAGCAACCGAAGCCGGTCTCACGGTCATCATGGATCGCTGTCCGAAGATCGAATATGGCCGCCTGTCCGGCGAGATCGGCTGGATGGGCGTCAACCGCCGGGTCATCGACAACCGCAAACCGCTGCTGTTCGGCAAAGGCGGCTCATTGAAGCGAGGCATGTGATGTTGAAGATCTGGGGCCGCGCGAATTCCATCAACGTGCAGAAAGCGATGTGGGCGGTGGGCGAAAGTGGCGTCGCGCATCAGCGCATCGACGCGGGCGGGCAATTCGGCGGACTGCAAACGCCGGAATTCCGCGCGATGAATCCCAACACGCGCATCCCGGTGATCGACGATGAAGGAACCATCGTCTGGGAATCCCATGCGATTGTGCGTTACGTCGCCGCCAAATATGGGAAAGGCACGCTGTGGGCGGAAGATCCCGCCGAACGCGCCAAAGCCGATATGTGGATCGAGTGGACACAGTGCGATCTCCAGAACGCTTTCATGGGTGTGTTTGCGGGCTATTGGCGCACGCCGGAAAACCAGCGCAACATGAACATGGTCCGCAACGCCTGGATGCGCACCAACACCCTGCTCCAGCTTCTCGACCAGCATCTTGCGGGAAAGAAGTTCATAACAGGCGAAAGTTTCACCATGGGCGACATTCCGCCGGGCGCGCAATTGTTCCGCTATTATGAAATGCAAATTCCACTGGAACGGCCGAAACTGCCGAATGTGGAGGCCTGGTATGCGCGATTGAAAGATCGACCGGCCTATCGCGAACATGTCATGGTTTCGTTTCAGGATTTGAAGGGCCGCTAAGGAGAACAAGATGAGCGAATACGGTTTCGACACGCTGGCAATCCACGCAGGAGCCCAACCCGATCCGGCAACAGGCGCGCGCGCCACGCCGATCTATCAGACGACCTCGTTCGTCTTCGAAGATGCCGATCACGCCGCCGCGCTGTTCAACCTGCAGGTCTTCGGCAACATCTATTCGCGCATCATGAATCCCACGAACGCGGTGCTGGAAGAACGCATCGCCGCGCTGGAAAACGGCCGCGCCGCCTTGTCGGTTTCTTCGGGGCACGCCGCGCAGTTCATCGCGTTCTATATGCTGATGAGCCCAGGTGACGAACTCGTCGCCGCACGCCAGCTCTACGGCGGATCGATCAACCAGTTGGGACATGGCATCAAGAAATTCGACTGGCATGTCAAATGGGCCGATGCGACCGATCCGGCGTCGTTCAAGGCTGCGATCACGCCGAAAACCAAATGCGTCTTCATCGAAAGCATCGCCAATCCGGGCGGCACGATTGTCGACATCGAAGCCATCGCGGCCGTCGCGCACGAGGCGGGTATTCCGCTGATTGTCGACAACACTTTCGCGACGCCCTATCTCATTCGCCCGATCGAATGGGGCGCCGACATTGTTCTGCATTCCGCCACCAAATTCCTCGGCGGCCATGGCAGCTCCATCGGCGGGTTGATTGTCGATAGCGGCAAGTTCGATTGGGGCAAAGGCGGAAAATTCCCCACACTCTCCGAACCCAATCCCTCCTATCACGGCATGAAGATGTGGGAGACGTTTGGCGATATGGCGTTCGCCATCGGTTGCCGCGTTCTCGCGCTACGCGATTTCGGCCCCGCACTCGCGCCGATGAATGCGTTTCTCATTCTGCAGGGCATCGAGACATTGCATCTGCGGATGCAGCGCCATTGCGACAACGCATTAAAAGTCGCGCAATGGCTGGAAAAGCATCCGAAAGTGTCCTGGGTGAATTACGCCGGTCTCGAAAGCAATCCGAGCTACGGCCTGCATCGCACCTATTGCCCGAAAGGCGCAGGTGCGGTGTTCACGTTCGGATTGAAAGGCGGCTACGACGCAGGCGTGAAGCTTGTGAATGGCGTGCAGCTCTTCAGCCATCTCGCCAATGTCGGCGACGTGCGCAGCCTCGTCATCCATCCGGCGTCAACCACGCATCGCCAGCTTGAAAGCGAAGAGCGCAAAGCTGCAGGCGCGGGCGACGACACGGTGCGCCTCTCCATCGGTCTCGAAAGCGTCGAAGATATTATCGCCGATTTGGATCAGGCATTGAACGCAGGCTGAACCGCGTTTCGAAAGCATGCCACACGGCGGCGCAAAACAGCGCCGCTGCCGTGATTTGATGCATAGCGGAAAGCGCAATCGGCGCCTGATGCAAAAGGGTGAGAATGCCGAGCGTGATCTGAAATGCTGTCAGTGCGAGCAGCAGATGTTGCACGTTGCGTTTCATTCCCGAGGCATTGCGCCCGGCATACCAGATCGCAGCAACGAGCAACGCAATCAGATACGCACCAATCCGGTGATCGAACTGCGCGAGTCCGGCGTTCTCGAAGAAGTTGATCCACCAGGGCTGAGAGAAGAACGCGCCTTCCGGAAACACGCGCCCGTCCATCGACGGCCATGTGTTGTAAATCAGCCCGGCGTGCAACCCGGCAACGAGCGCGCCCAACAGTATCTGCACATAAACAAGTCCAACCAATGCGAACGCTATTCCCGCAGGCTGCTTCTTCTCATTCACGCCACGCAGATATTCCAGCGCCACCCAGATCATCGCGCCCAACAGGATGATGGCGACACCCAAATGCGCCGCAAGCCGGTATTGCGAAACGGACACGCGCGTCTCCAATCCGCTCGCGACCATCCACCAGCCGACTGCGCCTTGCAGTCCGCCCAACACGAACAGCAGAACCATGCGCGGAATATCCTTCCGCCCAATCGCGCCGCGCCACACGAACCACAGAAACGGCAACAGGAATGCAAAACCTATAAAGCGGCCGAGGAAGCGGTGCGTCCATTCCCACCAATAGATTGCCTTGAACTCGCTGAGCGACATGCCGCGGTTTTCAAGCTTGTATTGAGGAATGCGCTGATAGAGCGAGAATTCGTCCTGCCATGCTGCTTGCGACATCGGTGGAACGACACCGGTCACAGGTTTCCATTGCGTGATCGAAAGGCCCGATCCCGTCAGCCGTGTGAGTCCGCCGACGACGACCATCAGGGCGATCAGAAGTGCCACGCACAACAACCAGATGCCGACGGCCTTGCGCTGCGTTTCGGGGTTCGTCATGGGCACTGTGATAGGATTTTCCATCGCCCCGCGCACCTGCGGCCTAGTGCCCGATGCGCGGCGATGGCGTATAGTTCCTCTCATCTTCAGGTTGGGGAGAAGAACATGAAGGCTTTCGCGGTCGGCGCTGCGTTCCTATTGGGTTTGACCAAGGCCTACGCAGCCGACACCGACATGGCGAACATGTCGATGCCGATGACGCCGCCGGGCCCGGCCGTCTACATGGGCGAGAGCGAACGGCCTGGCGCACCGGTCTTTGCCAATCTCGGCAAGCATACTCACAAGATCAGCACCCGAAACCCCGAGACGCAGAGATTTTTCGATCAGGGCATCAACCTGCTGTTCGGCTTCAACCATGCTGAAGCCATCCGCTCCTTCCGTGAAGCCGCCCGACTCGATCCGAATTGTGCGATTTGCTGGTGGGGCGTTTCGTTCGCATACGGCTCCAACATCAATCTGCCCATCCAACCCGACGCGATGAAGCCCGCTTGGGACGCGTTGCAGAAGGCCGTGGCGCTGGAGTCGCGCGGCTCCAAGGAAGAGAAGGCCTGGATAGATGCCCTGAAGAACCGTTATTCCAGCGACCCAAAGGCGGATCGCGGTATCCTCGACGATGCGTTCGCCAAAGCGATGATCCAGGTTGCCAAGGATTACCCTGACGATCTCGACGCCGCCGTGTTCTCTGCCGAAGCGATGATGGACACGCAGCCTTGGGATTATTGGGATGTCGACGGCATGACACCAAAAGGTTACGGCGCACAAATCGTCGCGACTCTGGAAGACGTCATCAAGCGCCAACCCGATCACCCGGGCGCCTTGCATCTCTACATTCACGCCGTCGAAGCTTCGACAACGCCGGAGCGTGCAGAAGCTGCGGCCGATAGGCTCGCAACGCTGATGCCCGATGCGGGCCACATCGTCCACATGCCCTCGCACATCTATTACCGTGTGGGCCGCTATAAGGATGCTTATCACGCCAACGAATTGGCCGCCCTGGTGGATGAACAATACATCGCCGCCTGCAAGGCGCAGGGCTTCTATCCTCTTGGCTATTATGGCCATAATATTCATTTCCTTTGGACTTCGGCGGAAATGGAAGGGCGCTATCAGGCCGCGCTCGATGCTTCGCGTCGCCTGCTGAAATCGACTGAGGTTGAAAAGTTCGCAGGCCAGATTCCCCAAGGTCAACTTTACATCTTCACGCCCATCGCGACTTACCTCCGCTTCGGCAAGTGGAACGAGATTCTTGCGGAGCCGATGCCGTCGCCAGAATTCAAGCTGGATACTGTGATGGCGCTTCTTGCGCGAGGCTTTGCTTATGCAAATACCGGCGATCTCGCGAAAGCCGCGGATGCCCGCGACAAGATCAACGATCTGCGCAAGGACGGAATGCCCGAACTCGAAGCGGCGATGATCCCAGGCTCGCAGATGGCAGAGGTGGCGCTTTACGAACTCGATGGCGAAATCGCGCGCAAATCGGGCAAGCTCGAAGATGCGGTGATGTATTTCCGGCGCGCGCAGGAAAGCGAACTCAACCTGCCCTACACCGAGCCCGCCTATTGGCATCAACCGGTCGCACATCTTCTGGGCGCAGCCTTGCTGGAGGCCGGTAAGCCAGCCGATGCGGAAGCCGTCTATCGCAAGAGCCTGATGGTCTATCGGCGAGACGGTTGGGCGCTCTACGGGCTGGTGCAGGCGCTCAAGGCGCAGGGCAAAACGGCGGAAGCAGAGACGGCACAGAAGGATTTCGACAGCGCCTGGCAGTTCGCCGATGTCCAACTGGCCTCCTCCCGTTTTTGAGGCGCGGCGATTGCCCTCTTGCGCCGGAGGCATTGGCGAGGAACACTGACAAAAAATCAGACCTCACGAGGAACGCCATGTCCCTGCACACGCCGCTCTGCAACCTACTGAACATCAAATATCCCATCCTGCTGGCGGGCATGGGCGGGGTGTCATTTGCTGAGCTTTGTGCCGCCGTTTCCAACGCCGGCGGCTTCGGCACGTTGGGGATGGCCGGGCGTTCTACCGCCGAACTGAAGGATCAGATCGCCAAAACTCGCGACCTCACGGACAAGCCTTTTGGCGTCGATCTGCTGGCGGCAGTTCCCGAATCTCTCGAACGGGCGGCCGATGCGATCATCGAAGGCGGCGCAGCCGCATTCATTTCCGGACTCGGTGTTCCGCCGCCGCATCTGGTGAAGAAATTCCACGATGCCGGTCTCAAGGTGATGAATGTGTCAGGTACCGTGCGTCATGCCATTGCCGCGCAAGCGGGAGGTCTCGATGCCGTCATCGCGCAAGGCACGGAAGCGGGAGGTCACACCGGACGCGTCGCCGCCATGGCTTTGGTTCCCCAGGTGGTAGACGCAGTAAAGATTCCAGTTGTTGCCGCAGGTTCGATTGTGGATGGCCGCGGATTGGCAGCGGCACTGGCGCTCGGCGCGCAAGGTGCATGGGTCGGAACGCGCTTCATCGCGACAAACGAAGCGCATGCCGGTGCGATGTATAAAGATGTGATCGTCGACGCTAGCGACGAAGATACCATCGTGACCCGATGCTATTCCGGCAAGCCCATGCGCGTGTTCAAAAATCCCTATGTGATGGATTGGGAACGCCGCCCGCAGGAC
The DNA here is from genome assembly GCA_035545475.1 of Rhizomicrobium sp. Classification (GTDB taxonomy): domain Bacteria; phylum Pseudomonadota; class Alphaproteobacteria; order Micropepsales; family Micropepsaceae; genus Rhizomicrobium. Next base: position 14,591 of record DASZYI010000072.1, read on the forward strand.
ATTCAATCATTTCCGGCACAGGCGATGATGTCTCACCAGGCAGGCGTCATGGGCGGCATTGGCGGGCAAGTCGAAGGACTGGATCGCGACAAGTCTGCGTTCGCAATGGGTCAAGGCGCGGGCGCCATCGAGGCCGTCATGCCGGCGGGCGATGTTGTGCGTCAGATGGCGGCGGAAGCGGAAGAAGTGATCGCGACTATAGCGCGCTTTGCAAAAGCATCTTAGGCCAGTTGCGCCCGAATTAGATTGCCGATCACGGCAAGTCCGAATAGCGTGATCGCCACGCCCATCGCGTGGTTGATCCACTTCATCACGCGATCATCAATGTTCTTGTGAAACAAGCCGACAATGGTGGTGACAGCAAACCACCATGCGATCGAACCGCCTGCTACCCCCGATACCAGCACTGCGGCTTCCGCAAAACGGGGCTTCTCGCCAATCAAGCTACCGAGGCCGGCAAACAAGGCTGCAAAGCCCAGCAATGTGGCGGGATTGGTGATCGTAAGCGCAAAGGTGGAGACGATGGCGCCCACCAGCGTTGAAGCACCCTTGTCTGCCCTTTTGATCTGGTCGAGTTCACGTTTTTTGGGAGTTGCAACGAATGTGTGGATGCCAAAACCGATCAGGAGAAGACCCCCGATGATCTGTAACGGCACATAGAAGCCCTTGATCAGTTGCGCGATGGCGGTCAGCCCGAACGCGGTCACGATACCGAAAACGGTGTCCCCCAACGCTGCTCCAAGTCCGGACAGAAAGCCGTTCAAAGGCCCGAAGGCGAGCGTCCGGCGGATGCAGATCAGGTTTACGGGTCCGATAGGCGCGGCGACGATGATGCCAATCGCCAGCCCCGACAGGATGAGCAGCACATAGTCGATCATCCCGCCCGCCTAGCCGCTTCCCGCCCCAATATCAAATTTCGACGACCAACCGCCCGCGCACCCGTCCCCCGAGAATATCCTCTGCTGCCTTGCGAACGCCGGAAAGGGGGATCGTTTGCGTCATTGCGGCAAGCTTTTTGACGTCGAGATCGCGCGCGAGCCTGTCCCAGGCCCGAAGGCGCCGGGGCTTGGGCGCTTGCACAGAATCGACACCCAACAAGGAGACATTGCGCAGGATGAACGGAGCCACGCTGGTGGGCAGATCCATGCCTGCCGCCAAGCCACAGGCGGCGACGGCTCCGCCGTAACGTAGCGAAGCGATAACATTGGCGAGCGTCTTGGAACCGACGCTGTCCACGCCGCCAACCCAGCGTTCCTTCCCGAGCGGCCGCGGATCGCCAGAAAGCTCCGACCGGGGAATGACCTCGGAAGCGCCGAGGCTTTTGAGATAGGCTTCCTCTTCCGTACGGCCAGTCGAAGCTGTGACTTGGTAGCCAAGTTTCGCGAGCAGCGAAACCGCAACCGATCCTACGCCGCCCGCCGCCCCGGTGACGACAACGCTGCCTCTATCGGGTGTAACACCTGCATCTTCCAGTGCGAGCACACAAAGCATCGCTGTGTAACCGGCTGTTCCGATTGCCATGGCTTCGGCTGGCGTGAATGTCTTCGGCAAGGGCACAAGCCAGTCGCCTTTCACGCGTGCATATTCCGCGTAACCGCCGAAATGCGTTTCACTCAGGCCGTACCCGTTGAGAATCACCTTATCGCCCGGCTTAAAATCCGCGTGCGAAGACGTTTCGACCGTGCCGGCGAAATCGATGCCGGGGATCATGGGAAATTTGCGTACAACAGGCGCCCGGCCGGTGAGTACAAGGCCATCCTTGTAGTTGACCGTCGAATGCGACACAGCGACGACAACGTCGCCTTCCATCAAATCGTTTAAGCCGATCTCGACAGCTTCAACAGATTGCTTGTCGGCATCCTTGCGGACCATCAGAGCTTTAAAGCGGTCTTTCATTTGGCACTTCCCAATAGCGACTGCTGCCAGACAAAAGGAAATAGAGCCGCCGCGCAACAAGAATCGCAGTGTGCAGCGGTTTCAATCTCGACAACCCGCAACCGGTTGCCCAAGATGACGTTAAGATTCCAGGAGTAACCGGAAGAGCCTTTGGACTGCGAAGGGGAGTTGGTGCTTCGATGAGTAGTCTTGAGTTGCGCTTACGCGGATACCGGCTGACGACAGCCGAAATCCTCTATCACATGCCGGACCACCCGAAATTCCTGCAAAGCTTCATTTGGCAGGAGTTGGACTTGGCTCCCGCTTTTCCGGTACTCAACAAATTCCTGCACTTCTGGGAAACGAACATCGAAGGCCGGCTGCATTCCGTGCGAGTTGCCGCGTGCGGACTGGTTTCACCCGCCGATCTGAAATATGCGGCGGGTGAGTTCAAGTTGAACTGAGCGTATCCCAAAAGCGCAAAGGCTGGCCCTGGCTCGCCTGGATCAGTGCATGATCGCGCATCACCGTCTTGCCGCGGATAATGGTGGCGACCGGCCAGCCAATCGTCTCCATGCCATCGAAGGGAGTCCAGCCGCATTTCGAAGCAATCCAGGAATTCTCGATCTTTCGTTTTTTCTTGAGATCGACAATCGTGAAGTCTGCGTCGAACCCCTTTGCGATGCGACCTTTGCCGGCGATCCCAAAAATGCGGGCGGCTCCCGCGCTGGTCAGATCGACGAAGCGCTCAAGCGACAGCCGTCCGGCGTTGACATGATCGAGCAGGAGTGTGGCAAGCGTCTGTACACCCGGCATACCCGAGGGTGTATCGGGGTATGATTTGTTCTTTTCCTCGCGCGTATGCGGCGCATGGTCCGAACCGATAACGTCTATCAAGCCTTCGGCGACTGCTTTCCACAATGCTTCGCGATGGTGAGCTTCGCGGATCGGCGGATTCATCTGGGCGTAAGTTCCAAGCCGCTCATAACATTCCGGCGCGGCAAGTGTCAGGTGCTGCGGAGTCGTCTCGACGGTGGCAAAGTCGCGCGCCTCGGCGAGGAGCGGCAACTCGTCAGCGGTCGTGACATGAAGAACATGCAATTTGCGACCAGCGGCTCGTGCCAGCCGCAGCACGCGTTCTGTGGATAAACGCGCCGTTTCGGCATCCCGCCATAGCGGGTGTGTACGCGGATCGCCGATCTTGGCGAAGGATTTGCGTTCCTTCAGTCGCGCTTCGTCTTCCGAATGAACAGCCATACGGCGCCGGCCGCCCCTCAAGGCGGCAAAAATCGCATCCTCCTCACTGAGAAGAAGTGTGCCCGTGGAAGAGCCAAGAAACGCCTTAACGCCGCAGACACCTGCCATGCTTTCCAGTTCGGACAAAGCGCCAACATTCTGAGGCGTTGCGCCTACATAAAAGGCATAGTCGCAATGCATCCTGTTGCGAGCGCGCGAAAGCTTATCTTCCATTGCCTGGCGACTGGTGGTGGGCGGATTGGTGTTGGGCATTTCGAAGACGGCGGTGACGCCGCCCAATACGGCCGCACGGCTTCCGCTTTCGAGGTCCTCCTTGTGCTCGTTGCCCGGCTCGCGAAAATGAACCTGGGTGTCGATCACGCCGGGCAGAACGTGGAGCCCTTTTGCTTCGTACACCTCGACGGCTTTCGAGCTGCTGAGGTTACCGATGGCAGCAATACGTCCTGCCCTAACCCCGACATCGGCTTGGACGATGCCCGAGGGCGTAGCGCAAATGCCACCTTTGATGAGTAGGTCGAATGCGTTTGTCATGGAGGCGCACTATGCCGGTCGCGGCCAGCTTGGCAACGGCGTCCGCAACGATTACTTGGGGAGCATGTCCAAAGTTGCCCACCTTGCCGACCGCGCGATCCTTTCGGTTTCAGGCCCGGAAGCACGAAGCTTCCTGCAAGGGCTCATCACCAATGATATCGAAGCTGTGAAACCCGGCCATCCCATCTACGCCGCCCTGCTGACCCCCCAAGGGAAGATACTTTTCGATTTTCTCATCTTTGAAATGGACGGTGCACTCCTATTGGACGTAGCGGCCTCTCAGCGGGAAGTGCTGCAGAAACGCCTGACCCTGTACCGTTTACGGGCCAAGGTGGACATCGCTGCTCGTGACGATCTGACGGTAAGGGCCGATTGGAGTGCAGCCGGCTCGGACCCGCGCAATTCTGCAATGGGCTTGCGTGAAATTGTTTCGACTAACCCAGCCGGCAACACCGACAATTACCTCGCCCACCGCCTATCCCTGGGCATCCCGGAAGGCGGCGATTTCGGACAGGATCGGATGTTCGCACTCGATGCCGGCCTTGAGGAATTGCATGGCGTGGCGTTCGATAAAGGTTGCTATATCGGGCAGGAGCTGACTGCCCGCATGAAACATCGTGGCACGGCGCGTAAGCGTTTGTTGCCGATCGAGGCGTTGGGCGGCACAGCGTTACCGGCCATTGGTTCGGCAGTTACCGCTGGCGGCCGTGACATTGGTGAAATCAGTTCTGTTTATGGGCCGCAGGGGTTTGCGTTGATCCGGCTGGATCGCCTCGACGAAGTGGGTGGCTCAGCAACACAGGCGGCCCATGTCCCTGTGCGCGTCGTCAAACCCTCCTGGCTTTTCCCCGGCCGTCCCGCTTGACCTTGGCGTTCAACGGTTCAGAGTCGCCCTCCCCCACCAGGAGGCGATCATGCTTCATCACGTTTCCGTCGGCGTTTTGAACGTCGAACGTGCAGCAAAGTTTTACGACGCAGTGCTTGGCGCGCTTGGTTACAAGCGCATCATGGAATTTCTACCCTATGCCATCGGCTATGGTGAAACCCGGCCCGAATTCTGGGTGCAGCTACCGCACAACCAGAACGCTGCCAGCGTTGGCAACGGCACTCATGTGGGTTTCATTGCGCGGTCGAAGAATGCCGTGCACAAATTCCACGAAGCAGCGCTGGCTCATGGCGGCAGCAACAACGGCGAACCCGGCCCGCGCCCGGATTACGGCCCGGAATATTACGGTGCGTTTGTCTATGACCTTGACGGCAACAAGCTTGAAGCGACTCTCTATTCTGTGCCGATAGGGAAAGCCGCCAAGCCAGCCCGCAAGGCAAAGGCCAAAGCGGCAAAGCGCCCAGCGAAAAAGGCAAAGAAACCTGCCAAGAAGGCTGCAAAGAAAAGAAAGAAAGCCCGTCGCAGGTGACAGACATAAAGCGATGCGCATGGCCGGGGAGCGACCCGCTCTACGTTGCCTATCACGACGAGGAATGGGGCGTTCCGGAATATGATGACCGGGCGCTTTACGAAAAGCTTGTGTTGGATGGATTTCAGGCCGGGCTTTCGTGGATCACCATCCTCAGGAAGCGCGAGAACTTTCGCAAAGCGTTTCACGGGTTCAATCCGGAGAAGATTGCCCGTTATGGCAAGCGGGATACCGAACGACTGTTGAAAAACGAGGGTATCATCCGTAGTCGCGCCAAGATTGAAGCGGCAATCAACGGCGCCAAGCTATGGCTCGACATCATGGAAAAGGAGCCGGGTGGCTTTCGCGAGTTGATCTGGAAGCATGTCGACGGCAAGCCGAAGATCAATCGCTTCAAGACGATTAAACAGGTGCCTGCTAAAACGCCGATGAGCGAAGGTCTAGCGAAGGAACTGAAGCAGCGCGGCTTCAACTTCTGCGGTCCGGTTATTGTCTATGCGTTCGCGCAGGCCGTCGGCATGGTCAACGATCACGTGGTGGATTGTCACCGTTATCGGACGCTTGGCGGGGAGTAGCAATGTCCCTACCCGATCTGCTGGGTCTTGGTGGTTCGCTTGCGATTGCGCTTACTTATTTTGCCAATCTGCAAGGCATGGTGAAGACCGAAGGTTGGCTTTATTCGCTGCTCAACTTCGTGGGCGCGTCGCTGATTCTTGTATCGCTCTACTGGGCCTGGAATTTGCCGGCAGCGGTAATGGAAGGATTCTGGGCGATCATCAGCGTTTATGGGCTGATACGTGCTCTTGCCGGTTATCCGCGCCCACGATAAGGCGCGACTCCGGGGTCTGGAAGCCAGATGTCCTTCGGTAGTTTTCCGGTCTGCCAGAAGATGTCGATGGGGATGCCTCCACGCGGATACCAATATCCCGCGATGCGTAGAAATTTGGGTTTGATCGCGGTGACGACGCGCTTGCCGATTGTCAGAGTGCAGTCTTCGTGGAACGCGCCGTGATTGCGGAAACTGCCGAGAAACAGTTTCAGCGATTTGGATTCGACGATGGACTTCGAAGGAACATAGTCGATCACGAAATGCGCGAAATCCGGTTGGCCGGTGATTGGGCATAGCGAGGTGAATTCCGGCGCGGTGAAGCGCACGACGTAATCCTCGCCGATATGCGGATTGGGGACGGCTTCGAGCACCGCTTCATCGGGCGATTGCGGAAGCGCCACGCTGCGGCCGAGTTGGGTGAGATTGCGTTTGGCCATCACATTTCCTCGTACACGCAGGTCTGGCCGTAGGACGGACGGCGCAATTTCACGCGCACGACTTCCGGCAATACGGCTTTGGCTTTTACGAAGATATGACGCGCGAGATTTTCGAGAGTCGGTTGCGACAGGCCCTCGATCTCGTTCAGCAGCCGGTGGTCGAGGCTTTCGCGAATGTCGTCAAGCGCGGCTTTCACATCTCCGAGATCACGCAAGAAACCGGTCTTGGGGTTAGGCGTGCCGCGAAGCGTGACTTCGGCGTAGAACGAATGGCCATGCAAGCGCCGGTTTTCCGGGGCACTGTTGCCCAGGTAATGCGCGGCATCGAAGCCGAATTCCTGCGTCAGTTCGATCATGGGCGGGCGTGTGACAGGCGGGACGGCGGGACGTCAAGGGTAGCATTGGTTTCCGTGGCGCCTATATAAACCCAAGAGCGGTCACCCAGGGCTGAAACATGATAAAAACCGTAATGAAGCAGGCGCTTAACTGGCTCAAGGAACCGGCCATCAGTATCGGCATGGTTCTGATCGCTACCACCGCCATCGCCCGCCCTTACTACATCCCCTCCGGCTCGATGGAGCCGACATTGCAGATCGGCGACGACGTTATCACCGCCAAATACTCGTATGGGTACAGCCGCTACTCGGTGCCATTCGCCCTAGGGCCGGCTGCGGATCATCGCTTGCTTCAGCGTATGCCGGAACGCGGAGATGTCGTCGTCTTCCAGCTTCCGCGCGATCCGAAGCAGACATTGATCAAGCGGGTGATCGGGCTTCCCGGCGATCATATTCAGATGCGCGAGGGACGGCTTTGGATCAACGGCAAGGAATTGCCTGTCCAGCGTGACGGTTTCAGCGAGATGCAAAATGCCGATGGCAGTTACATGGCCGTGCCGAAATATATCGAGACGCTGCCCAACGGCGTGAAGCACGCGATATTGAAATGGCGCGACTTCCCACCGATGGACAATACGAAAATCTATGTCGTGCCGTCAGGCCATCTGTTCATGATGGGCGACAATCGCGACAACTCGCTCGATAGCCGCGTTGCAGCGCAAAATGGCGGAGTCGGGTACGTACCGGTCGAGAACCTTGTCGGGCACGCCGAGGTCATCATGGGCTCGGTCGATTATTTAAACGCCTCGACCGTTCTTGAATGGCCCGCACGATTGCGTTTGGCGCGGTTCTTCAAGTCCATCCATTAATGGTGCGATGCTTCCCACTTCTGCACCGCTTCCATCGTCTTGGCGACGTGCTGATCGGGCTTCATGTCCGAATATTCCATCAGGATTTCACCCTGGGGCGAGATCACATAGGACGTGCGCGACGAATATGGCAGCAGGGGAATTTTGGTGTCGTAGGATTCGATCACCTTCCCATCGGGATCGGCAACAACCGCAAATTTGCTGCGGCAATCGCTGACGGAGAATTTGTTGAGCGTGTCGATCTTGTCGTGGCTGATGCCGATAACGGTCGCACCCATCTTTTTGAACCGATCGGTTGCTTCGGCAAAATCATGCGCCTCGATCGTGCAGCCCTTGGTGAAGGCCGCCGGATAGAAATAGAGAACCACAGGTCCTTTCTTGAGCGCGTCCGCCAGCGAGAAGTTGAATTCCTTGCCTCCGAGAGAAGCCTGCGCGGAGAAATCCGGGGCTTTGTCGCCGACTTTCAACGTGGCGTAGGCCGGCGAAGCGGCAAAGACGGTCAGCAGAACTGCAGCGGCAATCTTCTTCATTGCGATCCTCCGATTTCGAAGGCGCGACTCTACTACCGCCCGGCCTGCGAGCCTAGAGCGCGTCCCCATCCGTTTCGCCGGTGCGCACGCGGAGTGCTTGCAAAAGATCGAGCACGAATATCTTGCCATCGCCCACTTTGCCAGTGCGAGCGGCGCTTTGGATTGCGTTGATCGTTTCTTCTGCACGTTCGCTTGCAACCGCGATTTCAATTTTCAATTTGGGCACGAAGGCGATGGTGTATTCCGCGCCCCGATAGATTTCTTTCTGACCCTTCTGCCGGCCGTAACCGCGGACTTCGGTGACGGTCAGACCGTTGACGCCGATGGCGAGCAACGCTTCGCGCACATTGTCCAGCCTGTGAGGCTGAATAATCGCAATGATGAATTTCATCGGCGGCTCCCTAGACGTTGATATGATAGCCTGTCTCGCCATGCGACGAGAAGTCGAGGCCCTGGATCTCGTCTTCTTTCGAAACACGCAAACCCGTCAGGCGTGCCGTGACAAACACAATGACGAGTGTCGCAACCGCAGACCAGATGCCGACTGCGCCCGCGGATTCGAGTTGCACGATGAATTGATCCCAAACAGGCCGCGACAGCGATGCCCCACCCGCCCCCAATGAAACAAGGAATGGCAGAAGCAAGGTTCCGAGTGTGCCGCCCACACCGTGGACGCCAAGGACGTCCAGTGCATCATCCGTTTTGAGACCGCGCTTCACGATGTGCACGGCGTAGTAGCAAACCACACTTCCGGCCGCGCCCAGAATCACACCTCCAACAGGACCGACATAGCCGGACGCGGGCGTCACGGTCGCCAATCCGGCGACGGTTCCTGTTACGGCGCCAACCAAACTCGGCTTGCCAAAAGTAATCCATTCAATTGCCATCCACACAAGCGTAGCGGTTGCTGCCGACATATGCGTGGCCAGCATTGTCATTCCCGCATCGCCATTGGCGTTAAGCGCACTGCCCGCGTTGAATCCAAACCAACCAACCCAAAGCATCGCAGCACCGACCATAACCATCCAGGGTGCGTGGGGTGGATTGATGCGCGGGAAATGCTGACGTGGCCCAAGCCGCCACGCAATGATAAGCGCCGATATGCCAGCCGACAGATGCACGACGAGGCCGCCGGCATAATCCATCGTGCCCATCTGGCCGAGCCAACCGCCGCCCCAGATCCAATGCGTGACGGGCACATAGACGACCAGCAACCACAGCCCCGAGAACAGCAGCACTGCCGAATAGCGGATGCGTTCGACATAAGCGCCGATGATCAGCGCTGGCGTGATGATCGCGAATGTCATCTGGAACATGACGAAGACGGATTCGGGAAGGTGCGTTCCCGCGCGAACGGTTTCGCGCCCGACATTCTTCAAGAAGAAAGCGGCGGCATCGCCGATCCATGCGCCCGAACCAGAAAATGCCAGGCTGTAGCCGCAAACGAACCAGAGGACGGAAACAAGACAGGCAATCGCCACGCACTGGACAAGCACCGACAATACGTTCTTGGCCTGCACTAGCCCGGCATAGAAAAAGCCGAGTGCTGGCAGCGTCATCATTAGCACCAGAACCGTTGAAACGAGAATCCAGGCTGTATCGCCGCTCGCCATGCCATCCCCCTTACTGCCTAAAGACCGGGCATTGCCCGGGATTGCCTGCAAACTGTTCAGGCAAGCTGCCGGATTTTGGGGCAAGGCACAATTCAGGTGCGGCAGCCTTCCACAGGCTTTCGGACCGAAATGGCCAGCGACACCTTGGCTTTTGGCGAAATGTTGCGCCTGCGTAAGGTGTCGTGCTAACTCACGCCCGCGTCGGCAAACGAGTCGCCGGTGTGCGGAATTTTCATAGACTTTTCAATGGATTAGGCGACCTGCGCGGTTACGCAACGCGCGATTGGCCGAAGGGCGAACGTGGCTCAAGAACAGGCAGTCGATCAGAGCTTGGCCGGGCGGTATGCAACGGCCGTTTTCGAACTCGCTCAGGAGCAGAACGCGGTCGACACGACCGAGCGTGATTTTCTGGCCCTGAAAGCGATGATGGCCGAGAGCCCCGACCTTCTCCGGCTGGTTCGCGCGCCCGTCTTTAGCTCCGAGGAGCAGGAGAAAGGCATGAAGGCGGTACTGGCCGCCATGCAAGCTTCCGCTTTGTCGACCCGCACTGTTTTGCTGCTCGCCGCGAAGCGCCGGCTATTCATTCTCGGCGATGTCATCCGTTCGTTCGAAAAGATGGTCGAACGTATGCGTGGCGAAGTCTCGGCGCAGGTGACAAGCGCACGTCCGCTCTCCGACGCGCAGACGGCCGAACTAAAAAACATTCTCCGCACCAAACTCGGCCGCGAAGCGCGGCTGGAAACCAAAGTCGATCCTTCGCTTCTCGGCGGCCTCGTCGTGAAAGTGGGATCACGCATGATCGATTCATCGCTGCGCACCAAGCTCGACGGCTTGCGGCTTGCGATGAGAGGACATTGAAGGAAAACAACAGATGAAGATCCAACCGTCCGAAATTTCCGACATCCTGAAACGCGAAATTCAGAACTTCGGCGCCGAAGCCGAAGTGAGCGAAGTGGGACAGGTGCTGTCGGTCGGCGACGGCATCGCGCGCGTCTACGGTCTCGACAATGTGCAGGCCGGCGAGATGGTTGAATTTCCCGGCGGCATTCGCGGCATGGCGCTGAACCTCGAAACCGACAATGTCGGCGTGGTGATTTTCGGCAATGACTCGACCATCAAGGAAGGCGACACGGTCAAGCGCACGGGCGCCATCGTGGACGTGCCGGTCGGTAAGGGCCTTCTCGGCCGCGTCGTCGATCCGCTGGGCAATCCCATCGACGGCAAGGGCGACCTGACGAACGTCGCCGAACGACGCCGCGTGGACGTGAAAGCGCCGGGCATCATTCCCCGCAAGTCGGTTCACGAGCCGGTGCAGACGGGCCTCAAAGCTATCGATACGCTGATCCCGATCGGCCGCGGCCAGCGCGAACTCATCATTGGCGACCGTCAGACGGGCAAGACCGCCGTCGCCATCGACACGATCATCAACCAGAAAAAGGTCAACGCGGGCACCGACGAGAAGGCGAAGCTTTATTGCATTTACGTCGCCATCGGTCAGAAGCGTTCGACTGTGGCTCAGATAGTGAAGACGCTCGAAGACGCGGGCGCGATGGAATACACCACTGTCGTTTCCGCGACAGCTTCCGAACCTGCCCCGCTGCAATTTCTTGCGCCGTTCTCCGGCTGCGCGATGGGCGAATGGTTCCGCGACAACGGTATGCATGCGCTGATCATCTACGATGATCTTTCGAAGCAGGCCGTTGCGTATCGCCAGATGTCACTTCTGCTTCGCCGTCCGCCGGGCCGCGAAGCCTATCCTGGCGACGTGTTCTATCTGCATTCTCGTTTGTTGGAACGCGCCGCGAAATTGAACGAAGACAATGGCGCAGGCTCGCTGACGGCGCTGCCGATCATCGAAACGCAGGCCAATGACGTATCGGCTTACATTCCGACCAACGTGATTTCGATCACCGACGGCCAGATATTTTTGGAAACCGACCTGTTCTATCAGGGCATCCGTCCGGCGGTGAACGTCGGCATCTCGGTGTCGCGCGTGGGATCGTCGGCACAGATCAAGGCGATGAAAACCGTCGCCGGTCCGATCAAAGGCGAGCTCGCGCAGTATCGCGAAATGGCGGCATTCGCGAAGTTCGGTTCCGACCTCGATGCGGCGACGCAAAAGATGTTGGCGCGCGGCGAACGCTTGACCGAACTTCTGAAGCAGCCGCAATACAAGCCGTTCGCGGTGGAAGAACAGGTGGCGGTGATTTACGCGGGCACGCGCGGTTACCTCGATCCGTTCCCGACCAATCGCGTCGGCGCGTTCCAGGAATCGCTGCTTTCCAAGCTGCGCGCGAGCTATCCGCAATTCCTTGAAGGCATCCGCACCGAGAAGGCGCTGACGCCTGCCCTGGAAGATATGCTCAAAGCGGCGCTCGCCGAAGTCACCAAGACGTTTGCCTAAGGAAAGCTGACCGCCCATGGCATCCGTCAAGGAAATGCGCACCCGGATCGGAAGCGTGAAGTCCACGCAGAAGATCACGAAAGCGATGCAGATGGTGGCGGCGGCGAAATTGCGCCGTGCCCAGGCTGCCGCGGAAAGCGCGCGTCCCTATGCGCGGCGCATGGCGAGCGTGATCGCCAATCTGTCGGCCGGCATTTCCGGGCCGGGGGCACCTCGCCTTCTGGCCGGTACGGGATCGGATCAACGCCATCTTGTGATCGTGGCCACATCCGATCGCGGGCTTGCGGGCGGTTTCAACTCCGGCATCGTGCGCGTAGCACGCGAAAAGATCGCGGCGCTGTTGAACGAAGGCAAGGATGTCAAGATCATCACGGTCGGACGCAAAGCGCGTGACCAGCTCCGCCGCCAATATGGCAGCCGTTACGTGCAAAGCTTCGAAGTTGGCATCAAAGCTCCGACCTTCGCGCTGGTGAAACCCATCGCGCAGCTCGTGCTCGATCTGTTTGAAGCCGGCGAAGTGGACGTGGTGACGCTGGTGTACAGCCGCTTTAAATCGGTCGTGACACAGACCCCGACGGTGCTGCAGCTTATTCCGGCTACCGTTGAAGCGGGCGAAGCCACCGACGGCGCGTTCTACAACTACGAACCCGACGAAAGCGAAATCCTCGCGACACTGCTGCCGCAGAATATTTCGGTGCAGTTGCTGGCCGCGATTCTGGAAAACCAGGCCGGGTTCTTCGCCGCACAGATGTCGGCAATGGACAACGCCACCCGTAACGCGGGCGACCTTATCAACGCACTTACTATTCAGATGAACCGCACCCGTCAGGCGCAGATCACCAAGGAGCTGATCGAAATCATCTCCGGCGCCGCCGCTGTTTAAAGAAAGAGACAAGCCATGAATGCTCCCGCGAAAATCGCCTCCAAAGGCCGCCTCACCCAGGTGATCGGCGCCGTCGTCGACGTCGAGTTCGATGGACACCTGCCCGCGATCCTGAACGCGCTCGAAACCAAGAACACCGACGCACGCACCGGCAAGGAAGTGCGCCTTGTGTTCGAAGTGGCGCAGCATCTTGGCGAAAACACGGTGCGCGCCATCGCCATGGACACGAC
>DASZYI010000073.1:0-15110 GCA_035545475.1 Rhizomicrobium sp.
GAAATGAATGCCGTCGAGTTCGCGTCCTTCGATTTCCAGATTGCGCGGGTCTTCCGCGCCGCCCGACATCACCAGCGCATCGTAGTCTTTCAACAGCATGGCGACCGAAACCGCCACGCCCACTTCCACACCGGTGCGGAATGTCACGCCCTCTGCTTCCATCTGCCGGATGCGCCGGTCGATCAGATGTTTTTCCATCTTGAAGTCGGGAATGCCGTAGCGCAGCAGCCCGCCGATCCGGTCGCTCTTTTCATAAACGACCACGCTGTGGCCTGCGCGCGCCAGTTGTTGCGCGCAAGCCAGGCCTGCCGGTCCCGAACCCACCACCGCGATATTCTTGCCGGTTTTGGTCTCCGGCGGCTGCGGTTTGACCCAGCCTTCCTCCCAGCCGCGATCCACGATCTGGCATTCGATGGTTTTGATGGTGACGGGATTGTCGATGATGTTGAGGGTGCAAGACGCCTCGCACGGCGCCGGGCAGATGCGTCCGGTGAATTCCGGAAAATTGTTGGTCGAATGCAACGTATCGAGTGCGGCCCGCCACTGGTCCCGATAGACGAGGTTGTTCCAGTCCGGGATCATATTGTTGACGGGGCAGCCCGAATGGCAGAACGGAACGCCGCAATCCATGCAGCGCGCCGCCTGCTGGCTCACTTCCCCGTAAGGGAGCGGCTGCACGAATTCGCGCCAGTTCTTCAGCCGCGCATCCGGCTTTTCATAACCGCGGTCGTGCCGCTCGATTTCCAGAAAGCCCGTGGGTTTTCCCATGGCCCAAGCTCCAATCCGAAAAATTTATTCCGCGGCAACCGCCGCCGATTTCGCCCGCTCGTTCTTCATGTCCGTCAGCGCGCGTGCGTAGTCGACCGGCATGACCTTCACGAATTTCGAAATCGTCGTGTCCCAGTTTTCGAGCATCGCCTTGGCGCGCGCGCTGCCGGTGTGCTGCAGGTGCCGTTCCACCAGGATACGGATGCGTTCCGCATCGAAGCGCAGCATGTCGCCCATGCCCGAATTTTCCACGCTCACCGAACGCTGGCGCGGCGCATCGGGGTCGTCGCCGCCGCTTGCGCCTTCTACGCGCGAAAGGGTGACCATCGCCTGATTGCACAAATTCTCGAACGCGCCGTCGGGATCGTAAACATAGGCCACACCGCCCGACATTCCGGCCGCGAAATTGCGGCCTGTCTTGCCCAGTACGACCACAACGCCGCCCGTCATATATTCGCAGCCGTGATCGCCCGTCCCTTCGACGACCGCGACCGCGCCCGAATTGCGAACGGCAAAGCGCTCGCCCGCCACGCCTTCGAAATAGGCTTCGCCCGCAATTGCGCCATAGAGCACGGTGTTGCCGACAATGATGTTCTCGGTCGGATCGCGGCGCGTATTGGCAGGCTGACGAACGACGAGGCGTCCGCCCGAAAGTCCTTTGCCGACATAGTCGTTGCCGTCGCCCACCAGCTCCAGCGAAACGCCGCGCACAAGGAACGCACCGAAGCTCTGTCCCGCCGTGCCCTCGAATTTGATCGAGATCGTGTCTTCGGGCAGGCCCGCATGGCCATAACGCTTGGCGATTTCGCCCGAAAGCATCGCGCCGGTCGTGCGGTTGACGTTCTTGATCTTGCGTTCGATGCGCACCGCCTGGCCGCTTTCGATGGCCGGTTGGGCGGCCTTGATGAGATCGTGGTCGAGTGCGGCGTCGAGGCCGTGATCCTGCCGCTCGCAATTCCAGATCTTCACGCCGTCTGCAGGCCTTACCTGATGCAGGATGCGCGAAAGATCGACGCCCTTGGCTTTCCAGTGCGAAAGCGCGTGACGCATGTCGAGCAGGTCGACGCGCCCGATCATTTCGTTGAGCGTGCGCACGCCCAGCCTCGCCATGATCTCGCGCAGTTCTTCGGCCACGAAGAAGAAGTAGTTGATGACGTGCTCCGGCTGGCCCGTGAACCGCGCGCGCAACACCGGATTCTGCGTCGCAACGCCCACAGGGCAGGTGTTCAAATGGCACTTGCGCATCATTATGCAGCCCGATGCGATCAGCGGCGCGGTCGCAAAGCCGAATTCATCCGCGCCCAGCAGCGCTCCAATCGCCACGTCGCGTCCGGTGCGCAATCCGCCGTCCACCTGAACGGCAATACGTCCGCGCAAACCGTTCAACACCAAAGTCTGCTGTGTTTCCGAGAGCCCGATTTCCCATGGGCTGCCCGCATGAGTGAGCGAGGTCAGCGGCGAAGCGCCGGTGCCGCCTTCGAAGCCCGAAATCGTCACATGATCGGCGCGCGCTTTCGAAACGCCAGCCGCCACCGTGCCTACGCCCACTTCGGAAACAAGCTTCACCGAAATACGCGCTTTTGGATTGGCGTTCTTCAGGTCGTGAATGAGCTGCGCCAGGTCTTCGATGGAATAGATGTCGTGATGCGGCGGCGGCGAGATCAATCCCACGCCCGGCGTCGAATGGCGCACCCGCGCGATATTCTTGTCCACCTTGTGGCCCGGCAGTTGTCCACCTTCGCCGGGTTTGGCGCCTTGCGCCATCTTGATCTGGATGTCGTCGGCGTTGACGAGATATTCCGTCGTCACGCCGAACCGGCCCGATGCCACCTGCTTGATGGCAGACCGCATGGAATCGCCGTTGGCGAGCGGCTTGAAACGGTCTGCTTCCTCGCCGCCTTCGCCGGTGTTGGAACGCCCGCCGATACGGTTCATCGCGATGGCGAGATTGGTGTGCGCCTCGCGGGAGATCGAGCCGAAGCTCATCGCGCCGGTTGCAAACCGCTTCACGATTTCCGAAGCCGGCTCTACTTCCTCCAGCGGAATGGGCTTGTCGGCGAATTTGAACTGCATCAACCCGCGAATGGTAAGAAGCCGTTCGCTCTGTTCGTTGATGCTTGCGGCGAACGCACGATATTCCTCCGGCAGATTGCCGCGGACGGCGTGTTGCAGCTTCGCAACCGATTCCGGCGTCCATGCGTGATCTTCGCCGCGTATGCGGAAGGCATAATCGCCGCCCACGTCGAGCATGTTCCGGTAGATCGGATTGTCGCCGAACGCGTTGCGATGGCGGCGCACGCTTTCTTCGGCGATCTCGTTGATGCCGACGCCTTCGATGGTGGTCGCAGTGCCGGTGAAATATTTCTCGATGAAATGAGAGGAAAGACCCACGGCGTCGAAGATCTGCGCGCCGCAATAGGATTGGTAGGTCGAGATGCCCATCTTGGACATCACCTTCAAAATCCCCTTGCCGACCGCTTTGATGTAGTTCTTCTGAATCTCATACGCCTTGAGCGAAAGTCTGCGCTGCACGCGAATCTGCTCAAGCGTCTCGAACGCCATATAGGGATTGACGGCTTCGGCGCCGTAGCCCGCCAGCACGCAGAAATGATGCACTTCGCGCGCTTCGCCGGTTTCGACCACCAGGCCGGTCTGCATCCTGAGACCCTGACGGATCAAATGATGATGCACGGCAGCCGTCGCCAGCAGCGCCGGAATCGGAATCCGTTCGGCGGAAACCGCTCGATCCGAAAGGATCAGGATGTTGTTGTCCTGCAAAACCGCATCGGTCGCTTCCGAGCAGATGCGTTGGACAGCCTTCTCCAAACCTTCCGCACCTTCCTGCGCGTCCCAGGTGCAGTCGATGGTCGAGGTGCGGAACGCCCCGTCCAGCAGTTCCGAGATCGAGCGGATTTTTTCGACATCGGCGTTGGTCAGAACAGGCTGCGCCACTTCCAGCCGCTTGTGCGTGCCCGCTTCGTGTCCCAACAGGTTCGGACGCGGCCCGATCATCGAAACAAGCGACATCACCAGTTCTTCGCGGATCGGATCGATCGGCGGATTGGTGACCTGCGCGAAGTTCTGCTTGAAATAATTGTAGAGCAGTTTGGGCTTCTTGGAGAGCACCGCAATCGGCGTATCCGATCCCATCGAGCCGACGGGATCGTCGCCCGCTACCGCCATCGGTTCGAGGAAGAATTGCAGGTCTTCCTGCGTGTAACCGAACGCTTGCTGCCGGTCGAGCAGGGTTGTCGGATCGTTGGCGGCGGCCTGTTGTTCGCCCGGCGAATCCGAAAGCTCTTCCAGCTTGTACTGCGCTTCTCTGAGCCAGTCCTCGTAAGGTTCGGCATCGGCAAGTTTGCGCTTGATCTCGTCGTCTTCGACGATGCGGCCTTCTTCAAGGTCGATCAGCAGCATCTTGCCCGGCTGCAGCCGCCATTTGCGCACGATCTTCTCTTCCGGCACCGGCAGCACGCCCGCCTCGGAAGCAAGAATGACGAGATCGTCATCGGTGACGATGAAGCGGGCAGGGCGCAGACCGTTGCGGTCGAGCGTGGCCCCGATCTGGCGTCCGTCGGTGAACGCGATCGCAGCGGGGCCGTCCCATGGTTCGATCAGCGCTGCGTGATATTCGTAGAAGGCGCGCCGCTTGGCATCCATCATCTTGTTGCCGGCCCAGGCTTCCGGGATCAGCATCATCATCGCATGCGCCAGCGGATAACCGCCCGCAAGCAACAATTCGAGCGCGTTGTCGAGGCAGGCTGTATCCGATTGCCCGTGCGGGATCAGCGGCCACATCTTGTCGAGATCGGGTCCGATCAATTCGGATTCCATCGTGCGGCGGCGCGCATTCATCCAGTTGACGTTGCCGCGAACGGTGTTGATCTCGCCATTGTGCGCGATGAAGCGATAGGGATGCGCCAGCTTCCACGATGGGAAAGTGTTGGTCGAAAAGCGCTGGTGTACCATCGCAATCGCCGATTGCGTCAGCGGATTGCGCAGGTCATCGTAGAATTTGCCGACATCGGGGGCGAGCAAGAGCCCTTTGTAAACTACCGTGCGCGTCGAAAAGGACGGCATGTAGAAATCGGTAATGCTTGGCTGTTTGTGCTTCTTGGCGAGTGCGGCAAGCGGGTTCTGCGTCTGCTTGCGGATGGCGAGGATCTTCCGCTCGAACGCATCCTGGCTCTTGATATTCGTGCCCCGGCCAATGATTGCCTGGCGGATCAGCGGCATCTGCGCCAGAACCGTCTTGCCCAGACTGTCGGTGGTCACCGGCACGTCGCGCCAGCCGATCAGCACCTGCTTTTCGACCTTGATGAAATGCTCGAACTGTTTGACGACGATGTCGCGCGCCTTGGCTTCCTGCGGCAAAAAGCACATCGCCACCGCGTAATGTCCCGGTTCGGGCAGCGTGACGCCGGTTTCTTTCGCCCATTCGCGCAGCAACAGGTCGGGGATCTGGATCAGGCAGCCCGCGCCGTCGCCCACCATCGGGTCCGCGCCGACTGCGCCGCGATGATCGAGGTTAATAAGGAGCTGAAGCCCCTGCGAGACGATCTCGTGGGACTTTTTGCCCTTGATATTGGCCACAAACCCCACGCCGCAGGCGTCGTGCTCGTTCGCGGGGTCGTACAGCCCCTGCTTTTCGGGCGGCGTGATGCCGGAATATGTCATCTTCTTTTACCCCATCCCGCCGGCAATATTATTTGCGCGGTCAGGCTTGGCTAGAGCGTATGTTGCCGCTTGCTATGGGGACGAAAATGGCGCGGAGCGCAACCCTTTTGTGCGCCGCACCCTTGGCGAAATTCTCTTGCCGCCAGTAGGGTGCCGCCATGGCAAAGGGAACCCCGAAACGGTTGATCGTCGGCATATCCGGTGCATCCGGCGTGATCTACGCCGTGCGCCTGTTGGAGGCGCTGCGTGAGACCGGCATCGAGACCCATCTCGTCATCAGCAAGGCTGCCGAGATGGCATTCGCCTATGAGACCGATCTCAAACCTGCCCAGGTGCGAAAGCTCGCGACGAAATCCTATGCGGTGGGCGATGTGGGGGCCGCGATCTCCTCCGGCTCGTTCAAGACCATGGGCATGATCGTGTTGCCCTGCTCGATCAAGACGATGAGCGAAATCGCCACCGGCGTCACCGGCACGCTTCTGTCACGCGCCGCCGATGTGGTGTTGAAGGAGCGCCGCCGCTTGGTGATTGCCTTGCGGGAAACCCCTCTTCACGCGGGCCATCTGCGCAATCTGGCGGCGCTTTCCGATCTTGGCGCCATCGTCGCCCCGCTTGTGCCCGCCTTCTATCCCCGGCCAAATTCCGTGGACGACATCGTCAATCATTCGGTCGGGCGCCTGCTCGACCTGTTCGACATCGAAACCGATCTGGTAGACCGCTGGCAGGGCGGCAAGTCAGGGGCAAGGAAATGACCGGAGTGGATCAGGAATTGGCGCGTTTCCGCCAGTCCATCGACAATATTGACGCCGCGCTGATTCATCTCCTGGCGGAGCGGTTCAAATGCACCAAGGCGGTGGGCGAATACAAAGCCGCCCATGGCCTCCCGCCGGCCGATCCCGCGCGCGAGGCGGTGCAGATTGCGCGGCTGCGTGCATTGGCGGAAAACGCGCATCTCGATCCCGATTTCGCCGAGAAATTCCTCGCCTTCATCGTGAAGGAAGTGATCCGCCATCACGAAGCGATCCGCCGCGAAAGGGGTGATCCGGAAAGCGGCAATTAGCCACCAATGGCTGCTTGCGGGCCGGCTCCGGGGACCGGTATCATAGTGAACTGACAATTTGTCGGATTTGGGAGAACGCCATGGACGTCAGCTTCTCGCCCGAAGAAGAAGCCTTCCGCCAGGAAGTCCGCAGCTTCATCGAGCGCAATTTCACGCCGGATATGCGCGATGCGATGGGCGAAGACGTCCGTTCCAAGGACTCCTATCTCGCCTGGCACAAGGCGCTCTACAAGCAAGGCTGGGTGGCGCCGCATTGGCCCAAGCAATATGGCGGCACCGGCTGGAACGTGACCCAGCGCTATATCTTCAACGAAGAGAGCGCGCGCGCCGAAACCACTCCGATCCTTCCCTTCGGCGTGTCGATGGTCGGTCCCGTCATCTTCACCTTCGGCAATGACGAGCAGAAAAAGAAGTATCTGCCGCGCATCCTTTCGGGCGAAGACTGGTGGTGCCAGGGTTATTCTGAACCCGGTTCGGGCTCCGATCTTGCCTCGCTTCGTACCCGCGCGGTGCGCGAAGGCGACCACTACATCGTCAACGGCCAGAAGACTTGGACGACGCTTGCGCAATATGCCGACTGGATATTCTGTCTCGTTCGCACCGATCCGAATGCGAAACAGCAGGAAGGCATCTCGTTCCTGCTGATCGACATGAAGACACCGGGCATCACCGTGAAGCCGATCATCGTGCTCGACGGCGCCCACGAAGTGAACGAGGTCTTCTTCGACAACGTGAAAGTGCCGGTCGAAAACCGCATCGGCGAAGAGAATAAAGGCTGGACCTACGCCAAATTCCTGCTCGTCAACGAACGCTCCGGCATTGCGGGCGTGGCGCGTTCCAAGAAGGCCATCGAACGCCTGAAAGAGATCGCAACCGCTGAGACGCTGGACGGCAAGCCGCTCATCCAGACCGACGAGTTCTCGAACAAGATCGCCGAACTCGAAATCGACCTGACGGCGCTCGAATACACCGAACTGCGCACGCTGGCACAGGAATCCAAAGGCCAGATGGCGGGTCCCGAAAGCTCGATCCTCAAGATCAAGGGCACGGAAGTTCAGCAGCGCATCACCGAACTGACGCTCGAAGCGGTCGGCTATTACGGCTATCCGGACGACCGCAAGCTCGGCGACAACGAATATATCGGACCGGACTACGCCCATGGCGCCGCGGGCCGCTATTTCAACATGCGCAAGGCCTCCATCTATGGCGGCTCTAACGAGATTCAGCGCAACATCATCGCCAAGGCCGTTCTGGGCCTCTAAGCCCGGCCCAATTCGACAGGACAAACGCTCATGGATTTCTCCTTCAGCGAAGAGCAGACGCTGCTCCGCAACTCGGTCGCGAAATTCCTCGCCGACAATTACACCTTCGAAAACTGGCGCAAATTCACCCGCGCCGAACCGGGCCGCGACCCTGCAAACTGGCAGCACTTCGCCGAACTCGGCCTTCTGGCGGCCAGCTTGCCCGAAGATTTCGGCGGCCTCGGCGGCGGCGCGGTCGAGAACATGATCGTCATGGAAGAATTCGGCAAAGCCCTTGTGGTCGAACCGTTCGTTCCCACGGTTGTCGTCGGCGCCGGCATGATCGCGCGCGACGGATCGAAGGAACTGAAAGAGGAAGTGTTGCCCAAGATCGCGGGCGGCGAATCCATCCTTGCCTTTGCCTTCGCCGAACCGAAAAGCCGTTTCAACCTCGCCGATATTTCCACCACGGCGAAGAAGCAGGGTTCGAGCTACGTCTTGAACGGTCACAAAGCGGTGGTGATCGGTGCGCCCTGGGCCGACACGTTGATCGTCACTGCGCGCACCGCGGGCAACCAGCGCGACGATAATGGCGTCACCGTCTTTCTCGTCGACAAGAAGACCAAGGGCGTCGCCACGCGCGATTATCCGACCGTCGACGGCCTGCGGGCCTCCGAAGTGACGTTGGAGAACGTCGAAGTGTCTGCTTCGCGCATCATCGGACAGGCCGATAACGGTCTGGCGCTGGTCGAACGCGCCGCCGATGAAGCCATCGCCGCCCATTGCGCCGAAGCCACCGGCGCCATGAAGGTGCTGGTCGACACCACGGTCGAATATTCGAAGACGCGCAAGCAGTTCGGCGTGCCGATCGGAAAGTTCCAGGCGTTGCAACACCGCATGGTGGACATGTTCACGAGCTACCAGCAGTCGGTGTCGATGACGCTGATGGTGACGCTGCACTTGAACGAAGATGCCGCCGCCCGCAAGAAGGCCGCTTCTGCCGCGAAGGTCCAGATCGGTCGCGCCGGCCGGTATGTGGGTCAGGAAGCCGTGCAGATCCACGGCGGCATCGGCATGACCGACGAACTCAATGTCGGCCATTACTTCAAGCGCGTTACGATGATCGACACGCTGTTCGGCAATGTCGATCACCATCTGAAACGCTACGCGTCTCTGAGCTAAAGCTAGCCTGCCGCCCGCAAAGGTTCGCTGCGCGCGCGTACGCGCGTGGTCGGCAGCAGGACCGTTACGGTCGTGCCCACGCCAGGCGTGCTTTCCAGCAGCACGCTGCCGCCATGAGCTTCGGCCAATCCCTTCACGATGGGAAGGCCGAGGCCGGTGCTCTTGTCGGCCTGCACGGCATCGTGGCGGCCCTGTCCGAAGCTCTCGAACACGCGGCGATGGTCTTCCGGCGCGATGCCGATGCCGGAGTCGCTTACGCCGAACGACGGCCGTTCATCCGGCATGCGGCGGGCAAAAACCGTGATCGTACCGCCCGGTTGCGTGAACTTGATCGAGTTGGACAGCAGGTTGACGACGATCTGCCTGAGCGCGCGCTCGTCGGCGAACACCAGCGGGAATCCGCTTTCGGCCTCGACCGCCAATTTCACACCGGCCTGCTGCGCCTTGACGTTCATCATCTCGACGCAGTCTTCGATGAGGCGGACAATGTCCAACTCGTCCTCCCGCAAGGTCATGCGGCCAGCCTCGATCTTGGCGAGGTCGAGGATGTCGTTGATGAGAGTGAGCAGGTGCTGGCCCGATCCGTGAATGTAATTGCCGTATTCCGAATATTGCTCGATGGAATTGCCGAAAGCGCGCGTCTTGATGATTTCCGAAAAGCCGAGGATCGCGTTCAGCGGCGTGCGCAATTCGTGGCTCATATTGGCAAGGAAGGTCGACTTCGCGCGGGATGCCGCTTCGGCGCGTTCGCGGGCGCGGTCGGAGGTCTCTTTGGCCCGCTGCAGATCCTCGATCAGCAGCACGCGTTCGTCTTCGAGTTTCAGCTTCTTGGTGCTGGTCTCGTAATTGATGGATGCCTGCGCCGCCATCATCACCCAGAAGCCGATGCACAGCCAGCCGAGGATCGCGTCGATCATGTCGCCCGCCACCATGGGCACCACCGTCATCGCAACGAGATAGATCGGCAGCGTAACATACAGCATCGGCAGGTAGACCGCGCCCGACGTCGCCCATCCCGAAAGCGAAGCGCACAGCAGGAACAGGATCAGCAAATGGTTGCCCGGCACGCCCGGCACCCAGATGACGAACACCATCGAGCACCATGCCGCCACCAGCACGCCGCCCATGATGACGGCCATCTTGGCGCGATAACGCACCGATTGCGGCGAGCGGTCGTCATATTTGAGGAAGTGCTGGTATTTGATCTCGGCAATCGCGCTCAACAGGATAACCGCGAGCGGCCACAGCAACAGCCGGATGGTCGGCACCCAGAAGAAATTGGTGGCCGACACCACGATGGCGGTGAAGGGCAGGGTGTAGGTCGTCGGCGCAGTTTGCTTGCGCGAGATTTCGAGCTGCGCCTCGACAAGACGCAGATCGGCTTCTGTCTGTGGGTACATGGCGCGCGAAAAGCTTTCGCGCATGTGGCGCATGATTGCGCGCACCCGCCCGAAACGCCCCGGCTCGGCTCTGGCCGCTTTACTTTCTTCCCGCACGATGTCTACGGATGCCCTGCTTGTTCGGCCAAGAATGCCCCGCCGAGCGTTAATGGAGCTTTTCGCCAACGCCCACTTAAGTGGTAAATTACCGTTCACCATAATTATCCGGAGGAAACCTTGTCCGCGCTTCTGTTCGAAAAGAATGGCCCCCTGGTCACGCTCACCATCAATCGGCCCGAAACCCGAAATCCGCTGGGAGAGGAGGGCGACGGCGAGTTGTTCAGCGAGGCATGTGCCCGCATCAATGGTGATCGGGATGTGCGCTGCGTGATCCTGACGGGCGCCGGCTCCGCCTTCTCGGCGGGCGGAAACGTGAAGGCGATGCGCGAACGTTCGGGTTCCTTCGCCGGTGCGGGTGTTCACATCCGCGAGCGTTATCGCAACGGCATCCATCGCATCGTGCGTTCGCTATGGGGTGTCGAGGTGCCGATGATCGCAGCGGTCAACGGTCCCGCCATCGGGCTCGGCAACGACGTGGCTTGCCTCGCCGACATGCGCATCGCAGCCGACAACGCGATCTTCGGTGCGACTTTTCTGCGTATCGGTCTCGTCCCGGGCGACGGCGGTTCGTGGATATTGCCCCGCACCATCGGCCATGCGCGCGCTGCCGAACTGTTCTTCACGGGCGACACCATCGATGCGCAGACGGCGCTGTCATGGGGCCTGGTCTCGCGCGTGGTGCCTGCGGCACAATTGATCGACGACGCCCGCGCGCTCGCCGCGCGCATCTGCCGCCAGCCGCCGGATGTGCTGCGCATGACCAAACGCATGATGCGCGAGGGCCAGAGCGTGAGCTTCGACACGATCATGGAAATGAGCGCGTCCATGCAGGCGCTTGCCCATCTCACCGAAGACCACCACGAAGCGGTCGCCGCGTTCTTCGAGAAGCGTCCGGGCGATTTCAAGGGGAGGTAATTCGATAGCGAGGGCTCGGTATTGAAGGATCGGGTCGGCCCGTCTAGCGTGCCGCCCGGCACTATCAGGAGGAAAAGATGGCCATTGGAATTGTTGCGACAATCAAGATCCAACCCGGCAAGAACGCCGAACTGGAAAGCGTGGCGAAGGAATTGATGGCTGCGGTGCGCAAGAACGAACCGGGCAACAAGCTCTATCAATTCTTCAAATCGAAGACCGACGAGAACACTTATGTCGTGATGGAGATGTATGAAGATGCGGCCGCCGTCGAAGCGCACCGCAATTCCGATCACTTCAAGACGATCGGTCCCAAGATGGGCCCTGCCATGGCGGGCCGCCCCGACGTCCAGTTGTTCGACGCGATCTAGAATTTCACGAACGGCACCAGCATGGGTACGCGGCGGCTATAATCGTCATAAGCCGCCGCGCCCAATTCCTCGCGCAGGAAGCGTTCTTCCAGCCGCGCCTTCAGCCAGATACCCAAGGTGAGAAGGGCTGCGCCCGCGACGCCGTAAACGGTGCCTTTCGCCCACAAGGTTGCATAAGTCGAAATCAGCAATCCGGTATAGATCGGGTGGCGCACCAATCCGTAGGGCCCGCTTTCCACCACGCGGTGACCCGCCTTCTTGGTGATGTTGCCCGACCACAGCCGCCCCAGATGAAGGCGCGCCCACCATGCGAAGATAAAACCGAACGTCGTCAAGCCCACGGCAATCCACGCTTGCGTCCAGTTCACATGCCAAAGACGGAGCGGGCCGTAATAGCCGTGCGCCGGAATGAAAAAAAGAACTGCACCCACCACCATCAGCACGCGATATTGCGCTTCCGCCGCCAAGGTCACGCGCTTTTCAGCAGGATCGCTCCACAGTGCCGCCGCCACCCATGAAAGCGCCCAGGCAGCCCAAAGCGCGATGATCGTAACGGCAGGGTGCATTTACCCCTCGCGTGAGGTCACGCAAGAGAAGTGTATGGGCAAAGGCTAGAATGCAAGGCCCTTGGCGAGTTTCACCAATGGCAACTTCGTGATCTCGCCCAGCACCTTGTCGGAAACCCCGCCATCCACCTCGACCAATGCGATGGCGTCTTCGCCCGGCGCGCTGCGGCCGAGCGCGAATGACGCAATGTTAACCTTCGCATCGCCCAACAGCGTTCCCAGCTTGCCGATGAATCCGGGCTTGTCTTCGTTCACGACATAAAGCATGTGCGGCGCGAATTCGGCGTCGAGATTGATGTCCTTCACCTGAATCAGCCGCGGCCGCCCGTCGGAGAAAACCGTTCCCGCCACGCGCCGTGTCGTGCCGTCGAGCACTGCGGTGATCTTGATATAGCCTTCGTAAGCACCCTGCCGCGGACGGCGCGTTTCGCTGACCTTGATGCCGCGTTCCTTCGCCACGATGGGCGCATTGACCATGTTCACGTCGGAGAGTGCGGGCTTCAACACGCCTGCAACGGCTGCCTGTGTCAGCGCGCGCTGGTTCAATTCCGATGCCGTGCCTTCGTAAAGGATGTCGATGGATTGAAGGCTCGTATCGGTAAGCTGTCCCACGAACGCGCCCAGCTTCTCGGCCAGCACGATCCACGGCTTCACCTTCTGCGCCTCTTCGGCTTTGATCGAGGGCATGTTGAGCGCATTGGTGATCGCGCCGGTGAGCAGGTAATCCGAAATCTGCTCCGCCACCTGCAGCGCCACGTTTTCTTGCGCTTCCTCGGTAGAGGCGCCCAGATGCGGCGTCGCAATCACCTTTTCGTTGCCGAAGAGGATGTTCGATTTTGCAGGCTCTTCCTCGAACACATCGAGGGCTGCGCCCGCAAGATGGCCGGAATCGAGTGCGGCCTTCAGCGCCGCTTCGTCCACCAATCCGCCGCGCGCGCAATTGATGACGCGCGCACCCTTCTTCATCTTGTTGATCGCATCCGCCGAGATGATGTTGCGCGTCTCGTTGGTGAGCGGGGTGTGCAGCGTGATGAAATCCGCGCGCGCCAGAAGTTCGTTCAATTCCACTTTCTCGACGCCGAGCGTCGCCGCGCGTTCCGGCGAAAGGAACGGATCGAACGCCACGACATGCATCTTCAGCCCCTTGGCGCGGTCGGCGACGATGGAGCCGATATTGCCCGCGCCGATCAGGCCGAGCGTCTTGCCGTAAACCTCGGTCCCCATGAAGCGGTTCTTTTCCCACTTGCCCGCCTGGGTGGAGGCATTGGCGGCGGGAAGGTCGCGGGCGAGCGCCATCATCATCGCGATGGCATGTTCGGCGGTGGTGATCGAATTGCCGAACGGCGTGTTCATCACGATCACACCGGCAGCGGTCGCCGCCGGAATATCGACGTTATCGACGCCGATGCCCGCGCGTCCCACGACTTTCAGGTTCTTCGCCGCCTTGATGACGTCCGCCGTCACCTTGGTCGCCGAGCGGATGGCCATGCCGTCATATTGATCGACGATCTTGAGCAATTCTTCCTTGCTCAATCCCGTTTTCACATCGGCCTCGATTCCACGCTCCTTGAAGATCGCAACGGCTGCGGGAGAAAGCTTATCGGCAATCAGAACTTTCGGCATCGGATCAACCCTTCACTTGCGCCCAGGCCCAATCGAGCCAGGGCGTCAATGCTTCCAAATCGGCACGTTCGACGGTTGCACCGCACCAGATGCGCAGTCCCGAAGGCGCGCTGCGATAGGCCGCCACGTCATAGGCGACCTTCTCTTTCTCCAATACGCTTGCGATCTTCTTCGCCGCCTCGGCCTGTGCTTCCGGCGCAAGTCCGGCAAACCACGGATCGACGATCTTGAGGCAGACCGACGTGTTGGAGCGCAACGCGCTGTCCCCGGCCAGAAATGCAGCCCAGTTGCTTTCGCGCACCCAGCGGTCGAGTACCGCGAGGTTGCTGTCGGCGCGCGCGATGAGCCCTTTGAGGCCGCCCACGACTTCCGCCCATTTCAGCGCATCGAGATAATCTTCGAGCGCCAGCATCGATGGTGTGTTGATCGTCTCGCCTTCGAAAATGCCTTCGTTCAGCTTCCCGCCCTTGGTCATGCGGAAGATCTTCGGCAGCGGCCAGGGCGGCGTATAGGATTCAAGCCGGGCAACCGCACGCGGGGATAGCACCAGCATTCCATGCGCCGCTTCGCCGCCCAGCACCTTCTGCCAGGAGAAGGTTGTCACATCGAGCTTGTCCCACGGCAGGTCCATCGCGAACGCGGCACTCGTCGCATCGCAGATCGTGATGCCTTCGCGATCGTTGGAGATCCAATCGCCGTTCGGCACGCGCACGCCCGATGTCGTGCCGTTCCACAGGAATACGATGTCGTGCGTGGGATCGGCCTGTTTCAGGTCGGGCAGTTCGCCGTAACCGGCTTTGACGATGCGGGCATCTTTCAGCTTCAACTGCTTGGCGACGTCGGTCACCCAGTCTTCGCCGAAGCTTTCCCACGCGAACATGTCGACGGGCCTTGGCCCCAGCATCGACCACATCGCCATTTCCACGGCACCCGTGTCGGACGCGGGAACGATGCCCACGCGATAGTCGGCGGGAATGCCGAGTATCTGCTTGGTGCGATCGATCGCTTCTTTGAGTTTTGCCTTGCCGGGTTTGGAGCGGTGCGACCGTCCCAAAAGCGCGCCACCGAGGGCTTCGGCAGTCCAACCCGGCCGTTTGGCGCAAGGTCCGGACGAAAAAAAAGGCCGTGCAGGGCGCACGGCCGGAATATTTCCGGTCATCGATCATTCCTTCCAGAATGAAGCACCTCGTTGGGGAGGTGTGGCCCGCGGT
>DASZYI010000074.1:0-18684 GCA_035545475.1 Rhizomicrobium sp.
TCTACTGCCCGGATGCCGATCCGACGCATCCGCTGGTTTCGCCCTATCGCGGCGATGTGACCGGATTGCCGCCGACGCTGTTTCACTGCTCGCGCGACGAGTTGCTGCGCGACGACAGCATCCGCATGGCCGAGAAGATGAAAGCGGCGGGCGTGGATGCGACCATCGAGGTGTGGCCGGGCGTGTTTCACGTCTGGCAGGTGACCGCCGACGTGTTGCCTGAAGCCAGGAAGGCCGTGGCCAATATCGTGGACTTCCTCAAAGCACGGCTTGGGCAATAAACCAGACGCCCAATACCGCGAACAGGGTCGACGCGCCGATATGGATGGCGCGCAGCGGCAGTTTCGCGGCGAATCCGTGTCCCAGGAAGACCGCCGGCACGTTGGCAATCATCATGCCGAGCGTGCTGCCCGCCACCACCTCGAACAGGTCGTGATAACCGGCGGCGAGGGCCGCGGTCGCGATCTGCGTCTTGTCGCCCATCTCGGCGATGAAGAAGGCGATCAGCGTGACGGCGAAGGCGCCGCGGCCGTCGAGTTTTTCATTTTCGTCGATTTTGTCGGGGATCAACGTCCAGATCGACATGCCGATAAGGCTGATGCCCACGATCAGGTTCAGCACGAAGGGTGTGAGGTATTTTGCAAACTCGACGCCGATCAACGCGGCAAGCGCGTGGTTGGCGATGGTCGCAAACAGAATCCCCGCGATGATTGGCCACGGCTTGCGAAAGCGCGCGGCCAATAACATCGACAAGAGTTGCGTACGGTCGCCCATCTCGGCGATGGCGACCGTGGACAATGAAACCAGAAATGCCTGCATTCAGATCAGCGGTAAACCAGCCCCATCGTCTCGGCCACGCAGGCCGGGCGATCCTGACCCTGGATTTCGATGGTCACCTCGTTGATGAGCTGCATCCCGCCCGCCTTGGGTTCCGCCGACAGCAGCTTCGCTTTCGCGCGCACTTTCGAGCCCACCGGCACCGTATTGGTGAACCGGACCTTATTGGAGCCGTAATTGATGCCGCGGGTCGCGCCTTTCACTTTCAGAAAGCCGCCCGTCAGCCAGGGAATGAGCGACAACGTCAGGTAGCCGTGCGCGATGGTCTTGCCGCCGGGCATTTCCTTTTTGGCGCGTTCCACATCGATGTGGATCCACTGGTGGTCGCCGGTCGCGTCGGCGAACTGGTTGATGCGGTCCTGCGTGATCTCCACCCAGTCGGAAACGCCGGTCTCTTTGCCGACCAGCTTCGGTAGATCTTCGAATGTCGTTTCAATGCTCATGCTTGGTTTCCTTCCTTTGTCAGCTCTGTCACGCGGGCGGCCAGGCCGTGTAGCGGCCCGTCCATCACGCCAATCCCGTTCAGGTGCGATACCGTGCGAAACAGGTAATCGCGGTTGGTGCCGATAAAACCTTCGGCCAGCGCGATGCGTCGCGCAATCGTTTCTTCGTTCAAAATGCCCTCGTAGCGCGGATTCTTGCGGTTGACGGCGAAGGTCATCGCGCGTTGTTTTTTCCCACCGTCCATTTCGGCATCCACCCAGACCGGCAGATAGGCACCGGAAAACATTTCGCGAAACCATAGCACGGTGAGTTCGCTATCCACGTCTTCGGCGGCCACACGGTGGGCCATGCCGATGCAGCTTTCGCCTTCGTCGAGACCGAGCATGAGACCCGGTTGTTCTTTCGTGCCACGACCCATGCGGATGCTCAGGCAGAAGCGCGCGGTGTAGCCGGAGATGCGCGCTTTGCGGCTTTCGGCGGTTTTGATCGCCGGATTCCACATCAACGAGCCATAGCCGAACACCCATAAGTCGCTACCGGGTGC
This sequence comes from Rhizomicrobium sp., assembly GCA_035545475.1. Taxonomy (GTDB): domain Bacteria; phylum Pseudomonadota; class Alphaproteobacteria; order Micropepsales; family Micropepsaceae; genus Rhizomicrobium. The sequence continues at coordinate 1,826 of DASZYI010000074.1, forward strand.
GATGGCCGAGCGCACGCCTTCCAGAAGATTGGCGCGTTCGACATCGCCGATGAACGGCTGTTCGCCCGATGCCGCCCATGCCTTTGCGATCAGTTGCAGGCGGTCGGCGTTGAAATCGGCGCGTTCGAGCAGGCGACCGAGCGATGGCGGCAATTCTGTCGGCGTCGCGTCAGACAATGCGTGACTCGCGTTTGCCCCAATAGCGGTCGCGGATCAGACGCTTGTAGAGCTTGCCCGTCGGGTGCCGCGGCAGCTCGCGTTCGAAATCCACCGAACGCGGGCATTTGATGGGTGAAAGGTGCTGGCGGCAATAGGCGATCAGCTCTTCCGCCAATGCAGGGCCCGCATCGTCCCAGTTCGCGGGTTGCACGACGGCTTTCACTTCCTCGCCGAAATCCTCGTTCGGCACGCCGATCACGGCAACGTCCGCCACTTTGGGATGCGATATCAGAAGGTTTTCGGCTTCCTGCGGATAGATGTTCACGCCGCCGGAGATGATCATGAATGCTTTGCGGTCGGTCAGATAAAGAAAGCGGTCTTCGTCCAGCTTGCCGACATCGCCCAATGTCGACCAGTTGGGATGCTCGGGGTGGCGGGACTCTTTCGTCTTTTTCGGGTCGTTGTGATATTCGAACTGGTTCTCGCCTTCGAAGTAGATCACGCCTTCTTCGCCGACGGGGACTTCGTTGCCCTGGTCGTCGCAGATGTGAACGATGCCGACCATGGCGCGCCCGACAGTTCCGGGATGGGCCAACCAATCTTCGCTGTTGGTGTAGACGAAGCCGTTTCCTTCGGTGCCCGCGTAGTATTCGTGCAGCACCGGCCCCCACCATTCGATCATTTTGTGTTTCACATCGACGGGGCAGGGCGCGGCGGCGTGGATCGCCGTCTTCATCGATGAGACGTCGTATTTCAGGCGGACTTCATCGGGCAGTTTCAGCATCCGCACGAACATGGTCGGCACCCATTGGCTGGCAGACGCCTTGTATTTCTCGATATACCGCAGCGCTTCTTCCGCATCGAAATGATCCATCACCACGACCGTTCCGCCAAGCCGATGCATTGCCATGCAGTAGCGCAAGGGTGCCGCGTGATAGAGCGGGGCGGGCGAAAGATAGATGGAATCCTTGGTGATGCCGAACAGCATCGAAGCCAGCATGGTGAGCGGGCTTGGCGCGTCGATCGGCAATCCGCTCAGCGCCAGCCGCACGCCTTTCGGGCGTCCCGTCGTACCGGAAGAATACAGCATGTCCGTTCCGGCTGTTTCGTCCGCAATGCGTTCGGCCGGCATAGCCGCTGCGGAGTCTTCGTAGCTGGCATAACCGGGAATGATGCCGCCCACCATCAACAGCTTTACACCGGGAATGAGCGATGCAACTTCCTCCGCGACTTTTGCCAGCGAGTGCGAAGCGACGAATGCCTTGGCACCGCAATCTTTCACGATGTATTCGACTTCGCCGGCCGTCAGGCGCGAGGAGATGCAGGTGTAATAAAGGCCCGCGCGCTGCGCCGCCCAGCAGATGTCGAGGAAGCGCGCATTGTTTTCCATGAAGATCGCGATGGCGTCGCCGGTCTTAAGGCCCAGTTTGCGGAATAGTTGCGCGCCCTGGTTCGAACGATCTTCGAGCTGTTGGTAGGAAATCGTCTCGCCGGTGCGCGCCATGATGATGGCGGCTTTGTCGGGCACCTCGGCGGCATGAACGACTGGATGCATGGCGTTCCTCGAATTTTTGGATAGCGGTTTCTTATGTTTACGAAATGCCCGCCTTGCCCGTAAAGCTAAGAGGGATGAGAGAACCCGCGCGCCACACGCTATCCCTTTCCGATGGCAACATTTCCTATCTGGAATGGGCGGGCGCCGGGCCCACGCTGCATTTCGCACATGCCACCGGCTTCAACGCGGAAACCTATGGGCCACTGCTGGCGCCCTTGTCCGCGCATATGCGCATATTGGCGAGCGATGCCCGCGGCCACGGCTTCACCACGCTTCATACGGCGCCGCGAATGGCGCGAGACTGGAAAATTTTCCAGCACGACCTCGCCCACTTTCTGAATGCCACGGCGAATGGCCCCGTGATCCTCGCGGGCCATTCCATGGGCGCAATTGTCAGTACGATGATCGCTGCACTTTGGCCGGGCCGCGTGAAAGGGTTGCTGCTGCTTGAGCCTGTGCTGATCCCCAAGGTCGTGCATCTGATGCGGTGGATTCCGTTGCGACCGCCAAGCATGGATCTGGCCTCCCGCGCCGAGCGCCGCCGGGCGACATTCGCTTCGTTCGATGCCGCGCGGCTGTCCTATCTCGGCCGTGGCGCCTTCCGGACCTGGCCGGAGGAATTTCTGGTGGCCTATCTCAAGGGCGGCCTGATCCCCACCGGCAATGGCGAGGAGGTGCGACTGGCCTGCGCGCCGTCCTGGGAGGCCCAGACCTTCCGCTCGACGCCCATCGGGGCGGTTGACCTTGCGCGGCGTATCCGCTGCCCGGTGACCTTGCTCTATGCGGAGCATTCCACGCCGCCGGAAAGCGAATGCCGCGCCTTTGCCCGCCGCCACGGTCACACACGGCTGATCAAGGTGCCGGGGACCACCCATTTCCTCCCGATGGAACGGCCGGACGCGGTGCGAGAGGAGATCGAACGGTTAGCCCGACCCCTTGGTAGGGGGTAGGTCGCTGGACCGGCCCAAACCTCGCTGCTAGAAGAAGCCCCGCTGATTTGCAGGCTTATTCCATGGTCTTGGGCTTGAAGGGCTTTTCTCGAATTCGCCGCCCGGCTCCGCTGCTGCGCGCTTGAGCGCTGGGCCGGATGCCGGGATGCCGCACGAGAACCCTGATGCAAGACCCGAAAGACCATGACCGACCAACCGAGCTCTGAGAAAAGTCCGCGCGACTATCGCGCCACCCTGTTTTTGCCCTCGACCGACTTTCCGATGAAGGCGGGCTTGCCCGAAGCCGAGCCCAAATGGCTCGCCCGGTGGGAGAAGCTGGATGTCTACGGCCAGATCCGGAAAAAAATGAAGGGTAAGCCGCTCTTCATCCTTCATGACGGCCCACCTTACGCAAACGGCGAAATCCATTCCGGCACCGGACTGAACAAGGTGCTGAAGGACATTGTTGTGCGTTCGCGCGGGTTTCTTGGCTTCGACGCGCCGTACATTCCCGGTTGGGACTGCCACGGTCTGCCGATCGAATGGAAGATCGAAGAAAAATATCGCAGCGAAGGTAAATCGAAGGACGACGTTCCGATCGATAAGCTCCGCAGGGATTGCCGCGAATTCGCCAATCACTGGATCGATGTGCAGCGCGCGCAGTTCAAGCGGCTCGGCTGCATGGGGCAGTGGGACAAGCCATACACCACGATGGACTATCGTGCCGAAGCGGTGATCGCCTCCGAGTTGCACAAATTCGTGGACAACGGCTTGCTCTATCGCGGCTTCCGGCCGGTGATGTGGTCGCCGGTCGAGAAGACCGCGCTTGCCGAAGCCGAGGTCGAATATCACGAAAAACAGTCGCCGACGATTTATGTGAAGTTTCCGATCGTCAGCGGCCCTGCCGAGTTGAAGGGCGCCAGCATCGTCATCTGGACGACCACACCGTGGACGATTCCCGGAAACCGTGCGGTCGCGTTCTCGCCTTCGATGGACTATGCGCTCTACGAAGTGGAAAGCGTGAGCGACGGCGGGTTGCCGGCGGCGGGCGAGAAATTATTGCTCTCCGACGCGCTTGCCGATCAAACGGCCAAGCATTCCAAGGTCACGCTGAAACGCATCGCGAAAGTCGATCCGCATGGCCTGGTCGCGGCGCACCCGCTGCGCGGGCTCGGGTACGAGTTCGATGTGCCTGTGCTGCCGGGGGATCACGTCACTGCCGATACGGGCACGGGTTTCGTGCACACCGCGCCGGGTCACGGCGAAGAAGACTTTGCGTTGCTGACCAGCCTTAACCGCAATTACACTCGCGAGAACCCGGACGCGTTCGGCATTGTAAAAGAAGACGGCTCGTTCGCAGGCGGCGTCCCGATCTTCGCGGGCAAGCGCATTCTCACGCCGGAAGGAAAAGACGGCGATGCGAATGGCGCGGTCATCAAGACGCTGATCGAAGCCGGCAAACTGCTCGCAAAGGGTACACTGCGCCATCAATATCCACATTCCTGGCGTTCGAAAGCGCCGGTCATTTTCCGCGCGACACCGCAATGGTTTGCATCGATGGATAAGGATATCCCCGGCGGCGGCACGCTGCGCGAGCGGGCGATGAAAGCCATCGGCGATACGAGGTGGTTTCCAAAATCGGGCGAAAATCGCATCGCAGGCATGGTGAAGGATCGCCCCGACTGGGTGCTCTCGCGGCAGCGCGCCTGGGGCGTGCCGCTTGCGATCTTCGTGAACAAAAAAACCGACGAGATCCTCAACGATCGTGAAGTGAATGCCCGCATTGTCGATGCGTTCAAATCCGAAGGCGCGGATGCGTGGTTCAAGCCGGGTGCTGCCGAACGGTTTCTGGGCAATGCCTATGACGCGGACGATTTCGAGCAGGTGACAGACATTCTCGATGTCTGGTTCGATTCCGGCTCTACGCACGTTTTCACGGTTGAGCAGCCGCTCGAGCCGGAATGGCCGCAGAAGGATCATGCCGACCTCTATCTCGAAGGTTCGGACCAGCATCGCGGCTGGTTCCAGTCCTCTCTCTTGGAAAGCTGCGCCACGCGCGGCCGCGCGCCTTATGACGAAGTGCTGACAGCAGGCTTCGTGCTCGATCGCGAGGGCGACAAGATGTCGAAATCGGTGGGAAATGTGATCCTGCCGCAAACAATCGCCGACAAGAACGGCGCCGATATCTTCAGGCTCTGGGTCGCCTCCAGCGACTTCACCCAAGACCTGCGCATGGGCAACGATATCATCCAGTCGAATACCGACGCCTATCGTCGTCTTCGCAACACGATCCGGTTCATGCTGGCGAACCTCGCGGGGTTCGAAGAAAAGGAGCGGATAGCCTATCGCGAGATGCCGGAGCTGGAGCGCTACATTCTCGCTCGCCTCGCGGAAATCGACACAGCGGTGCGTGACGACTATACGAATTATGATTTCAATCGCGTCTACAACACGGTGTTCTCGTTCTGCACGAATGAGCTTTCCGCGTTCTATTTCGACATCCGCAAGGATGCGCTTTACTGCGACGCTGCGGCTAGCGTTCGCCGCCGCGCGGCGCGCACGGTAACGGACGAAGTTTTCCGCCGCGTCGCGACCTGGCTTGCGCCTATCCTCTGTTTCACCATGGAGGAAGCGTGGCTCTATCGCTTCCCCGGCGAGAACAACAGTGTGCATCTGCAGCTCTTCCCGCAGACGCCGCGCGACTGGGCGAACGCCGCACTGATTGAAAAGTGGAACCGTATCCGCACGCTTCGCCGCGTGGTTACGGGTGCGCTGGAAGTGGCGCGGCGCGACAAGGTGATCGGCGCCAGCCTCGAAGCGATGCCCACGCTTTACGTCACCGATGCGAACGACGCCAAACTGTTCGATGGCGTGAACCTGGGCGAAATCGCCATCACCTCGAATGCGCACGTCTCGACCATTGCGCCGCCCGCCGATGCGTTCCGTCTGCCGGATGTCGAAGGCGTGGCGGTGGAATTCCATCACGCACAGGGCAACAAATGCGCCCGGTGCTGGATGATCCTCCCCGAGGTCGGCACGAACGAACATGACGATCTCTGCAATCGCTGCAACGAAGCGGTGGGCGCATGAATCTGAACTGGCGCAACTTCACCCCACGCGATTGGGGGTTCGTCACTGCGATGGTGGCCCTGATTTTGGATCAGGGGTCGAAGCTGCTGCTGCTGCACGCATTCGGTTTCAACGAGATGCGTACGGGCGAATCCGTCTCCGTCTTGCCATTTTTTAATCTCGTAATGGTCTGGAACCCGGGCGTCAGCTATGGCCTGTTTCCGGCTCGCGGGCTGGCCGGAACCTTGCTGCTGGGCCTCTTCTCTGCGGGCGCGGTCGCAGCTTTGGGCTGGTGGATGTGGCATTCGAACCGCAAATCGCTGGCGATTGGCCTCGGCCTTGTGGTCGGCGGGGCGGTCGGCAATCTGATCGACCGGCTGGCTTACGGCGCGGTTGCCGACTTTTTTCACTTCTATGCCTTCGGCTACGACTGGTATGTTTTCAATGTCGCAGACATCGCCATTACCTTTGGCGTGATCGCCCTGCTATACGATGCACTGGTGAAGCCCGAAGCACGGGCCGGGCAAAGCTCCTGACGGAACCGGATATGAATCGCATGATGAAAGCCTTACCCGTAATGGCCCTGGCATGTGCGGCGTTGGCGCTTGCTGGCTGCGACAGCATTCGCAGCGCCGCCGGCATGAGCAAGGCAGCACCCGATGAGTTTGCGGTCGTCACCAAGGCGCCGCTCATCATGCCGCCCGACTACAATCTGCGCCCGCCGCGTCCCGGTGCCGCGCCCCTGAATCAAACACTTCCGACGCAGGCGGCACAGGCGAGCCTGTTTTCCAACGATCCCGCGGCCGTCGCGTCCACCATCACCGGTCAATATAGCCAGGGCGAGAAGCTGCTGCTTGCTCATGCGGGCGCCGCCACGACCAACCCAACGATCCGCCAACAGATCGCCGCCGACAACGCCAATCTCGAAGCGTCCGATCCCAGCTTCACGGATCGGCTGTTGTTCAGCACACCCACGGACAAGGACGGTCATCCGGTGAACGCCGATGCGGAAGCGGAACGTCTTGGCAAGAAAAGCGCCGAGCGCATGACCCCACAGGGCACAGCCGATCAGGACGATCCCGCCTCGAACGACAATTCCGACGACGATAGCGACAGCGGCTGGTTTAGCTGGTTGGGATTGTGAGCGCATGTTTTCTGGACGCTCCCTGAGAGGGAGAGGGAACGTCACAAGATTTCTCGGTCGTGCGGCGCTTCTGGCAGGCATCGCCGTTCTTACGTCCGCCGCATCGCCGCCTCCGCCATCGCCGCCCAAGGCTTTCCAGTTCTCGTTGCAGAACGGAATGCAGGTGCTGGTCGTGCCGGATCATCGTGCGCCCGTCGTCACGCAGATGCTTTGGTTCCGCGTCGGCGGCGACGACGATCCGCCGGGGCTTTCGGGGCTGGCGCATTTCTTCGAACACATGATGTTCCGTGGGACCAAGCAATATCCCAACGGTCAGTTCGCCTTGATCGTGGCGCGCAACGGCGGCGAGACAAACGCCTTCACCACGCACGATTACACGGCGTTCTACGAGCAGATCGCGAAGGATCGCCTGCCTTTGATGATGCGGCTTGAGGCCGACCGTATGGCGAACCTCGACCTTTCCGACAACAACGTGCGTACCGAACGCAATGTGGTGATGGAAGAGCGACGCATGCGCGTGGACAACGATCCGCAATCGTTGATGAGCGAACAGCTTGCCGCAGCACTCTACCTCTCGCATCCCTACGGGCGGCCGGTGATCGGCTGGCCGGACGACATTCGCCGCATCGGCCGTGTCGAGGCGCGAGACTTCTATCAACATCACTACGCACCCAACAACGCGACACTGGTGATCGTCGGCGATGTGACGCCGGATGAAGTGCGCCCGATGGCGGAAGCGGAGCTTGGCAAGGTGCCCGCGCGCGAATTGCTGCCGCGCGCCGAATACGCCCAACCGGCGCGGCTCGGCGAAACGCGCCTCAATGTTGCGCGTCCCGATGTGAAGGTGCCGGTGTTCATTCGCATGTACCGCGTGCCGAGCTATGCCGAAGCAGCCGCGGGCGAAGCGGAATCGCTTGAAGTCTTCGCGCAATTGTTGGGAGGCGGAGCTACGGGAACGCTTTACCGCGAACTTGTCGTGAAGAAGAAGCTCGCCATCGACGCGGGCGCAAATTACGACGGCTATGCGCGCGACGACGGATCGTTCAGCGTCTACGCAATTCCGCGCCCCGGCGTCAGCCTGGAAAACCTCGAACGTGCGGTCGACGGCGTGATCGCCGGACTGTTTTCCCGCGATGCCAACGCGCCCGATGTGGAACGCGCCAAGACGCAACTGATCGCCAGCGCCACCTATCGCCGCGACAATCAATTTGCGCTGGCCAGCGCATATGGTCAGGCGCTTTCCATCGGCCTCACGGCCAATGATGTGGAGCAATGGCCGGATCGCGTTCGCGCCGTGACGGCAGACTCCGTTCGCAAGGCGGCGATCAAGGATCTGAAGAAGATCGAAGCCGTTTCCGGTTATCTGAGGCCTGGCAAATGAACGCGCGCCAGATATTCGCCGCCGCAGCCTTCGCGCTTGCCGCGTTCGTTCCGCAGTTTGCGAACGCCGTCGATGTGAAAGTGGTGCCGGCCGCCAAAGGGGAAGAGGTCTGGTTCGTCGAGGATCACACCGTTCCCATCGTCGCAATGAGCGCGTCGATCCCTGCGGGCTCGGCCTATGATCCGCAAGGCAAGGATGGCCTTTCCGCCATGGCCGCGGCGCTGCTGGACGAAGGTGCCGGCAAGATGAACTCCGACGCCTATCACACGGCGCTGGACAACAAGGCGATCCAGTTGAGCGTTTCGCCGGGCCGGGACTACGCCGTGATCCGTCTGGTGACGCTTGCGGAGAACGCCAGGGAAGCATTCCAGCTTCTGGGGCTGGCGCTGGCGCATCCGCGTTTCGATGCCGACGCGATCCAGCGCATCCGCGCCCAGATGATCGAATCCATCAAGCAGGATGAACAGGAACCGGCGACGGTGGCGGGCAAGGAATTCACCCGGCTGTTCTTCCCGGGCCATCCTTACGGCCATCCCGTCAGCGGCCGGATCGAAACGCTCTCCACCATCACGCAGAACGACCTGCGCCAGTTTGCGCACACGCATTGGGTAAGGGGCGGGCTGAAGATTGCCGTCTCGGGCGATATCAACGAAGCGACGTTGAAGACGCTTCTGGGTGCGGCCTTTGACGTTATTCCCGGCACCAAACCGGCATCGCCACCGAATGTGCCGCGGCTGGGTTCGCCCGGCGTTCACGTTGTACCGATGCCGGTGCCGCAACCCACCATCGAATTCGGTCTGCCGGGCATCCTGCGCGCCGATAAGGATTTCATACCGGCCTATGTTGCCAATTACATTCTGGGCGGCGGCGGGTTCTCGTCGCAATTGATGAAGGAAGTGCGCGAAAAGCGTGGCCTTACCTACGGCATCGACACCGACCTCAATACCTACAGCAAGGCGGGTGTTTTCGTGGGGCAGGTGGCGACGAAGAAGGAAAGCGTCAAACAGACCATCGACGTGATCCGCCAGGTGATGAGCAATTTCGCCGAAAAAGGCGCGACCGCTGCGGAATTGGCCGACGCAAAGACATATTTGACCGGCTCTTTCCCGCTGGCTTTCGATTCCAACACCGGCATTGCTGCACAGTTGAATACCTTCCAGCGCGTCGGCCTCTCCCCCGATTACATCACCAAGCGCAACGACTTGATCGAGGCGGTGACGCTGGAGGACGTCAAACGGGTGGCCAAGCGGCTGTTCAATCCGGCGAAAATGACCATCGTGGTGGGCGGCAGTTTTGCGGATGGGAAGGCGCCCGCAGCGCACTGATTCCCACCGGCGGCCGCTTTCGCGTAAACTCTCCTCCATGCCGGAATCACTCAAAATCCGCCGCCTGGGCGAAGGTACGGTCAACCGCATCGCAGCCGGCGAGGTGGTGGAGCGGCCTGCGAGCGCGGCCAAGGAATTGATCGAAAACGCGCTGGATGCCGGTGCGCGCCGGATCGTGGTTGCGACCTCCAATGGGGGCAGCGACCTGATCTTGGTCGAGGACGATGGCGAGGGGATGACGGCTGGCGACCTCGCGCTGGCGATCGAGCGGCATGCCACATCCAAGCTGCCGCGCGCGGGCGGGGAGGACGATCTTTCCCACATCGCGACCTTGGGTTTTCGCGGCGAGGCGCTTCCTTCCATCGGATCGGTGGCGCGGCTTTCGATTTCCACGCGCACGAAGGCGGGTGAGGCGCATGAGATGCGCGTGGAGGGCGGGGCTGCGCGCGGACCTTCGCCGACAGCTTATCTTTCCGGCGGGCAATCGGGCACGCGTGTCGAAGTCCGCGAATTGTTCTATGCGACGCCGGCGCGTCTCAAATTCCTGAAATCGTCGCGCTCGGAAGATCTGGCGACGACGGATATCGTGAAGCGCCTTGCCATGGCGCGGCCCGATGTTGGGTTTCATCTTACGCTCGACGGACGCATTGCGCTCGATCTGGAAGCGGAACCCGATCTTTTCACCGGACGGTTGAAACGGCTCTCGCGCATCATGGGGCGCGAGTTTTCCGAGAATGCCGAGGAGGTTTTTATCGAACGCGAAGGCGTGAAGATCACGGGCTTCGCGGGGCTGCCGACTTACAATCGGGCCAATGCGCAAATGCAGTTCCTGTTCGTCAACGGGCGGCCGGTTCGCGACAAGCTGTTGGTTGGCGCGGTACGCGGAGCTTATGCCGATTTTCTGGCGCGCGACCGGCATCCGGCGCTGGCGCTGTTTCTTGAGTGCGATCCGGCTTTTGTCGATGTGAACGTGCATCCGGCCAAGACGGAGGTGCGGTTTCGCGATGCGGGGTTAGTGCGCGGGATGATCGTGTCGTCGCTCAAACACGCGCTTGCCAAGGCCGGGCATCGTGCGTCGACGACGGTTGCGGGCGATACGCTCGCGTCCTTGCGGCCGCAATCCACGCCGTACTACTTCACGCCGGAACGCATCACGCCTGCGATGGCGGAAGCGGGGCGCGCGTTTCATGCACCGCTGTTTTCGAGCGAGGCGCAAACGGCTTCGGCGCGTGTTGAGCCGGTGTTGGATGCACCAGCTACGGAACAACTGCCGCTTGGCGTGGCGCGTGCTCAACTCCATGAAACCTATGTCGTGGCGCAAACGCCGGACGGTATTGTGATTGTGGATCAGCACGCAGCCCACGAACGGCTTGTTTACGAGCGCATGAAGCGCGCCATGGCGAATGGCGGTATTGCGCGGCAGCCGTTGTTGATTCCGGAAGTGGTCGAACTCGATCCGGCGGAGGCCGAACGCGTGGCGTCGCGCGCGGGCGAACTTGCCGAACTGGGATTGATTGTCGAGCAATTCGGGCCGGATGCGGTTTTGGTGCGCGAATTGCCTGCGATGCTGGGCGATACCGATATCAAGAAGCTGATCCGCGATCTGGCGGACGATATTGCCGAAACCAATTCGGCGTTGTCATTGAAGGAACGTCTTGAGGAAATCGCGGGCACGCTTGCCTGTCACACCAGCGTGAGGGCCGGGCGGCGGCTGACGGCGGAGGAAATGAATGCGCTGTTGCGCGAAATGGAAGCCACGCCCCATTCCGGCCAGTGCAATCATGGACGCCCGACTTATGTCGAATTGAAACTGTCGGATATCGAGCGGCTATTCGGGCGGCGCTAGGAACATCACGCGCGTGTCGCCATAGGTACGTTCGTCGAGCAAGCGGAAGTCCGTTTCCACTTTCTCATCTTCGCCGCATTCGGCGACGACAAGCGCGTTTGGTGTGAGCCATCCATCGCGCAGAGCTTTTAATGCGGGTGCGATCAGATTTTTGCGGTAGGGCGGATCGAGGAACGCAAGATCGAATGGCCCGCCGGAACCAGCCGCCATCGGTCCCAGATTGGTCGCGTCGCGCCGCCAGATTTTCGTGATGCCGGTCAGGCCGAGGGCTTCCACGTTTTGGCGGATCAACGCGCGGCTTTCGGCGGAATCGTCTACGAACAGGCAGAATGCGCCGTCATGGGAAATGGCCTCCAGCCCAAGTGCGCCGGTGCCAGCGAACAAATCGATTGTGCGCGCGCCGTCCAGCGAAAAGCCGATCCCGAAATCGTTGTGGGTGAGAATATTGAAAACGGCCTGCCGCACTTTGTCGGAGGTCGGCCGCACGCGATTGTCTTCCGGGGCGATCAGTTTGCGGCCGCCCAATGTTCCGCCGGTTATTCTCACAGGTCTTTCCGCATGAAATATCGCGCGTGTGCGCCGTTCCAATAGGGCAGTTCGCCGAACACTTTGTAGCCGAGTTTTTCGTAGAACGGCCGCGCCTGCCAGGAATAGGTATCGAGCCAGACAAGACGCGCGCCGCGTTTGCGGCCTTCCTCTTCTGCAAGCTGCATCAGCTTGGTGCCGTAGTCGTGTCCGCGCGCGTCTTCCTCGATCCACAGATCGTCGATGTAGAGCACGTCGTAATGCAACGCGGCGCTGATGCCGCCGCAGACGCGCCGGGTTTCGTCGCGCAACAGCACCATGAATTTCTGCGGCTCCGGGCGGTTGGCGCGCTCGCGGTTGAAGGCGATCAGATTGTCGGTGAGGATATTTGCCTCCGCCTGATCGAACGGCTCGACAGCGACGCTCAGCATCATTCCTCCGATGCCTGCACCAGAAGCTTGCCGGTGTTGCCGCCGGTGAACAGCAGGTTCAGCGCATCGAGCGCGTTCTCCATGCCTTTTACGACATGGACATCGTATTTGATCTTGCCTTGCGCCACCCATGGGCCCATTTCGGCCAGGAATTCGCCCATGCGGGGGAAATAGTCGATCACGATGAAGCCTTCGATGCGGGCGCGCTTCATCAGGATGTTGGTGATGTTCGGGCCGGGTTTCGGCGTGGTGTCGTTGTAGCTGGAGATCATTCCGCACAAGGCGATGCGCGCGCGCAAGTTGATGTGGTCCAACACCGCTTGCAAAATCTCGCCGCCCACGTTTTCGAAATCGACGTCGATGCCGTTGGGGCATTCGCGTTTCAGGGCGTCGGAGACGTTTTCTTTTTTGTAGTTGATGCAGGCGTCGAAACCGAAATCCTTCACAACGTGACGGCATTTCTCGTCGGAGCCTGCGATGCCGACCACACGGCAACCTTTCAGCTTTGCAATCTGTCCGACGATGGAGCCGACCGCGCCCGCTGCTGCGGATACAACCACGGTTTCGCCCGCTTTCGGCTTTCCCACATCGAGCAATCCGAAATAGGCGGTGAGACCCGTCATGCCGAGCACGCTCATCGCTGCGGTGGGCGGCACGCCGGGCGGAAGTTTCATGCCGCCGTCGGCGACCGAAAATTCCTGCCATCCGGCGATGCCCGACACGAGATCGCCTTTCTGAAAATCCGGGTTGTTCGATTGTTCGACGATGCCGATGGTGCCGCCGCGCATCACCTCGCCGATCTGCACCGGCGGCATGTATTGCTCCATGTCGCTCATCCAGATGCGGTTGGTAGGATCGAGCGAGAGATAGAGCGTGCGCACCAATATCTGCCCCGGGCCCGGCACCGGAATGGGCGTTTCGACCAATTCCAGATCGCCCGGCTTGATGTCGCCGACGGGCCGCTTCCTGAGTATCCATTGCCGATTGCTGTTGCGCATTGCCGTTCTCCCTGATGCCACCTGTCTAACCTTAGCATCACGAATCTGCGAGTGGCCCGCGGCGTCTGCAAAGGCTATATGCCTTCGATGCGCTTCCTGCTTGCCATGGCCCTGTTCCTGCTGGGGTCTTTGCCCGCCGCGGCCCAGATCGAGCCGGGCCCGAAAGTGGCGCCGCGCCTGATCGCCGAACGCAGCATCGTGGCGCCGGGGGAGCGTGTGGCGGTGGCCCTCGAACTCAAGATGAAGCCGGGCTGGCACACCTATTGGATCAATCCCGGCGAGGCGGGTGCGCCCACCGAACTGAAATGGAAGCTGCCGCAGGGCTGGCAGGCGGGTGAGATCGAGTGGCCCTATCCGAAGCGCCTGCCGGTCGGGCCGCTGATGGATTACGGCTATGAGGGCACTGTCTGGCTGCTGACGGCGGTGCAGGCGCCGGTTTCGGCCAAGCCTGGCGATACCGTCACGCTGAACGCCACGGGAAGCTGGCTCGTTTGCCGCGAGGTCTGCATCCCGGAAGATGCGGAGCTTCAACTTCCGATCACGATTGCCGCGCAAGGCGTGGTCAATCCGGTGACGGCCGCGCAATTCGCATCCGCGCGCGCGAAGCTGCCGCAAATTTCGCCGTGGCGCGCCGCCTATCGTGCGGCCGACGACAAGACGCTCGATATTTTTCTCGAAAGCCCGACCTTGGCGTCCGCACGCCCGACGCAGGCGAATTTCTTTCCGCTTAGCGAAGGCATGATCAATGGCTTCGCGGAGCAGAAACTTGGCATCGCGCAAGGCGGGATCGTTTTGCGGACCGAACCGGGACGCAAATTCACCTGGCGCAAATTCCGTTCGACCCTGCCGGAATTGCCCGGTGTGCTGGTTCTCACATCGGCGGACGGTTCGACCAAGGCGCTTTCGATTCATGCCGAACCGGGCGCGGTTCCGGCGGCGCGTTTTGAATCCGCCGTTGCATCGGGTGGGATCGGGTTGCCGTTGGCGCTGGTCTTCGCGTTTCTCGGCGGGTTGATCCTCAATCTGATGCCGTGCGTGTTGCCGGTGCTGGCGATGAAGGCATTTGCGGTTGCATCGGCCTCACATGGACATCCGCGTGAAGCGGCGCGCGAAGGGTTTGCTTATGGCGCGGGCGCGATCCTCAGCTTCCTTGCGTTGGGTGCCGCCGTTGTGCTGTTGCGCGCGGGCGGGCAGGCGGTCGGCTGGGGCTTTCAGTTGCAGGAGCCCGTTGTCGTTGCGGGTTTTGCGCTGTTGATGTTCGCGGTCGGATTGAATCTTTCCGGCGTGTACGAGCTTTCCTCCGGCGTCACCGCGGGCGATGCGTTGACGCGCAAGGGCGGCGCGACGGGGGCTTTCTTCACCGGCGTTCTGGCCGTTGCGGTGGCAGCACCTTGCACCGCGCCGTTCATGGCGGCGGCGTTGGGTTTTGCGATCACGCAACCGGCTTTGGCGGCGCTGCCGATCTTCTTCGCACTTGGTTTGGGATTTGCCGCGCCGTTCATTGCCATTGGGGTGTCGCCTGCGTTGTTGCGCCTGATCCCCAAACCGGGGCCGTGGATGCTGGCGTTCAAACAGGTGCTGGCGTTTCCGATGTATGCCGCGGCGGTGTGGCTTGTCTGGGTTCTGGCGTTGCAGGCGGGCGCTGGCGGTGTGCTCGCCACCTTGGCGGCGATGGTGCTATTTGCCTTTGCGGCCTGGGTGTGGGGCGCCTCGCGCGATGCTTCGGTGCGCTGGCGGTCGATTGCGAATGTCTGTGCCGTGCTTGGCTTCGTCGCGGCGTTGGCGTCGCTGTGGTTCGTGCAGACGGCGAGCCCGCAAGCGGGCGCCGCGCAGGCGGGCGAAAGCGCGCTCCGTGCGGAACCCTATTCGCAGGCGCGCCTGGACGATTTGCGGGCACACAATCGTGCGGTGTTCGTCAACGCGACGGCTGCGTGGTGCATCACCTGTCTGGTCAACGAGAAGGTCGCGTTTTCATCCGACGAGGTGAAACAGGCGTTTGCAGCCCACAAGGTTTCCTATCTCGTGGCGGACTGGACCAATCGCAATCCGGAGATCACCAGGCTGCTCGAAGCCAATGCGCGGTCGGGCGTGCCGCTCTATCTCTACTATGCGCCGGGGGCGGCGGAGCCGAAGGTGTTGCCGCAGGTTTTGACGGCAAGCGAAATCGTTTCGGCAGTGGCCGGCGGGTAGTGGGGTTCACAATGTCAAAGAGCGGTCGGGAGTATATAGGTCTGTGAACCTATATATGCAAGGATAATTTTTCTATTATTTTGCTTTTTTACCTAAATAGCTGATTTTGAAGGATTCTTGCCGGTGATCATCCCCCGCTTGCGGGGGAGGTGCCTCGCGTAGCGAGGCGGAGGGGGAAGTCCGTCTATGCAGAGACTTACCCCCTCCACCGCTTCGCTTACGCTTGCGGTCCCCCTCCCCCGTAAACGGGGGAGGATAATAGGTGGTCGCTTGGCAGCACGTCGCCCGGTTTGTAGTTCGGGCCTGACTGCAGTTTGCGATACAGGCTCGCGAAATCCTTGTAGGTTTCGGCGAACAGCTCGTCGAACGAGTTGATGACGAAATAGGTCTCCTGGAAATCGTCGATGCGGTAATCGGTGCGCATGACCCTTTCGAGATCGAAATGGATGCGGTTGGGTTTGTCGCTTTCGAGCGCGTAGACCGACTCCGCGCGGCTCGACACGATACCCGAACCGTAGATGCGCAAACCTTCCGGCGACGCGATGAGGCCGAACTCCACGGTGTACCAGTAGAGTCGCGCGAGATTTTTCAGCGCGTGGAATTCGTTGAGCGCGCGCAAGCCGCCTTTGCCATAGGCTTCCATGTAATCGGCGAAGACGGGATGGGCCAACATCGGCACATGGCCGAACACGTCGTGGAACACGTCCGGCTCTTCGATGTAATCGAGTTCGGATGGTTTGCGGATGAATTGACCCGCGGGGAAACGCCGGTTCGCAAGATGTTCGAAGAAGATCGCGTCGGGCACCAGCGACGGCACCGCGACCACGCGCCAGCCGGTGAGTTTTTCGAGATCGTCGGAAAGCCGGTTGAAATCGGGAATGCCGCCTGCGGCGAGCGAAAGTTTTTCGAGACCGTCGAGGAACTCCTTGGAGGCGCGGCCTTTCAGAACACCGGCTTGCCGCTCATAGAGCGTGCGCCACACGCCATGTTCCGCCGCGCCATAGCGTTCCCAATGCTGGTCGATGGTGAAATCGGGCCGGATCTCGGGATGGCGTTGCCGCAATGCATCGAGCGAAGGCATGGCTTAAGGTTCCTCCGCTTGAAGTAGACGGCGGTGCGCAGGGCTCTGTAAAGCGCGAGGATTCAACGCGCGGAAAGTTGCCCCAGTTGCGTCTTTTGCATTCCGCCATTGCGGGCGAAGTGGCAAAAAGGCAAGCCCATTGCCGCGCCGCCGGGGTATGGTCGGCCGGTAAATCACCCGTCCAAGGATTTCCGACATGAGCGTTTTTGAGTCTCCCGATTTCGAT
>DASZYI010000075.1:0-17989 GCA_035545475.1 Rhizomicrobium sp.
GAAGATCGACTACATCGACATTGCGACCAAGCCCACAGCGTCGGACTCTGCCGCCACGGCTACCTCGGTCGCACTGAAGGATGCCGTCAACGCAGCCATCTTCGCGCAACCAACCGATCAAAGCCTTAGCCAATATTCGGCGCAGTCTCAGCAAGGTAGCCAGGCCACGAGCGCGCAGCTTGCCGCCATAGCAAATGCCCAAGGCGGCATTCCCGCCACGATGGCTGGAGCGCCGGGGACTGTTCCTGGGCAGATGTCAGGGGCTGGCATGATCACTTCCAATCCCGGTATCGCCGCGGCCGGTGCTATGCCCGGTCAAATGCCGAGTGCTCAGCAGCAGTACTACCAGTCGCAATCGCCAATTCCATCTACGACACAAATGCCCGGAGGCGTCCCCTCCGCCTATCCCCCGGGCTATCCTTCTACCTACCCGCAACTGCCGCAGCAGACGGTCGATCAAGGTTCTGCAATTCTCCAGCAGAACAACATGATCCAGCAGGCGACCGCAGGGCCGTTTACACTCGATCAGCGTACGTCCTCTCAAGGCAATGTCCCGATCACGAGTGAGATGGTGAATGTCGCCGGTCTCGGCCAGCAGATCGGTATAGATCCCGTCGTGCTTATCAGTTTCCTTTCGGATCACAGAGCAACACTCAACGGCGCTGTGCGGGGGCCCGGAACCTATCTAATCGGCGGTGGCATTACGCTCGATGAGCTTGTCGAGGCGGCAGGTGGTCCGTTGAAGTGGACGGATTTGTCCAACGTTTCGCTTTTGCGTATCGACGTCGATCCTGCGACCGGACGCTCGAAAACCAAACAGCTCACTGTGCCGATCACCGGCGGAAATCTTGCCAGCATCAATGTACGTCTGCGCGACACCTATCGCTTCAATCCGGTTTATACCGATGCAGATCAAGGCACGGTGATGGTGCAGGGGGAAGTGCATTTCCCCGGCGCATTCGATCTGACGCGGGGCGAGCGCCTTTCGGAGCTTCTGCAACAGGCCGGTGGATTAACGCAGGAGGCCTATCCCTACGGTGCGGTGTTCCTGCGCAAGTCTGCGGCACAAACGCAGAAAATCGGATACGAACAATCCGCAGACGACATCCAGAAGCAATTGATGATGGCGGTCGCCCAAGGCTCCGGGCCCAACGCGATCGCAGCCGCCCCCAACAGCGAAGCCGCGGCCTTCTTGCAGGGGCTCGTACAGCAATTGCACAACACCAAGCCTTCCGGGCGTATCACCGTGGTGGCCGACCCTGCCACGTTGGCGACGCATCCCGAAGACGACGTCGTTCTTCAGCCCGGGGATTTTCTCTACATCCCGCAGCGGCCCAATTCGGTGACGGTGGTAGGCGAGGTTCTGAATCCGGGCAGCTATCCACAGAAGGCTGATCTGACCGTGGACGACTACATCGAACTTGCGGGAGGATACGGACGCTACGCAGACGATAGCTATGTCTATATCATCAATCCTGACGGGTCTTCGAAGCCGGTCCAGTCGAGCCTGTTCCATTTCGGTTCTGACAGACTGGCTCCGGGCTCGTTGATCGTCGTGCCACGCGATTTGCGGCCGCTGGATTGGCAGCAGGTTGCCGTCAACATAGGAAAGATCTTATCCGATCTCGCGATATCGGCGGCATCGATTTCGGTGATAAGCGGGAACTAACGTTTTTTCCTCAGGAATATGAACAGCGATTGGGCCAAGGCGCGCGGCATGAGCGCCATATAGAGCAGCCAGAAGCGCGCGATCAGGGCGCTGCCGAAATTATAGGACGGCTGGCCGTTGAATCCGAAGCTAAGGTTCTCGAAATCCGGAAACAGGCGCGTGATCGCGGCGAGCGTGTTCATCCGGTAGCGAGTGGGAAACACGTCTTTTTCTGCGCGGGTGCCCGGCGCCACATATTGCAGCGCGCCCGCATGCAGACGGTTGGGAATGAGCCTGGCGCCAAGACCGACGTAGCCCCATTTGTTCGGCGTCCAGGCGCAAATCCAGCCGCCGGGTTTGACGATACGAGCGAGCTCGTGTGCAACGGCTTGGGGTTCTTCGACATGTTCGAACACGGCGTAGCTGAAGACGAGGTCCACGCTTTCGTCTTCCAATGGCAACCTGCCGCCGGGTGGAACGACGAATGCCTGATCGAGAGTGGGGTTCTCAAGCACGACCGGATCGGGATCCACTCCGATCAGCGTGGTGCACCGGCCTTTAAAGAGGGATATGGCCCGCAAGTGGGGACTTGAAAAATCTGCCTGCCTGCCACGCCCGGCACCGAAATCCAGCACAGTGAAATCAGGCGCGATCAGGTCGCTCACCATCGAGAAGAAGACAAAACGATCCTGCCGGTGGAG
Source organism: Rhizomicrobium sp. (assembly GCA_035545475.1). Lineage (GTDB taxonomy): Bacteria > Pseudomonadota > Alphaproteobacteria > Micropepsales > Micropepsaceae > Rhizomicrobium. The sequence continues at coordinate 2,350 of DASZYI010000075.1, forward strand.
GAAGTCGACAACCCGGCGTTCGGGGAAGAGTTTCGGCAGAGGGTCTTTGGGCGCACGTTTTCTCAAGTCGTCGTTCCCGTTTCGAAGCCCGGAGAAGCAAACAGATTCCGCAACGTTCGGGCAACATTCTCCGCGCTGAAATCATGCTTCACGCGTTCACGCCCCTTTTGGGCGAGGGTTGCCCTCATCTCTTCGTCTCGGGCGATGCGCATGAGCGCAGCCGCCAATTCCATTTCATTGCGCTGGGAAACAACGAGGCCGGCTCCGTCGCGCAGCAGTTCCGGTATGCCCCCATTGTCCGTTCCGATCACCGGCAGTCCGGTTGCCATCGCTTCCATTAGGAAGACAGGGATGCCTTCCTTGTCTCCGTCGGCGGCGACAATGCTCGGCAAGACAGCCGCATGATAACGGCCCGATGCCAAGTGGTTGAGCAGATCGTCATGTGAAGCCGCCCCCCGGAAATTCACCCAATCGGTAACCCCCAAACCATCCGCCAGCGTCCTTAGCGGTACTTCGAGGGGGCCTTCCCCGAAAATGTCGATTGTAATGGCCTGTCCGCGCTCCCGTAACAGCGAGGCAGCTTTTATGAGGAAGGCGATACCCTTTTTCTCGACAAGACGTGCACCCACTATAACGCGCAAGACAGACAAATATCCGGTCGTTGCCGGCGCCATACGGGAAGGAAGCGGCACGCCCATCCGTACGAGAATTGGCGGAGGAGTATCCTTTCTCAGTTCTGCTTTTATTTCGCGCAAGCCGGCTTCGTCGATCGCACGTACGAAGCGGGCGTGGCGGCCTTTCGTATCAATCAGGTTGCGTTGGGCAATGTCGTAACGGTGCGCGGTAATGCTGAAAGGCGTGCCCGAAAGCCGCGATGCGAACAGCGCCATGGTGGATGGTACGGCAAGCCAATGGGAGTGGATATGATCGATACATTCGCTTCTGCACAACCTTGCGAGCCACGCCGCTTTCGGAAGCACCGCTGCGTTGCGGATCGCCAGGCTGAGGCTTCGCGACGATGCTATATCGCCGAGACAGGCCAACACCTGGACAGGTTGCGAAATGCAGACGCGCGCGAATGCAAACAAGATGGAAATGTCGATCAGAGATTTGGCCCGCGTTCGGGCAAGTATCGCTTCCTTTTGCGCATGTACCAGCTTTGCGCGCATGAGCGGAACGACTATTATGTCCATACCCGCGCGGATGTGATCTTCCAGCTCGGAAAAGATGAAGGCTTCCGAAACGCCGAAGGGAAGATTCTTTGTGACATAGACGCACTTCATGCGTCAGCGCCCGGGATCATGCCGTTCCCCGTCCCAACAGCACGACCGAAACTTCATAAGGGCGGAAAAGCCAGCGATATCGGTGGACCTGACTCATCCAGCCGCGAAATTTTATAAAGGGAACAAATGTCCGGATCATATCGCGGACAATGCGTTTTGCGATCGCAGGCGTCGTTCTTCCGCGCGCGATCTCGCCGAGATACGTCTTGCACGTGACGATGCCGGACGAAATAGACGTGAATCCGGGGAAGAGGGTTGCGATCTCTTCCGGCGACGGCCGAAACAGCGTGTCGATTGGATCGGGATGGTAGGGGTAGCTGCGGGGAACGCTGACGAGGATGTAGCCTTCCGGCGCGAGTATGGCGCTGCAGGCGCGCGCGAAGCCTCCCGGATCGCGCAGATGTTCGAGGATGTTGGTGCAGAGGATCAACCTTGGACGGAAGGCGGCCAGACGCATCTGCACACGGGCATCATAAATGTCTCCGGCAACGTCGATCCCTTCACCGGATTTTATGTCGGAGTGAACGATCTTGATGTTACGGGCGGAAAGCGGCGCGAGAACCTTCTCCACCGTATAGGGCTGCTTGATTTCCCGTAACGTGCGAGTGGATGCGCCAAGATTAATGCAGGGCGAGATCGACTGGGCCGGAAGTCGGTTCAGGGTTTCGCCGATCCATTCGGCTTCCTCTAAGAGCATCGCAACAAATGCCTCGGTCAGTTTCTCGCCAAGCGTCGGTGTTTACTTCGATTAGAGCTTATTCGCTTCCCGCACGCTCATAAAGCGCAATGTGTTTGTCGGCAATCGCATTCCAGGACAGGTGCTCGCGCGCATAGGCGCGGCCCGCCTCACCCATGCGATGCAGCGTCTGTCGTTCCAAGGTGAATGCTTTTCGCAATGCTTTTTTCAGCTCGTCCGGCGAGGCAGTCTCCATGAGGATCGCCATTCTGTCCGGCGAAGGAATTTCGCTGATGCCACCCACGCGCGTGGCGATCAGCGGAACCCCACTTGAAAGCGACAGAGCCGCGACGCCGCTTGCAGATTGGAAGGTCTCAGCGTAGGCCAATATGGCGCAATCTGCACTTTGAAACAGGCGGCGCGTCTCCTCGTTCTCGATCCATCGTGCGTTCAGGCGAATTCGCCTATCAGAGCGGGCGGCGAGGGCTTCGAGTTCCGCCAGCAGCGACGTGTTTGCGGGGTAACCGGCAATGGTCAGGACGGCGGGCTCGTTAGATGAGAACGTGTCAAGGAAGGCTTGCGCTATGGCGGCGATGTTCTTGTTTTCGCGAAGACTGCCGAATACCAGGAAGTTCAGGGGGCCGTCGTGAATGCCATCTTGCCGGCGCTCTTCTGTTTCCTCGGCGAAGCGTCCATGCGGAATGACGGCGATGCGGCCGGCGTCGAAGTGTTTTTCGTCGGCCAAGATCTGCCGGGCCCGTTGGAAATGTACGATCAGATAGTCAGCCTTCGTGTGAGAGCGGTCGTGAAGGAAAAGTTCGACGCGGCGCAGGAATCGCGGAAGCATGAAACGGTTCGGATTGATGTCGTGAACGGTGACGATCACGCGGAAGCCCATGCATTTCGCCAGCACCACTGGCACAACCGCAAACGGTCCCTGAGCCGGGAAATTGAAATGAACGATGCGGGCACTGCTTTGATTTGCCGATATCTGCCGCATCCGATTCAGCATCCGATACCAGTGAGCGGCAATCAGGGCGATGCTGCCCAATGGCCCTTTCCATCTGATGGGGGGAAGATCGGCAGAGACGTTTTGTCCGTGGGCAAGCATGTCCGCGAAATATTCGAAATTTTCAGGAACCACGGCGTGAAGTGCGAAGCCCTTGCGCCAGATGGCATCGCATAGGCAGCGGGAATAGAGCGCGGCGCCCGATACACTGGCGCTTGTGACGTAGATGATTTCAGTCTTTTTCGAAGCGGCCCTCATCGATATTCCGCGCCCGGCCGCGGATCGTGCACGGCGTCCAAATTATTCGCATAGGCCAGCGTGAGCGCCAGCAGAACAAGCGATACGAAATCGACGTCGGAATTGGCCCGGCCGAACAAGCCGGATTCTTCGAAAAGACCGCGAACCGACATGTAAATCCACAAAAGCGGCAGAACGGCCACCACCCGCTTGTCGAAATCGCCTCTGAAAGCCGCCGGTGAGGCTTTCAGCCGGAACGACGATTTCAATATGAACGCAAACGCCAGCAGCAGCACCGACAATCCCACAATTCCGCGTTCGGCAAGCGCCGTCACGAAGGTGTTGTGATAGCCGCCGGTCGTCAACGACAATGCTTCGTCGAGTTTGCCGGTAAAGAGCGGTGCGATCCTTAATGCAAATCTGGGAACGATCATGGACCAACTTCCCGGTCCCGAACCGAAGATGGGATCGTTCAGGAAGGATTGACTGGCAACAAGCCACAGTTCCGCGCGTCCCGCCAAGGCGTTGTCGATAGAAACACCCAGCCTGACCAAGCCGCTCGTATCGAGGGAAAAAAGATAGACAATGGGCAACCCGATGATGACAAGCGCCGCCGCGAGACGCTGACGGACCGTCGTCTTGCGAAAAAAATAAACTCCGGCCAGAACCGCAAAGCTCACGAACAGCGCGCCGATGGGCGTGCGCGTCGTTGTGATGGCGGCGAATCCCAAGACGAAAATCGTTGCGGCAACCTTCGCAAATCTGCCGACATCCATGACCCAAAAGAGGATCAGGCCCAAAAAACCCAGATGCACAGTCGAGTTCAAGACGATTCCGTAATGCTCGCTCAAAACGAATTTTGCCGCGCGTATATCGTCGTAGGTAAAATTGAGATTAGCAAAGGAAACGAACGTCATCACGCTAAGCGCGATGACGGCAAACCCTGTAAGTATCACCGCCAGAACAATGGCGTGGCGGATACGTTCGCTGGAGCAGGCCGCAATCAATCCGGCCGACAAGGCAAAGTAAAGGGCGATCTTTGCGTCTTCAACGACAGCCGTGTTCAGGGCGGCCGCTCCCAGGCCGCGCACCGCCACGGTGGAAAGCGCGTAGGAAGCCAGAAGCAGAAGGACATAGCGCGTCCAGGAACGCGATGCATTCCCTGTGTGCCAGTCTTGCTGATCCCGTAGTCCGACGAGTACGAGCAGCGCACAGAAGACGCGCATTGTCCAACCCGCGTAATCCCCTGGAACCGCGGTCGGAGCGGACAAGATGACGGCTAGTGCTACCGCGAGCGTCGTGCCGCGTTTGGATGATGCGTCCCGGTGCTCCAGGGCCAGCGTCAAGTTTCAGCTCCGATGAGAGAAGAACTGACGTCCGCGCGCCTTCCAGAGAATCCAGAGATAAAGCGCTCCGGCTCCGGCGGCGACGCTGAAGCCTACCACGATCAGCAGCGGCGGCGAGCTCGGCCGGTCGTTTCTGTATGGTTTCACGATCATCAGCGCGGCGTAATTCGGATCGCTGGTCGCCATTGCTAGGTTGTGTTCTTCTGTGCCGATCGTGTCGATCAGGCCCGAACGCAGGTCAGCTTTTTCTTCCTTATCCAGACGCTGGTTCAGAAATCTGATGCGGTTGGTGGATGTCTGGATGGCGGCCGCGCGTACGATCCGATCCGTTGCAGCGTTGAGCGCCTGCAGAAACCGCATGGCGAAATCACCGTCTTCGTTGCTGTAGGTGATCGTGACAAATCCGGTTTGCAGGTCCTGATCCGTCTTGAGGCTGTTCTGCAGAACGCGCGCCAAACGCGAGCCGTCGGGCGGGTGCCATGCAGGATAGCCGATGAGTGATTTTACCGCATTGGACGCCATCCGCGCGATTCCACCAGTCTTCCACGACTGTGTTTCCGGGTCCCATTCCGAATTGAAGACGCCTTGCAAAATCCACGGTTCCTTCGCCAGTTCGGTGGCAACCTGCCGCGAGGTCAGGAGCGCGAGATACTGGTTCAGTTTTTCATCGGACTCGCCGCCAAGGCCTCCCAGCCCCTTCAGCCGTGCGACGGCAGAGGCTACCCCACCGCCGCCAGCCTGCGACAGTGGCCCCTGCAACTGGTCAGGCACTTCCGCCACGACCATGGTGGCATCGTATTTCTTGGTAATGAGAATCTCGGCCGCAATGAAGATCGCGACCGACAGTACCGCGCACAGGCTGGCGGGCAGGAAGTTATCCTTCACCAGCGCGACGATGCGATCTAAGGACCAGGGCACCGGCGCTGCCGAGGTTTGCTTTCCGGTCCCGGAATCCGCCGTTATCGTCATGCAGCCCACCTTGCGCGCGAGACATAAGCCCGATTTCGGCTAACCTCATGTTTCCGCCGAATCAGTAACTAAACAATCGTTCCTCTGTCTCGGATAAGGCAACCCCGGCGGCACAGACTGTACGGCCGCGGGCCAGATGGGCGATACTCAGCTAAGGCTATTTGAACGCCGATATCCAGATGTTGTCCGGTACAAGGGCCATTTTCAGCAACTTGCGAAAACGGCGCCGCAACCGGGGGCGCGACGCGATGCCCGAGGTCCGTTCCAGCCAATCCCAGAACTGCAGATAGATGAAGTAGAGACGGCTTTCCCAGGTCAACGGCAGAATGCGGTAAATCCGGTTAGGCGGGAATACCGCTCTTACGGAACGATAGCCTACGGCCTTCAGAATTCGCCCGAGTTCTCCATACGTATATTCCCGAAGGTGCATGCAGGTGGCTTCGTCGCTGAGGAATACCCCTGAGAGGTCGTGCGGGCCGCTGCTGCGATGGGGGGTGGTCAGGATATATCTGCCGCCAGTCTTCAGGATAGCGAGCGCGTTACGGAAATGGTCTTCGATATCGTCAGGATGAAAGTGCTCGATCACTCCGGTCGACAGCACGACGTCGTAGCGGGGGGCCTGCTCGAACTGCGCCAGATGGATCCCGTCGGTGGAATGCCACTCCAAACCGTCTGCGGCGCCGGCATGGTGGGATCCGCGTTCGCGCGTTATCTCGGTCGCCACACAGTCGCAGCCGTTAGCGCGCAGATATTTCAGAAGCACTGCTTTGCCGCTGCCGATTTCGAACACCTTCGAACCTGAGGAGATCAGATACTTCCACTGGTCCAGCGTTTCAGAAGGCGCTTCGTCTTCGGAGCGGTTGAGCCAATCGAGATCGGTATAGAGCTCGGTGTAGCAGCGTTCGAACACGTCCCACCGGTTCTGCTTCGTCGTCCCCAATAGCTCCGAAGTCAGCCGACGCTCCAGATCCCAATGCCGGATCACATGGCTGTAGCTGACCACGCCGGGTTCAAGATGATAAATCCTGTTGTAACGGGCTACGATCCGGGATTGTTCGAAATGCGAAGGAGCTTGCGTCATAGGATGGCTCTCGATACCGCGGCGTGTGTAACCTCAGGCCGATTACGGGTCAAATTGGCACGAGCGCGCCAATCTTGGCAGGCGGGCTTCAAGGCCGTATGAAGGCTAGAGTTCGTGCCTGTCGAGAGATTAACGACGGGCGCCTGTATCGCGGCAAATCGAGGGGCTGAGTACAAGGTGTACCGCAAGAAAGCCTTCTCTCTCATTCTGCTTGCTTTTGTGAACCGGGCCGTTGGATTTGCGACCCAGATCGTCATCGCCCGCATTTTTGGGCCCGGGCCAGTGACGGACGCGTTTTTCTTTACGTCCTTTTTTCCCCAATACGCCTACGGCATCACGAGCGGCGCCCTGTCCATGCCCTTTCTGCCGCAATTGGTCCGCAGCGAAAGGGCGCGCAGGCGTAGCTTGACCCGCGTGTCGCTGATCGTCATTGGGGCGTGTGCAACTTTGATCTCACTGTTTCTCATTTTGGTGCCGCAAATTTCGCTCGGAAGCGTCGGCAATCTACCGGAGATCCGCGCGCTTTCCTTTCCCGTTTCGCTTTGCCTCATCACGATCGTGCCAGCAGCGTTGGGCGGGTTCCTCTACATGATGCTGAATGCTCAGGGGCGGCACCGGCTTCCTATCATCGTCGGCCTCGTTATTTCGCTGCTGCTTTTCGTATCCGGAGCAGCCGCTTCGTTTTATCGCGTGGCGAGCTATCTTTTTTATGGAACATTTGTGGCCTATTTTATCGGACTGGTCATTTCGTGGATTCTGGTCAAGCGGCACGAACACGATCCGCTGAACAATTTCGATCCGCCCGTCAGATCCACGCAAACCGCCTCGACGCCGAGATTTTCCTTGGTGGTAGCATTTTGCCTGATTGAGACAACCGGCTTCCTCATCAATCAGACGCTCAACTATCATTTCGCTGCGCTTACGGGCACGGGCAGCGTCACGCTCTATGCGCTGGCATACCGCTTCACTTTTGTCGGGTTGCCGATACTCGTAACCCCGCTTTCAAATATGATGGCGGTACAGGTGGCGCAGCATCCGGAAGCGGCTGGGGCGCGGCGCATAGTCGTGAAATGGTTTGGCGTGGCGGTTGGGCTGGCGGCTGCCTATTTCGTGTTGCTGGTGGTATTCGGTGCGCCGCTCGTGAATATCGCCTTTCGTGGACAGAGTTTTCATGCGGCGGATGCAGTGAGGCTGGCAGCACTTTTTTCTCCCACGGGGGCATGGTTCGTTGTAATCGCAGCCAACGCGATAATTGCCCGCTGGTACTACGATCAGAACAAGGGCGCGTTCTATGTTTCGGCTTGCCTTGCTGCTTACGCGACGAGCACGATTCTGAAGTTCCTCCTGTTTCCCTATGTCGGCCTTGAAGGTGTCGTTTGGCTGTGTGTCGCGACAGAAGGAACGGCATGTTGCACGCTGGTGTTGCTTGAGGTTCGCTCGGCATGGCGGGAAAAATCGATTGCGGCCGTCAAACAGAACTGAGAGCGGAACAATGCGTGTCTCATTTGCAAGTGTTGTTGTAGCAGTTGCATCTGTTTTTGTGTTCGTGACCGGAACAGCGTGCGCTAGCGACGCGTTTCGCGACGAGTTCACCGGAAGTTCCCCCAATACTGCCAGATGGGACCTCGTTCAGGGGCCAGGCGGAATATCGAAAGCCGGTGTTCCACCGCCGATGGTATTCAATCTGGCAAGTGGTGTGACCGTGTCGGGTGGGGCGGCGCACATGCGGCTCGATCGCCAGGAGATGCGCGACAAAACGGGAGCCGTCTATCCATTCGTCAGCGCGCGCATGCAAACGCGGCACACTTTCCTTTATGGCCAGTTCGAAGTACGTGCCCAGCTTCCGCAGGGTAGGGGGATTTGGCCGGGTCTTTGGCTGCGCACCCCGTTCGGGCCACCGATCAATGGCGAAATCGATCTCGTGGAAGGGTTTGGTAGCGACCCGGCCGTTCTGCAAAGTACGTTGCACACATGGAAAAATGGAAGCGAGACGCACATCTATTGCAGCCGTCTGTTCGTCCGCCCGCAAAGTATGTTCGACAAATTTGCTCATTCGTCTTGCAAAAATGCCGAGCGAAAGAGTTCTACCGATTTTGCGAATGGCTATCATGTCTATGGACTTGACTGGCGGCCGGAGAGCGTAACCTGGCTCTTCGATGGCAGACCTTATTTCACCATGCGCAAGGAAATTCCTTCAGCGCCTATGGTGTTTGTCATGAACATTCTGCTGAGGAAAGACTGGGACGGCGGCCCGAACGATTCGACGAAACTGCCACAATTCCTCGACGTCGATTATTTTCGTTATCGGCCCTTGCCGCGATAGAGCGTTCAGCCGAGTCTGCTGGAACTGGCGATGTTCCAGGTCTGGTAACGCTCGCCGCGATAGGATTGGGCCACGCCCAAGCCCGTCGCGATGAACGCCCGCAGGATCTCAAGAATGCTGGATTTCACGCCCAGCACAGCGGCAGCCGTCAAAGCAACGCCGGTCGCCGCCAGAATTGCGGCTGGGAGAATGGCCCCTTCGAGCAGCAAGGCGCACAACAGCGCCGCGACGCCTACGGCGAGCCAATAGATCGTCAGCCAGCGGAGCAGCTTGTGGGCGTAGATCTTGTATCGGGTCAGCAGCGGCAGGGTACGGAAGTGCGGAACCAGAAGCCGGTAGCAGTTCATCGAACGGCAAGCGATGCGGACCTTACGGCGGAATTCGTCGCGCGAGGCGACGGTGTGCATCTCATAGGCCCTGAAATCGTCGCGCCGTATCACGCGCTGGCCCTGCAGCAGCACACCCATGCTCGTGAACATGTCGTCGATGATATCGTCCGGTACGGGGCGGAAAAGCGCACGGCGAATGGCGAACAGCGATCCATCGGCTCCGACAGTGGAGCCTGTCTGGCTCTCCGCCTCTTTGAGCCATTCTTCGAATCTCCAATAGAGCGAGCCGATCTCCGCAGTCGCGCTGTCGGATGCGTTCAGGTAAAGGAGATTGCCGCAGATGCAGCCGATGCCGGCATCGGTGAAAACGCGCGCCGCTACATCGAGGCAATTTTTGTCCAACTCGACATTGGCGTCGGTGAAGATCACGATGTCTCCCGTGGCGTCCGCCATGAGGCGGCTCATGCCATGACTCTTTCCGGCGCGCTGGGTTCCCTCGACTACAATGAAATTGGCGCCGATGGCGGCGGCTTCGGTGCGCACAATGTCGGCTGTGCGGTCGGTGCAGGCGTCGAGATAGATCAGGATCTCGCTTTCGCCCGGATAAGCAGACGAGACGGTGGCAAGGTTTCGTATCTTCGCGCCGATAGAGCGTTCTTCGTTATAGGCGCACAACGCTATGGATATGCAGGGACGCGGGTTCGCGTTTTCTGCGATGCGGGGTTCGATCGGTTTGTGCGCCGCGCGGATAACGAGCAGGGACAGCGGATAAAATGTGAACGGATAGATACCGAGCAGAAAGCAGGCCAGCGAAAACGCATAAAGCGAGAGAATCATCGGTCCGCACTAAGTGCACCGGGCCGCGCTATGGCACGATTGCGCCCGATCGGGCAAGGCCTCTCTACTTCTCCTTCATGCCCCGACGCAGCACGTCGGTGATGGGCTCCATCAGATATTCGAGCGCCGTCCGCGAACCGGTGAGCAGGGATACCTCCACCGGCAGGCCCGGCATCAGCCGGGCATCCGGATATTTCTTCAACGGCGTGCGGTCCACCAGGACGCGAACGTCGAAATAGGCCTGTCCGCTGCGCTGATCGACGATCTGGTCGGCGGAGACCAGGCTGACGGTTCCTGTGACGATCGGCAGCCGCCGGGTTTCATAACTCGATAGGTTCACGCGTGCCGACATTCCGGCGTGGACGTATTCGGCATCCTGCGGGCGAACCCGCACCTCCACTTCCAGCTTGTCATTTTCGGGCACGATCTCCATCAGCGTATCGCCCGGCCGCACGACCGCGCCGATCGTGTGCACGTCAAGACTGACGATCTTTCCCGTGACCGGCGCGGTGACGGTCAGCCGGTTCAGCACGTCGCGCGCAGCATGCAACCGGTCCATGAGGTCGAAGCGTCGCGTCTGCACATCGCGCAAATCCTTCAGCACGTCGTTCATATGTTGGTTCTTGACGTTTTCGATTTGCAGCCGGTTTTCACCGGTACTCAGCTCGGTCTGTGAAATTTTTTCGACGATCTGGCCACGCTGGCCATTGAGGTCTGCTGTCTGGCGCTGCAACGCGAGCAGTCGCGGCAACGGGGTCAGCCCTTCCTTGTAGAGCTTTTCCACATTGTCGGTTTCTTTCTGGATGAGCGCCATCTGCTGTTCGACGGCAGTTTGTTGTTTCCGCAAGCCCGCGATGATGGTTCCATTCTCGCCGCTTCTTTGCGACAGGATGGCGATCTCCTGTTCGAGGCTTTTCTGTCTTGCGTCGAATGTGTTGCTTTCACCGCGAATGGCTTCGGCGGTCTTGGGATCGGATTGCCGGTTCAAAAGGTCGTCGGGAAACGTAATCGTCGCGCTCCCGTTGCGTTCGGCGATCAGGCGCGCTTCCTGCGCGGCCAACGCGTCGGCTTCGCCTTCCAGAAGCGCAAGGCTTGCCTTTGCCTGTGTCCGGTCAAGCCGGAGCAGAACCTGACCGGCGGCGACATGCTGGCCATCCTTCACAAGGATGTCGCGCACGATGCCGCCTTCTAGATGCTGGATCGCCTTGCGATGGCTTTCCACCACGACTACGCCCGGCGCCGTCAAAGCGCTTTCGAGCGGCGCGAATCCGCCCCAGCCGAATACGACGATGACGAACAGCAAAAGGATGACGCGGCCCTTTCCGATGAGCCGCGACGGATCGGTGAACTTGAGTACCTTGTCGTCGGAAGAAAGAGCGTCCGTCGGGGAAAATGTCTCGACCGCCCAGCGCCAGGCGGCCTGTGCCCATCCGGCAACGCCTTGGGCGGCGGAGGATTGCTGCAACCACTCTTTGGGATTCAGGTCCGTCGCGCGATCTGTCTGTTCGCTCACGTGGACCTGCTCTGCGTCGTGTTGCCGTCGTCGACGGGTTGCGCGGCCTGCAACGGCACGACATTCACGCCCGCTCTGGCCGCAGGTTGCGGAACGTACCGTTGCAGGACTTCCAAGCGTGGGCCGAAAGATTCCACCGTGCCGTTGGCGCGCAGCACCAGAATTTTGTCCATCGTGGACAGGACGCTTGGCCGGTGCGCCACCATCACGATCGTGGTGTTGTTACGCTTGAGCTCGCCGAGCGTGGACATCAGCGCGTCTTCTCCGGGTCCGTCGAGATTGGAATTGGGCTCGTCGAGCACGACCAGACGTGGCCTTCCGTAAAGCGCACGCGCAATTCCCAGGCGCTGGCTTTGCCCGCCGGACAGACGATGGCCGAAACTTCCAATCTGGGTGTCGTAACCGTTTGGGAGCGACAGGATCATTTCATGCGCGTTGGCGAGCTTTGCAGCGCGCACGACTTCGGCAGGATCGCCCGCGGTCATACGCGCGACGTTCTCGCGCACAGTGCCGGCAAACAATTCCACGTCCTGCGGCAAGTAGCCGATATATTTGTTGAGGTCCGATCTCGGCCACGCGTAGATATTCGCCCCGTCGAGCCGGACCATGCCTTTCTCGCAAGGCCATGCACCCACCAGAAGTCTGAGCAAGGTGGATTTGCCCGAACCCGAAGGCCCGATGATGCCCAGCGATTGTCCGGCGTCGATCTCGAAATGGATGTTGGTGAGGATGGATTTGCGCGTCGTGGGCGAGGTGAAATGCACCGCGGTTGCCTGCAAGCGTCCGGTCGGCGCGGGCAATGCCATGCCTTCTTCACGGCGCGGCGCTGAGGCCAGGACCTGGCCGATATGGGTGCGCGCCAGACGGGCGGCAACGATGGTCTTCCAGGTCGCAACCGTCGCTTCGATGGGGGCTAGCGCGCGCGAGCCGATGATCGTCGCCCCGATCATGATGCCCCCGGTTGCGCGGAAATCGAGAATAAGAAGCGCGCCAGCGCCCAGCAGAAGAATCTGAATGAAAAGACGCAGCGCCTTGGTGATCGCGGTGATGCGCGAGTCTTTGTCGGAGGCATCCACGGTGGTACGCAGGCTCTCCAGCCATTGGCCGCGCCAACGCGTGGCAAAAGATTCCGACATGCCCATGCCTTCCAGCACATCGGAATTGCGCAACGCATCTTCGGCGAAATTGTGCGCGCGCAGCGATTGACCGATGGAACGCACAAGCACGGGATTGGTCGAAACGTGGCCGAGCAGCGCCAGCCCCGCGAGCAATCCTCCGCCGATCAGAACGATCAGCAGAAATACCGGGTGCAGCAGATAGAGGAAAACGAGGAAGATCAGGACAAAGGGCGCATCCATCACGGTTGCAAATGCCGGACTGCCGATGAAATTGCGGATGGTTTCGACATCGCGAAGGCCGGATCGCACCGCTGAGCCGCCGGATTGCGACGAAGCGCCGATCATTGCGCGGAAAACGCGAACGGCAAGCCTGTCCGCCACGCGCATGCCCAACCGTATCAGCAGACGAAGCCGCAATGTGTCGAGAACGCTGAAAACGCCGATGGCCGCTGCCGCAATGAGGGTGAGCAGCAACAGCGTCTCTTCGCTGCGGCTGGTCAAGACGCGGTCATATACCTGCAGCATGTAAAGCGAGGTCGTCAGCGCGAGCAGATTTATTGCCGCTCCGAAGCCGAATGCCGTCAGCAGCAAGGGGCGGTCGGCCTCAAGCGCCGAGCGCACGGGATCCGTGACGTCGTTTTGTGCCGGAAGACCGGGTATTCTCGGCGCCGTCAAAAAACGTCCCCCAAACATCGGTTGTGGCAAGCTTTCATAAAATCCTGCCGAATACCAAGGATACCGAAAACCCGTTACGAATACCCGCAAGTCCCACGGGCCGTTTACAAGCCCGCCCGACAACGCATATTGGAATATATCCAATATTTGCATAAGACTAAGCAAATCGGCAACGCTGAGTGCAAATGCTGCGCAGGCGTTAATCGTTGCAGGCCGGATGTCGCGTTAAGCTGCCCTGGCTTTTATTAATATTTGGGGAAACCGGGCTGTGGCTGGGCCTACGGATCAAGAACAACTGTTTCTGGAACTGCTGAACGAAACCCGCCTCGATCCCGTGGCGGCCGCGGCGCTTTACATCACGTTCTATTCGCCGTTGGTTTCAAGCGATCCCGATATTCAATCGGCCCTGGACTATTTTTCCGTCAACGGCACCGCATTGCAGCAGGCGTTCGCGGCCCTGACGCCAGCGCCGCCTCTGGCCTGGAACGATAGTCTCGCGACCGCTTCCCGGAACCACAACGCAGCCATGATCGCGGCCGATACGCAATCCCACCTATTGCCGGGCGAGTTGTCGTTCGATCAGCGCGACCAGGCGGCCGGCTATACCGGGTGGACCGCTCTTGGCGAGAACGTCTACGCCTATGCGACCTCGGCGCTCTATGCGCTCGCGGGTTTCATGGTCGATTGGGGCAGCGGTCCAAACGGAATGCAAAGCCCCGCTGGCCATCGCGCGAACATAATGTCGTCGGATTTCCTCGAAGTGGGCATCGGCGTCACTTCGGATAGCAATTCCAGCACGCAGGTTGGCCCTCTGGTGGTCACCGAAGATTTCGGCAACCGTTCCTCAAATGGCCTTTTCATCATCGGCGTCGCATATAACGACAACGACCACAACGATTTCTATTCGGTGGGCGAGGGGCTCGGCAATTTGACCGTCACCCTCGGCGGTTCCAGCATCACTTCGTTTTCGAGCGGCGGTTATTCTCTCCTCACCCAGGCAACCGGCAATCAGGCGGTGGTTCTGACGGGCGGAGGATTGTCCGGACCGGTCAACGTGACCGTGAACCTGGTGGCGCACACCAACATAAAGCTCGACGTCATTGACGGTAACACGCTGCGCACATCCACGTCGGTGACCGTGAGCGGACCGGTCACCACGATCGAAGGATTGGGCGTAACCGGGCTCGTTCTGCAGACGAGAGACTCCGCGTCGCACACGATCATTGGAACATGGGGCAACGATACGCTGGGTTCTTCTTACGGCAACGACACGCTTGACGCAGGCGCGGGCAACGACGTCATTCGTCCGTGGACGGGCAGCGATACGGTCAATGCAGGTGATGGCGATGACTTCATCAACGTCGCAGCCGGCTTCGATGCCACTGATCATGTGGACGGCGGAGCGGGGTTCGACACGTTATATCTAGCAGGCAACTACGCTGCCGGCGTCGTCATGGCTGTAAGCACGCTGACCAATGTCGAGCAGATCACATTGGCGGCGGGCTTCAACTACAAATTGACCATCAACGACGCTAATGTTGCGACAGGCCAGACTCTGGCCATCAATGCAACTGCGCTGGGTATTAACAACACGCTGACCTTCAACGGTTCGGCAGAATCCGATGGCTCGTTCCTTCTGAAGGGCGGGGCAGGGAGCATTATTTTCACCGGCGGATCTGGTGCCGATTCACTGAACGGCGGTTCAGGCAATGACACTCTCAATGGCGGCAGCGGCAACGACATTATTCGTCCATGGACCGGCAACGACACCGTCGACGGGGGAGCGGGCAACGACTTCATCAATTTCGGCGCGGCATTGACTGCTGCCGATCACGTCGACGGCGGTACGGGCTCGGATACGATCTATTTGGCAGGCAACTACGCAGCAGGCTCGACATTTGCTGCAAACACGTTGGCGAACGTCGAATACCTCACTCTTGCGACGGGATTCAGTTACAATTTCACGACGAATGATGCCAATGTCGCGGCCGGTCAGACGCTGACCATAAATGCTTCCACGCTTGCATCGGGCAATAGCGTTACTTTCAACGGTAGCGCGGAAACCAATGGTTCGTTCGTCTTCAACGGAGGAGCGGGTACCAACATCCTTACCGGCGGTGCCGGCAATGACACACTGAACGGTGGCTCTGGCAACGACACGCTCAACGGCGGCGGCGGCAACGACATCATCCGTCCCGGCTCCGGCAACGATACGGTGGACGGTGGGACCGGCAACGACTTCAT
>DASZYI010000076.1:0-30704 GCA_035545475.1 Rhizomicrobium sp.
GTGTGAAACGCACCCGATGCAATGAAAAGAATATGATCGGTCTTCACCGAGCCGTGTTTGGTGGCCACCGTCGTGCCTTCGATCAGCGG
This sequence comes from Rhizomicrobium sp., assembly GCA_035545475.1. GTDB lineage: Bacteria > Pseudomonadota > Alphaproteobacteria > Micropepsales > Micropepsaceae > Rhizomicrobium. Next base: position 90 of record DASZYI010000076.1, read on the forward strand.
CAACAGATCGCGCTGCACGCCTTCGCGACTCACATCGCCGCCGCCGCGGAATTCGGTGCGGGCGCAGATCTTGTCGATCTCGTCGATGAAGACGATGCCGTCATTCTCCACCACCTCGATGGCCTCGCGGATCATTGCGTCATTGTCGAGCAGCTTATCGGCTTCTTCCGCGATCAGCGGTGCATGTGCCTCAGCCACGGTCATGCGGCGCATCTTGGCTTTGCCGCCAAACGCCTTGCCGAACATGTCGCCCAGATTGATCATGCTCACTTGCGCGTTCGGCATGCCTGGAATCTCAAACGACGGTAGGCCGCTTTCGCGCGTCTCGATCTCGATTTCCTTGTCGTTCAATTCGCCCGCGCGCAATTTCTTGCGGAACGCTTCGCGCGTCGAGGCGTTCGCGTTTGCGCCCACCAGTGCGTCAAGCACGCGGTCTTCCGCGCGTGCCTCTGCCTGGGCTTCCACATCCTTGCGCTTCTTCTCGCGCACCTGCGCGATGCCGACTTCCAGAAGATCGCGCACGATCTGTTCCACGTCACGGCCGACATAGCCGACTTCGGTGAATTTGGTCGCTTCGACCTTCAGGAACGGTGCCTGTGCAAGCTTTGCGAGGCGTCGCGAAATCTCCGTCTTGCCGACACCCGTAGGACCGATCATCAGAATGTTCTTAGGCAGCACTTCCTCGCGCAATTCGGGTGCAAGCTGCTGTCTGCGCCAGCGGTTGCGCAGCGCAATGGCGACGGCGCGTTTGGCATCCGATTGTCCGACGATGAAGCGATCGAGTTCGGAAACGATTTCGCGAGGGGTGAAAAAACTCATTCGGCCTTCAGGCTTTCGATGACGATGTTGTGGTTGGTATAGACGCAAATGTCGGCGGCGATTTTCATCGCGCGCTGGGCGATCTCTTCCGCCGAAAGATCGAGCGGCAGCAAGGCGCGCGCCGCCGCCAGCGCGTAAGGCCCGCCCGATCCGATCCCGATCAAACTGTCTTCCGGTTCCACAACGTCTCCGGTGCCTGACAGGATCAGCGAAGTCTTGGAATCGGCCACCGCCATCATCGCTTCGAGGCGCCGGAGATAGCGGTCGGTGCGCCAATCCTTCGCCAGTTCCACACAGGCCCGCGCAAGATTGCCGGGATGTTGTTCGATCTTGGCTTCCAGCCGCTCGGAGAGCGCAAAGGCATCGGCGGTCGCGCCCGCAAAGCCCACGATCACGTCGCCTTTGGCCAGCCGCCGGACTTTCCGGGCATTGGACTTCATCACGGTCTGACCCGCCGTCACCTGCCCGTCGCCCGCCACGACAACGACCCCGCCTTTGCGGACGGAGAGGATGGTGGTGGAGCGCCATTTCTGGTCGAGATAGTGGGTCATAGGTTTGATCGGCCTTGCCGTTTCTCGTTAACGCGGGCCCTGTTATACAGCCGCGAACGCCTCAAATAGGGTCCGGCCATGCGCACCGCAACCGTCGAACGCAAGACACGGGAGACCGAGATCGCCGTCTGGGTCGATCTCGACGGCTCGGGCGAGTGCGATATCGACACCGGCATCGGCTTTCTGGACCACATGCTGGAAAGCTTCGGCCGCCACGCGATGATCGATCTCAAGGTCCGGGCCCAGGGCGATCTGCATGTCGATTTCCACCACACCACCGAAGACACCGGTATCGTCATCGGCCAGGCGGTGAAGAAGGCGCTGGGGGATTTCTCGGGCATCAACCGTTTCGGCTCGGCGCTGATTCCGATGGACGAAGCACTGACGCGGGTGGCGCTCGACGTCTCCAACCGGCCCTATCTGATTTGGCGAGTCGAGGTCCCAAAGCCCAAGCTCGGCGAGATGGACACCGAGCTATTCAAGGAATGGTTTCAAGCCTTTGCGCAAAATGCCGGGGTCTGCCTGCACATCGAAAACCTCTACGGCACCAACAGCCACCACATTGTGGAAACCTGCTTCAAAGGCTTGGCCAGGGCGCTGCGCCGGGCGGTGGAACCCGACGAGAGGCTCGAAGGAGGCGTGGCCTCGACCAAAGGCTCGCTCAGCGAAGACGATTAACTTCTCCGCAACAAGTTGACGCCAGCGTCATTTTTCTTGACTCCGCTTCGCCGCTGCCCCAAATTGGGGACGGATAAAGCTCTGCGAGATCTCCATGGCCACACAGATCACCAAAGACTCTGCCTACGATGCGGTTGCTCCCGATGACTTTCCGGCGATGCTGGAAGTGGAGCGTTACGGCAAGCGTTCGACCGCATTCGACAAGATCATCTCGGCCACGCACGACCATTTCTGGGATCCGCTGGACAAGAAGTACATCGACTTCACAGAGCCGTTCGATCTGACGAAGGACATGATCCTGCCGGAGGAGTTCTTCCCGATCTTCAAGACCAAGATCGGCGATACGATGACTCAAGAGCAGAAAATCAAGTTCGCAAGCGAATCCACGCGCTGGCAGATTTCGGCCATCCTGCACGGCGAACAGGGCGCACTCGCCCTTTCGGCTTCGCTCTGTCACATCCTGAAAGACCCCGGCGCGCAGGAATACGCCGCCAACCAGACGCGCGAAGAAGCCCGTCACGTCACGGCGTTCGCGAAATACATCCAGGCCCGCTGGCAAAAACCGCTTCCGTCCGGCGAGACGTTGCAGAATCTTTTGACCGAAATGGTTCTTGCACCCGAAGTGTACAAGAAGATCGTCGGCATGCAGATGCTGGTCGAAGGTCTCGCGATGGGTGCGTTCGCCACGCTCTATCAGAAGTCGCGCGATCCGCTGCTCGTGAAACTCTGCCAGCTCGTGATGACGGACGAAGCCTTCCATCACAAATTCGGAAAAATCTGGGCCGACCGCACGATTCCGAAGCTGTCGCAGGAAGAGCACAACGTCGTCGAAGACTGGGCGGCGCAATGCTTCCAGACGCTACTGTTCAACCTCGTCAATCCGCTGCAAATGCACCATGTCTACCGTTCGGTCGGCATCGATCCGCAGGAAGCGATGACGGCGATCCAGGAGGCTTTCGGCGATGAAGCGCGTCGCGAACAGATGAAGGAATCGGCCAATATCTTCCGCGTGCTGGTGAAGACCCTGCTCAATGCCGGCATCATCACCGACCGCACCAAGAGCTTTTACGGCATGTATGTCGATATGGACGAGCTCAAGAGCGAAGGCGACCGCATGGTGGGAGATGACATCGCCGAGGAAGGCATCAAGTTCCTCCAGACGATCAACTTCACCGACAAGAGCAACGGCTCGCAGCTACTGGCGGCCGAGTAATCCTGTAAGCTCCGGAAAATGGAAAGGCGCGCGAACAAGTTTCGCGCGCCTTTTTGCTTTTACTGCCGGTCTCGCGGCGGCGGAGGCGGAGGTGGCGACAATCCCTGCTGTTGTTGCGGGGTCACGGCGCGCGCACCGATGTGATCCACCACATCGCGCGCATCCAGTGCACGTGGATCGTCCTTTGCCTGTTCCGGCGTCAGCATCACGATCTCCGCATAGGCCTGATACCGCGTGATCGGATAGCTTTCCACCGTGTCGTATGGCGGGCCGAAGAACGGGTCGTAATAAGGCCAGGTGTGGCGATACCAGAACCCACGTCCATGCCAGCCGGGCCAACCGACGAAGTCTGAACGGTAGCTCGTCTTGGCTTCGGTATCGCGATCGTCGAATACGAAATAGCGGAAGCCCGACTGCAGCGTGACCTCCGCCGAACGCAACAGCAGATAGTCCTCCACAGTCTCGCGCCGCGTCACCGAATTGCCCGTGAACGTGACCCGATAGCGGGTCTTGTCGAGCCGCTGGTCGGTGTAGCCGGTATAGCCGCCGGGCTCGCGGGGGGCGTAAGGCGTCGGCGAGGTACACCCTGCCAGCACCAGAAATCCAAGCCCGCCCAATAGCTTGGCCGAAGGTGGCACACGCATTCTTGTCGTCCTTTTCCGAAACGATTCCCGATCATCGGGACTCTAAAGGAACGTGGCTGTCTGCAGCATGAACGAATATGGGCTTGAGTATTTATAAATGACCGGTCATTTAGTAATATGTACAAATGAACCCTTCGGACTCCGTTGAACCCGCCCGCTGGCGCCGCCGCAAAGAGGCGCGACCAAAAGAGATTCTGGATGCCGCCTTGGCCGTGTTCGCGCAAAAGGGATTTTCCGCCGCGCGCATGGAAGACATTTCACGCCGTGCGGGCGTCACCAAAGGTACGATCTATCTCTATTTCGAAAACAAGGAGGCGCTGTTCAAGGCGCTGGTGCGCGAGTCGCTCGCACCCACCATTCAGGGCGTGATCGAACAGGCCAAATCCTATGACGGGCCGTCGCGCGATTTGCTTGTGCTGGTGTTGTCGACTGTCGGCAGCTTCATTCGCACCAGCGACCGCGTGGTGCTGCCGAAGATCGTGATCGCGGAAGCGGGCAATTTCCCGGAACTCGCGCGCTTCTACCGCGAAGAAATCATCGACCAGGGGTTGGGGCTTCTCGAAAGCATCATCGAACGCGGAATCAGGCGCGGCGAATTCCGCAAACTCGAACCGGCCCATGTTGCGAGGCTCTGCATCGCGCCCATCCTGCTTGCCGCCTTCTGGCGCATCACCTTCGCCTCGCTCGACCGCGAGCCCTACGATTACGAAGGCCTCATCTCCACCCATATCGACACATTGCTGCGCGGGATTTCCGAAGGGAGCAAAGCATGAAACGGATATTTGCCGCCTTCTGTCTTCTGTTGCTCGCAGGATGCGGCGAGAAGGACGAACATGGCTATCTGGGTTACGTCGTCGGCGAAGATGCGTTGATCGCCGCGCCGCAGCCCGGATGGGTGGCAAAGCTCGCGGTGCAGCGCGGCCAGCAGGTGAAGCGCGGCGATCTCCTGTTCACGCTTGACGACACCCGCGAAACAGCGTCGCGCGATCAGGCCGTCGCCACGCTTGCGCAAGCTGCAGCCCAGATGCGCGATGCGAAGGCGACGCTCGCGCTGGCGCAAAAGGAGCTCGTGCGTCAATCGGGCCTGATGAAAGCGCACGCGGGCATTGCACAAAACTACGACATCGCCAAATCGAACTATCAGCAGGCGCTGGCGCGTATCGCGCAGATCGAAGCGCAGGAGAAGCAAGCCCAGGCGGTGCTCGCCGGTGCGCGTTATCAATTGTCCGAACGCGACATCGTGGCCAAGACCGAAGGCCGCGTCGAGGACATCTATTTCCGGGAAGGCGAATATGCGCCCGCAATGACGCCGGTTGTTTCGGTGCTGCCGCCCAAGAACATCTATGTCCGCTTCTTCGTGCCGGAAACCGAATTCGCCAAGATGAAGATGGGGCGGAAAGTTTCCATCACCTGCGATTCCTGTGCGAAGAACATCACCGCCACCGTCACCTTCATCGCTCAGCAGCAGGAATTCACGCCGCCTGTGATCTTTAGCGTGGGGTCGCGCGAAAAGCTTGTGTTCAAACTCGAAGCGCGTGCGCCGGGCGGCCTCAAACTTAATCCGGGCCAGCCTGTTGAGGTGCATCCGCTGTGAGCGCATTCGCCATCGACGTGCACGGCCTGACCAAAAAGTTCGGCAACAAGGTCGCCGTCGACCACGTCGATATCCAGGTGCCGGAAGGCGAGGTGTGGGGATTTCTGGGGCCCAACGGTTCGGGCAAGACCACCACTATCCGCATGTTGTGCGGTCTGCTGCGTCCCGATGACGGTTCGGGCACATGCCTCGGTCACGACATCCGCACCGAAAGCGAAAAGATCAAACGCGAAGTGGGGTACATGACCCAGCGCTTCAGTTTCTGGGAAGACCTGTCGATCCGCGAGAATCTGGAATTCGTGGCACAGGTCTATGAATTGACCGACGCGCGAATGCGCGTCAGCGACACGATCAAACGTCTCGGGCTCGAGAAACGTCAGACCCAACTGGCCGGCGAATTGTCCGGCGGCTGGAAGCAGCGCATGGCGCTCGGTGCCTGCATGTTGCATTCGCCCAAACTGTTGCTGCTCGACGAGCCGACAGCAGGCGTGGACCCCAAGGCGCGGCGCGATTTTTGGGATGAAATCCACCGGCTCAGCGAAGACGGCCTCACGGTGCTCGTCAGCACGCATTACATGGACGAAGCCGAACGCTGCGACCGCATCGTCTACATCAACCAGAGCAAGCTCGTAACGCGCGGCACCGTGGCCGAAGTGATCAAGGAATCCGGCTTGCACACCTTCGTCGTCGAAGGGCAGGGCGCGCGCCAGCTCGTGTCGCAATTGCAGAATGCGCCTGGCGTGGAGTTCGTCGCCTTCTTCGGCGCGGCGCTGCATGTCAGCGGCCACGACCGAGAGGCGCTCGAACGCGCGCTCAAAATCGTCGGCGGCCGTCAAGGTTTCGCGGTGCATGAAACCGCGCCCAGCCTGGAAGACGTGTTCATCCAGCTTCAGGAGAACACCGGATGAGCGCACGGTTCTCTTTCCGCCGTGTGGCCGCGGTGCTCAAAAAGGAATTCATCCAGATGCGGCGTGACCGCATCACCCTTGCGATGATCCTCGGCATACCGGTGATGCAGCTTTTCCTGTTCGGCTTTGCAATCAATCTCGATCCCAAGCACTTGCCGACCGCGCTCACTATCGAGGATCCCGGAGCCTTTTCCGACGCCATCGTCGCGGGCCTGATGAATTCGGATTATTTCCGCATCACGCACGTTACGCGCACACCGAAAGAAGGCGAGGATTTGCTCGACCGCGGCGACGTCTCTTTCGTGATCGACATTCCGCAGAATTTCTCGCGCGATCTCGTGCGCGGCCGCACGCCGCAAATCCTCGTCGAAGCCGACGCAACCGATCCCGCCTCCGGCACGCGCGCCGTCGGCGGCTTTGCACAGCTTGCCGCATCGGCCTTGCGTGACGAGTTGAAGGGGCCGCTCGCCTCCCGCGCACAAACGAATGCGCCTTTCGATGTGGTGATCCAGCCGCGCTACAATCCCGAAAACAACACGCAATACAACATCGTGCCGGGACTGCTGGGCGTTATCCTCACCATGACCATGGTGCTGATGACGGCGATGGCGGTCACGCGCGAGCGCGAACGCGGCACGTTCGAAAACCTGCTTGCCATGCCCGCGACCCCGGTCGAGATCATGCTGGGCAAAATCACCCCCTATATCGGGGTGGGGGCGGTGCAGGCCGGCCTGATCCTTCTGGCGGCGCGATATGTGTTCGGCGTGCCGATGTTCGGCTCGCTGCTCCTGCTGTCCGGCGCATTGATCCTTTTTATCGCCGCCAATCTCGCGGTCGGCTTCACCTTCTCCACCGTTGCCAAAACCCAGCTTCAGGCGATGCAGATGATGGTGTTCTTCCTTCTGCCTTCCATCCTGCTCTCGGGCTTTGCCTTTCCCTTCCGGGGCATGCCGGGCTGGGCACAGGCCATCGGCGAGGTGCTGCCGGTCACCCATTTTCTCAGAATCGTCCGGGGCTTGTTGCTCAAGGGCAACGGCCTGCCGGAAATCTGGCCGGAGCTATGGCCGCTCGCACTCTTCATGCTGGCGGCCGGGGCGGTCGCCATGTCGCGGTTCCGCCGTACTTTGGACTAAAGTCAAGCCTTTAAAGCACTTGCGAAACAGCGGCGCGCGCCGCACATTCCGGGACATCTTCGGGGCCTTCCGCGTTGTCCTCGCGGGCCTTGCCCTTGCTCCGCCGGGAGACCTTCGGCGGCGGTACGTCGAATAAGAAATCGGGGGTCTTTAGCGGTCCGTCATGGAAGGTCTTTCACTGATCCTGCAATCGGCGCTGGCCTGTGTGCTGGTTTTGCTCGCGCTGTTGTCGGTGCAATTGGCGATGCTCGGCATTCTTCGGGTGTATCGCTCTGCGCCGCGCGTTCGGGTCCCGCTTCTTCCCGACGAGGCGTTGCCCCGTGTCTTGGTCCAGCTTCCGGTCTGCGACGAAGGAGCGTTGGCCGTCCGTGTGGCGACTGCGGCCGCCCGGCTCGACTGGCCGAAGAACAAGCTCGAAATCCAGGTGCTCGACGATGGCCGCTTCGAGAACCATGAGGCCCTGGTCGCCGCCATCCGCCAGGCCGTGCCCGCCGATGTGAACCTTTCCATTCTGCGCCGCGGAGAACGCACCGGCTTCAAGGCGGGCAATCTTGCCTTCGGCCTTGTCCATTCCGATGCGCCCTATGTGGCCGTATTCGACGCGGATTTCGTGCCGCCGCGCGATTTCCTGCGCCGCATGGTGCCCGCGCTCGTTTCGGATCCGGGCCTTGCCTTCGTGCAGGCGCGATGGACGCACGCCAATCGCGAGCGCAACTGGCTCACCTGCGCCCAAGGTCTGCTGCTCGACAGCCATTTCGCCGTCGAACAGGAAGCCCGTTTCCGCGCCGGACTTCCGATTTCATTCAACGGCACCGCCGGCATCTGGCGGCGTGACGCCATCGACGATGGCGGCGGCTGGACCGGCGACACACTGACCGAAGACCTCGATCTTTCGATCCGCTGCGCGCTCAAAGGCTGGCGCGCCGCGATGATGTCCGACATCGAAGTGCCCGGTGAATTGCCCGAAACCGCCGCGGCCTGGCGCGCGCAACAGGCACGCTGGACCAAGGGGCACGCACAGGTCGCGCGCAAACTCATTCCCGTCATTTGGCGTTCGCAATTTCCGGTGTGGAAAAAGGCCGTGATGACGGCCCAGATTTGCCAGTTCGCCTTCTACACGCTGGCGGCCACCAGCGTTGCCATCAGCCTCACCCTGATGGCGATGGGCGTGGTTTATATGCGCTCCGTCGCGCATCTGGGGCTGGGGGTTACCGCGTTCGGCTTTCTCGTTTCGATCTCTTATCTTTATCTCGGCCAGGCGATGCTCAAGCGTCAGCATCTGCCGCGTCTTGCGCGATCCATTCTGCTTGCCCTGATCTTCCCGAGCGGCCTTGTGCTCTCCAACACACGCGCTGCTTTCGAAGCGTTCGTCGGCACCAATATGGTGTTCGTGCGCACGCCGAAAGCCGGTGCTGCCTATGCAGGAGGTTGGCGCGGCTGGCCGGAAATCGTTGTCGGCCTGCTGCTTCCGATCTTCGCGCTCAGCGAACAGGCGTGGAGTGCACCGTTCTTCATCGTCGCCGTCGCCGGTCTTATCTCCATCGGCGGCATGGGCCTTTCCGGCTCCATCCCCGCGCGCACCATCGCGCGCGATCCGGCTCGCGATTCGATACAATTTTAATTGTTCGAATTTGAAGCGTTTACCTAACGCCGTTTGAAGCGGCGTCCCTTAGCTTCGCCCCGTTGGCTGCCGCGGCTCGAGCGGTTCTTTGGGGGCTCTGATGGTGGAAGCTCTGAGGTTCGCCGCGGCGGCCGTTCTTTTGGCCGGGCTCGCCGCCTGCTCCAGTATCCCTGAAAACCCATACGCAACGTCTTCGCCTGCGCCGTCATTGACGCGCGGTGAAATCGTCACGCCTTCCGAACCGCTCAAATGCGTGGGCTTCGCGCGCGAGCGTTCCGGCCTCGATATCCACGGCGATGCGTGGACATGGTGGGACCAGGCCGATGGCCGCTACGCACGCGAAAGCGAGCCGGAAACCGGCGCTGTCATGGTGCTCACGGGCTATGCCGGCGAGAAGCGCGCACATCTGGCGGTGGTGCGCGAAATGGTTTCGCCGCGCCTCATCCGCGTCGACCATGCGAATTGGCTCAATGACGGCCGCATCTATCTCGACGATCCGGTGGCCGATGTGAGCCCCAGCAATGACTGGTCGGAAGTGCGCGTCTACAATCTGCGTGACCATGGCTGGGGGCTGCGGACGTATCAGGTGCAGGGCTTCATCGCGCCCCACCGCGATCCGGAACGTCAAATGATGGCCGTCCGAGAATAATTTCTATTTAGATTCAAATGGTTGGCACTTTTTCTGCGGCCTGCTGCCCCTGACCCTTTTTTTAACCTTGCCTCAAGCCTATTTTCCCGCGCCTTGAACGGACCAAGCCAGCCGCCGCCGCGTTACCGCTTTCCGACGCGCACCAACGAGCGACCGTGAATTCCACCCCCACCACTTCTTCCGCAGACGATCCCTTGGCAGGTCACCCACTGCCGGCGGCGACGGTCGTGCATAGCGGACCCAAATCGCTTCGCCATCGCGCGATGCTGACATTGGGTGCGTTGGGCGTTGTGTTCGGCGACATCGGCACCAGCCCGATCTACGCGCTGCGTCAGACGGTCGAGGCCACCGGCGGCAATTTCCCGGGCTCGTTGGCGATCATGGGCACGCTGTCGCTCATCTTCTGGGCGCTCGTGATCGTGGTGTCGCTCAAATATGTCGGCCTCATCATGCGCGCCGACAATGACGGCGAAGGCGGCACGCTGGCGCTCGCGGCCCTTGCACATCGTTCGCCCGGATTGGGCCGCCGCTACAAAGCCGCCATCGGAACCGCGGCAATCATAGGTCTGGCGCTTTTCTACGGCGACGGAATGCTGACGCCCGCGGTTTCGGTCCTCAGCGCCGTCGAAGGTCTTGGCGTCGGCAGTCATCTGCTGCGTCCGTTGATCCTGCCGCTCACGCTCATCATCCTGATCGGTTTGTTCCTCATCCAGAGTCGCGGCACGGCACGGATCGGCCGTCTGTTCGGGCCGATCATGATCGTGTGGTTCGTCACCATTTCGGTCTTCGGACTTCTCTCGATCATCAAGTCGCCCGGTGTGCTGGTCGCCATCAGTCCGCACTATGCCGCACAGCTTTTCGCGCACGAACCGTGGACGGCCTTCGTGGCGCTCGGTTCCGTCGTGTTGGCGGTGACGGGTTGCGAAGCGCTCTATGCCGACATGGGTCATTTCGGCAAAGCGCCGATCCGGAACGCCTGGTGGTTCGTGGTGCTGCCGTCGCTGCTGCTCAACTATTTCGGACAGGGCGCGATGATCCTGCAGAACCCGCGTTCGGCAGACATCGTGTTCTATTCGCTGGCACCGTCCTGGGCGCATTATCCCTTCGTGATCCTGGCCACGCTCGCCACCATCATCGCCTCACAGGCGGTGATCTCCGGCGTTTTCTCTATGACGCGCCAGGCCGTGCAGCTTGGTCAGTTGCCGCGCATGGAAATCCGCCACACATCCGCGACCGACTACGGCCAGATATTCGTGCCGATGATGAATCTCGCGATGCTCGTCGGTGTCGTGCTGATCGTGTTGATCTTCCGCACGTCGGGGGCGCTCGCCGCGGCTTATGGCATCGCCGTGTCGGGCGTCATGCTGATCGATACTTTCAATGCCTCCATCGTCGCCGCGGGGCAGTGGAAATGGGGCGTGCGCCGCGCAGCGATGGTGTTCGGTGCGCTCGCCTTCATCGATCTGGCCTTCCTGCTCGCCAACAGTCTGAAGATCGTCGAAGGCGGATGGCTGCCGCTGGCCGTCGCCGCCGGCGCCTTCATCATCATGGAAACCTGGCGTCTGGGGCGGCGCGCACATATCGAACGCATCCGCAACGAATCCATGCCGCTCGATCTTTTCATGGAGCGCGCAGAAAAAACGCCCACGCGCGTCGCCGGTACCGCAGTGTTCCTCTCTGCGCGCAACGATGCGGTGCCGGGCGCGTTGCTGCACAATCTAAAGCACAACAAGGTGCTGCACGAGCGCGTCGTACTGATGCATGTCGAGGTCGAGGATACGCCCATCGTCCCGCCGGGACGGCGCATCGAGGTCGAAAAGCTCGGCAAGGGTTTCTTTGCCGTACAGGTGCATCACGGCTTCTTCGAAACGCCGGACGTGCCGCGAGCCTTGGAGGAAGCACGCCCCTATGGCCTCGTCATCGACATCGACACGGCGACATTCTTCATCGGCCACGAAACGCTGGTTCTGTCCGAACATCCCGTGCTGGGGAAATGGCGCACAAGGCTATATATGCTGCTCGCCCAAAGCGCGCTGTCGCCCGCACGATTTTACCGGCTTCCGCCCAATCGCGTGGTCGAACTGGGGACGCAGGTCAGTATCTGATCCAACAAGAAGACATACCGGAGACGTCGAGAAAGGCTTCGTAAGCGGTTCAACCGGAATCTGAACGGAGGCTTTCGTGAGCAACACCATCGCAATGGGCGGCCCTTCGCCGCTCCAAGGCGCAGCATCGTCTTCTCCTCGCAAGAATCCTTTCCGCCGCGATGCGTTGTTGGCATTGGGCGCGCTCGGCGTGGTGTTTGGCGACATCGGTACAAGCCCGCTCTACGCCATGCGGGAATCCGCCAATGCAGCCCTCGGCCATGTATCGCATGACATCGCCGTGATGGGCGCGGCATCGTTGATCTTCTGGTCGCTCGCTGTCGTTGTGACCTTCAAATACGTGCTGCTCATCGTGCGCGCCGACAACAATGGCGAAGGCGGCGTGCTGGCGCTGGGCGCGCTTGCCCATCGCTCGCCTCGTATCGGACGAAGATTGAAAACGTCCATCGGCATTCTCGCGCTGATGGGGTTGGCGCTCTTTTACGGCGACGGCATGCTCACGCCCGCGATCTCGGTGCTGAGCGCGATGGAAGGTCTGGGTGTCGCAAGCCCTGCGCTCAAATCGCTGGAGATGCCGATCTCGCTTGCGATACTGATCGGACTGTTCTCGTTGCAAAGTTACGGCACCGGAAAAATCGGCAAATTGTTCGGGCCCGTGATGATCGTGTGGTTCGTCGTGCTGGCTGCACTCGGCCTATCGGCAATCCTGCACGCGCCGCGAGTTCTCCACGCGTTCAATCCCTCTTACGGTTTTCTCCTCTTTGCACGCGAACCCTGGACCGCATTCGTCGCGCTGGGTTCGGTGGTTCTCGCTGTCACCGGCTGCGAAGCGATCTATGCCGATATGGGTCATTTCGGACGGCGCGCTGTGCAGTGGGCATGGCTGTTCGTGGCGCTTCCCTGCTTGACGCTCAACTATTTTGGGCAGGCAGCCGCGTTGCTCAACAATCCCGAACGTGCCGGCGAAGCATTCTACGCGCTGGCGCCCTCCTGGGCGCACTACCCGCTGGTGGCGTTGTCCGCCATCGCAACCGTGATCGCTTCGCAGGCTGTCATCTCGGGCGTCTTTTCCATCACGCGCCAGGCCGTACAGCTTGGACAGTTGCCGCGGATGGAAGTGCGCCACACGTCGGCGGAGGAGTCGGGGCAGATCTATGTGCCGCGCGTGAATGCGCTTCTCTGCGCCGGCGTGGTGCTGATCGTCCTCATCTTCCGTACCTCCGATGCGCTCGCCACCGCTTATGGCATTGCGGTGACGGGCGTGATGGCGATCAGCACGTTCCTGGTCGGCCTCGTCGCCATGCGGCAGTGGCGATGGAGTCCGCTGCTGGTGATCGCCGTGTTCGGTTCTCTGGCGGTGGTGGACCTCGCTTTTCTGTCGTCGAACGCACTCAAGCTGGGCGAGGGCGGTTGGCTGCCGCTCGGCATGGCGGTCGGTGTCTTCGTCGTCATGGACACCTGGCGGGTCGGACGCCGGGCCCATCTCGAACGCATTCGCGCAGGTTCCATGCCGCTCTCCTTGTTTCTCGAGCGTGCCGACAAGACGCCGCATCGCGTGGCGGGCACGGCCGTCTTCATGTGTGTGCGCAACGACATCGCACCGGGTGCCTTGCTGCACAGCCTCAAGCACTATCAGGTGCTGCACGAGCGCGTGGTGCTGGCGTCCGTCCTTGTCGAAGACACGCCTTTTGTTGCCGAAGCCCGGCGCGTGGAAGTCGCCAAACTCGGCAAGGGCTTCTTCGAGGTGAACATCCGTTACGGCTTCTTCGAAACGCCGGATGTCCCGGCAGCTCTCGAAGGCGCGCGCAAATTCGGGCTTGCGCTGAACGTCGACACGACCACCTTCTTCTTGGGCCGCGAGACGTTGGTGCCGGCGGACAATCCGGCGCTCAGGCGCTGGCAGATCGCGCTCTATATGTGGCTTGCATCGAACGCGCAGTCGCCCGCGCGCTTCTTCCGCTTGCCGCCCAATCGCGTGGTGGAACTGGGCACACAGGTCTCGATCTAGTCGAGCGCGTAGACCAGCGCTTTCAGATAGGCAGTCTCCGGCAGCATCGGATGCACGGGATGATCGCCGCCTGCGCCGCCTTGCCGGATCAACGACGCTTTGCGTCCCGTGCGCAGGATGCCAAGCGCACATTCGTCGGCGAAGCGCTCCATCGGAATGTTGTGCGAACAGGAGGCAAGGAACACGAAACCATTCTTCGCCGTCACCGACGCCGCCAGCCGCGCCAGCTTGCGATAGGCCCGCGCGCCCGCTTCCAGATCCTTGCGCGCTTTCACGAAAGGCGGCGGATCGGCAATGACGATGTCGAAGCTCTGCTTTGCCACGATCAGCCGCTCGAATTCTTCGAACACATCGGCTCTGACGAAGCTGCATGCCGCCTTGTTCGCAACGGCTGCTTCCTCAGCCAATGTCAGTGCACCTTGCGACGAATCGATGCCCACGGTTTCGCCTGCCCCCTTCTTCGCCGCCAGCACTGCGAACCCGCCCGCATAGCAATAAGCATCGAGCACGCTTCGGCCGCGCGCCAGGCTTGCCATGAAGGCACGATGTTCGCGCTGGTCGTAATACCAGCCGGTCTTCTGACCGCCCCTCAGATCGCCGAAATAACGCGCGCCGTTTTCCTCGATCGCGATGCGGGCCGGAATCTCGCCGCGTCCGGCACGCACATAAGTCTCCAACCCTTCGAGCGCACGCGACGGCGCATCGTTGCGCAACACCACGGCGCGCGGCGAGAGCACCTCGTCGAGCGCTTCGAGCATCGGATCGGTCAGCGCTTCCATACCCGCCGTGGTCACCTGCGCCACGCACACATCGTCGAACCGGTCGACGGTCAGTCCGGGCAATCCGTCGCCTTCGGCATGGATGAGGCGGTAATAGGGTTTGTCGTAAAGCGCCTCGCGCAACGCGAGCGCTCGCGCGAGCCGCGCGGCGAAGAAATCCTTTCCGACAGCCGCATCCTTTTCCGCATCGAGCAGGCGCACGCCGATCAGGCTCTTGGGGTTGAAATAACCCGTCCCCAGCACCCGGTCGTCGCCCGCCACATTCACCAGCGTGCCCGGCGGCAGCGCCTTGGTGTCGGGCGTCATGTCGATTTCGTTGGAGAATATCCAGGGCGCGCCCGCTTTGGCGCGGCGGCCGGATTTCGGCTTCAGCCGGATGGTCTTGTGCCTGGTCATGGGGCACCGGTTAGCACGTCCAAGGCAAAAAAGGGCAAATCTTCGTCCGCCCTTGAAGCGCCGCCGGTCCGTGACAATATCCCGCCCACGACGGATGGAGGGACCATGTCACAAGCCGCGACAGCGTGGCCGAAGAAGCTGCGCGAAATGGAAAGCAACCATTTCGATTCCACGGTCTGGAATGACTTCAAATTTCGCGACGACGACGTTGTGATCTCAACCTATGCCAAATCGGGCACCACCTGGACGCAGCAGATCGTCGGGCAAATTCTTTTCAACGGTTCGGAGGATGTGTCCATCGGGCAAAGCTCCATGTGGCTCGACCTGCGCGTGCCGCCCAGGGAAGTCAAACTCGCCGCCTTCGAAGGTCAAACGCATCGCCGCTTCGTCAAAACCCACCTCCCGGTTGATGCCCTCGTGTTCTCGCCGAAAGCCAAATACATCTATGTCGGCCGCGATGGGCGCGACGTCGTGTGGAGCATGTACAATCATCACAAGAACGCGAACGAAACTTGGTATCAGATGCTCAACGAAACGCCAGGTCTGGTCGGCGAACCGATGGAGCGCTGCACGCTCGATGTCGTGCCCTATTTCCGGCGCTGGATGGAACGCGATGGTTATCCGTTCTGGCCGTTCTGGGAGAATGTGAGGAGCTGGTAGGCGATCCGCGAATTGCCCAATGTGATGTTCGTGCATTTCGCCAATCTCAAGAAAGACCTTCCGGGCGAAATGAAGCGCATCGCGAAATTCCTCGATGTGAACATCGAAGAGAGCCGCTGGCCGGTTCTGCTGGAGCATTGTTCCTTCGAGTACATGAAAGCGCACGCCGCAATGAGCGCACCGCTCGGCGGCATGTTGTGGGAAGGCGGCGCCGAGACCTTCATCAACAAGGGCACAAACGGACGCTGGCGCGATCTTCTCACGGCCGAGGACTCCTTGGCCTATGAAGCCCGGGCACGGAAGGAAGTGGGCGAGGCTTGCGCGCACTGGCTGGCCACCGGCGAATTGCCCCGCTGAAAAGAGAGGCCGGACCTTTTGGGCCCGGCCTCAGTTGCACGAACGGCCACCCGATGGGGCGTGGGGAGGTGAACCGCCCATGTGCCGCTCCCGCTTTGCGCGGAATGGGCAGGCTCAAGTAGAGCAAAGAGGATGCCTACTATATCTATTTGAAATCAAACGATTTTACTGACGATTCACCATCTTTGGGTGCATCTATTTGAGACACAACTATAACGTGTGTCCAGCGATGAAGCAGCAGGCTTTCCGCTCCGGGCGTCGGCCGAGTTTGCCGCCTCAGGAAAAGGCACAGATCAATCGGAAGTCATTAAAGCGCAACTGCCGGCGCTAAGACTGGTGCCGCCTGCGTGACTCGAACACGCGACCCCATCATTACGAATGATGTGCTCTACCGGCTGAGCTAAGGCGGCCCTCGCGAGGGCCGGATACATACGGAAAGCGGCCGCGCCCCGCAACCTCCGAATTCAAAGGGGTAAATGCCTCATTTGTCGGGAATCTTCGCCCGTTGCGGGTAAAAGGCGTGCGGGCCACACTTTTCCGAACGATATTCGGAAAAACGCCCGATGCTCACCAAAGCCGACGACTATCCGGTGCACCAGTTGCCGGAACCCATCGCCACGTCCGGCACCGACCGGAATTTCTACGACCGCTACTTCTTCAACGGCTACACGCTCGACGGCCAGGTGTTCTTCGCCGTGGCGCTCGGCGTCTATCCGCACCTGAACGTGATGGACGCTGCGTTCTCGGTGATCGTGGATGGCGTGCAGCACAATCTGCGCGCCTCGCGCGTGCTGAACATGGAACGGCTTGACACCCATGTCGGCCCGATCTCGATTGAAGTGCTGGAGCCGCTCAATCGCCTGCGCATCCGCGTCAACGACAATGAACACAACATTCGCGCCGATCTCACCTTCCATGCGCGCGCCAAGCCGGTCGAAGAACCGCGCTTTACCTTCCGCCAGGGCCCGCGCACCATTCTCGATTACACGCGGCTGACGCAGAACGGCCTCTACGAAGGCGAAATCGAAATCGGCAATCGCCTCATCGACGTCAACCAGGGCATGTTCCTCGGCACACGCGATCGGTCCTGGGGCGTGCGCCCCGTCGGCCTTCCCGATCCGCAAATGGTGGCCCCGCCGCGCACGCCGCAATTCTACTGGATCTGGGCGCCGCTCAATTTCCCCGACCGCTTCATGCTCTATCACATCAACGCCAATGCCGAGGGTGCTGCATGGAATACGGCATCGGTGATCGGCGAGCTGGAAGACGCACAAGCCGTTCACATGGCGTCATGCGGTTCGAAGATCGATTTCAAATCCGGCACGCGCCACGCCAAACACGCAGTGATCGAAACCCGCGATCCGCAAGGCGGCGCATGGCGCGTGGAGCTTTCACCCCGGTTCAACTTCTACATGTCGGGCATCGGCTACGGCCATCCCGAATGGGGTCATGGCCAATATAAGGGCGAGCTCGCCATCGGCTACGACACCTACGATCTGGCGACCGTCAACGAGAACGATCTGCGCTTCCTGCATGTGCAGGCCTTCGTCACGGCAAAGCTGCATGGCCCCGACGGAAGCGAACGCATGGGCGCGGGCGTTCTCGAACAACTCGTCATCGGCCCGCATGCACCGTCCGGCTTCAAAGATATTCTCGATCCCGCCCCATGAGCGACGACAATCTGATCGAACGGCTGGAAACCTATCTCTCCAATGTGATGGGCATTCCCGATCTGGAAGTCGCGAACCTGTCGCGCATTCCGGGCGGCGCCAGCCGCGAAACCTATCGCTTCCGCGCCCGATACAATCGAAGCGGCGCCGAGATCGAACGCGGCCTCATCCTGCGCCGCGACCAAACAACCAGCCTGATCGAAACCGAACGCGCCACCGAATTCCGCGCCTATCGCGCCTTTCATGCGCTCGGCCTTCCCGTGCCCGAACCGATTGCGCTGGAAGAAGGAAGCGAAATCCTCGACCGCCCGTTCTTCGTGATGGAAGAAATCGAGAACTGCCAGGTCGGCTCCATTCTGTCACCCGATCCCTATGGCCCCTTGCGCGAAAAGATCGGCCGGCAATTCTTCGCCAATCTCGGCCGCATCGCGCGCGCCGATGTGGACGAGGTTGGCCTTGGCGATCTCGAAGGCGAGCGCGATCCGGCAAAATGTTGGCTGCACGAAGTCGACCGCTGGGAAAAAGTGATCGACGAAGACGAACGCGAACCCCAGCCCATTGCGCGCGCGGCCCTGCGGTGGCTCCGCCGCAATCCGCCGCCGCCCGCACCAAAGATTTCCGTCGTGCATGGCGATTATCGCACCGGCAATTTCCTCTACGACACAGACGGCAACATGCGCGCGATCCTCGATTGGGAAATGGCGCATCTGGGAAATCCGCTCGAAGACCTCGGCTGGGCCATCGACCCGCTGTGGAGCCATGGCGATCCCTCGCGGCCCGCAGGAACGATCCCGCGCGAAGAAGCACTTTCCATCTGGCAAAAGGAAAGCGGCATCAAACTCGATACCGCAGCGCTTGCCTGGTGGGAAATTTTCGCCAGCCTCAAAGGGCTTGCGATCTGGATTTCGGCTGCGCGTGAATATGCCGACGGCCGCAACACAGACCCGGTGAATGCCTTCTCCGGCTGGTATTGCCTCGCCTTCCACAACAAGATTCTCGCCGACCGTTTGGGGGGCGCATGAAGCCAGAAGCCGATCAGATATTGATGTTCTCGGGGCTGAAACTCGCCGCCGAATACGCTCCGCAAATCCCCACGCAATATGGGCAAGGTATGGCGCAGGTGGTGGCCGCGCTGATGTTCATGTCCGCGCAGGAATATGATCGCGCCGCCGACATCCGCGCCTCGGAAAACGTCGACATGCGCGCGCTGTTCAAACTGCTCGCACCGCAGATCGCGGATGCAGATTTGCGCCGCGATCTCGAAGCGGCGGCAGCTTCCCGCGAGGAATCGTTGCGCATCTCATCGCTCAACGCGTCCAACGAGCATCTGCGCAAAATTCTCATCCGCCTGCACGCCCATCTCGATGAAACAGGAGCCGATACAAGGCCCGTCTGGGATGTGCTCAAGGCCATGGCCGCGCGCCGTACCCTCACGCTACCCGGATAATCCAACGCTTGCGCGGCATTGCACTCCGTCTGTCGCTTGCCCAAGGCGCGTCGGGCCTGTTCGGCGGCGCCTACACGCCGTTCTTCGGCGCCTGGCTTGCATGGAAGGGCCTCGATCCGATTTCCATCGGCATATTGTTGTCGGGCGCGATGCTGTTGCGCGTGGTGGTGGCGCCCGTCACCGGCATGATCGCCGACGCGCGCAACGACCGCCGCTGGATGATGCTGTTCCTCTGCACGGTGATGATCGCGGGCTATGGCACGCTCATCTTCGTTTCCGCACCCAAATGGATTTTCGCGGCCGCCATCTGCGCCAACATCGCAAGCGGAGCAGTGACGCCCTTGCTCGAAAGCGCCAGCGTTCGCCTCGCCGACCGTTACCGGTTCGACTACGGCCATGTGCGTCTGTGGGCATCGTCACTGTTTGTGGCAGGCAATATCTTGTCCGGCTTCGCCAAACGCCTAATCGGTTTCGCCATGCTGGCGCCATGGCTGACGATTTCGGTGGCGCTGAATTACGCGGCCGTATGGATGCTGCCCAAACCGCGCGCCGACCGCCCCAAAGGCGATTTCCCCACCCGTCTCGGCGCCACGCTTGCCGAAACCCGCGAACTTCTCCGCTCGCGCGTGTTCCTGATCTTCCTCGCCGCCGCCAGCCTCGATCAGGGTTCGCACGCTTTCTACTATGCCTATGGCGGCCTGCATTGGACGCGGCTGGGTTACAGCGGCCCGCTCATCGGCATCATCTGGCCGCTCGGCGTGTTCGCGGAAATCGCGCTGATGTCGTTTTCATTGCGCGTGTTTCGCGCCGTCGGCGCCACGCGTCTGCTTGTGCTGGGCGGCATGGGGTGCGTGCTGCGTTGGACGATCCTCGCCTTCGATCCGCCGCTGGCTTTGGTGATTGTCGCGCAAATCCTGCACGGCGCCACCTTCGCGCTCGCCCATCTGGGCGCGATGTATTTCATCCTCAAAGCCGTGCCGCCGCGGCTCACAGCCACCGCGCAAAGTCTTTATTCGGTGTGCTCGGCAGGGTTGGTGATGGGCACCGCCACCTTCGCCAGCGGACCGCTCTACGCAAATTTCGGCGGCCTCACCTATCTGCTGATGTCGGCGATGGGATTGGGCGCCACGATCTTTGCACTCTGGCTCGACAAAAGCTGGCACGGCACACGCATCACCCAACATGGCGATGCGGACGACGATCTCGATACGGTTTAAGCCGCCTTCCCACGAGGATGGGCGCGTCTGTAGACGTCCATCAGCTTGCTCGTTTCGACCAGCGTATAAGTCTGCGTTGTCGACAGCGAAGCGTGTCCCAGCAATTCCTGCACGCTTCTCAAATCGCCGCCATTGGCCAGCAGATGGGTGGCAAAGGAATGGCGCAGCGCATGCGGCGTGGCCTTTTCGGAGAGGCCCAATCGCCCCCGCAATTTCTGCATCAGGGCCTGCGCCTCGCGCGGGCTCATCGGCTTTCCGCGCCGTGAAACAAACAGAGGCGCATCCTTCGCACCGGTGAAGGGAATCTTCGCGGCATAATCTGCGATGGCCTGCGACACGGCAGGTAGAATGGGAACGCTGCGTTCCTTGCGCCCCTTGCCCAGAATCGAAAGCGTGCGCCCCAACGGCGCGTCGCCGCGCTTCAGGCTCAACCCCTCGGAAATGCGCAGGCCCGCGCCATAAAGCAGCGTGAGCAGCGCCACATCGCGCGCCGCCAGCCACTCCACATCGTGATCGGCCGCTTCCTCCAGCGCGCGCGCCGCATCGTTCTCGCTCAACGGCCGCGGCAGCCCGCGCTTGATCCGCGGCGTGCGCACCGCGCGCGGTGCGGGATTGTCGAGAATGTTCTCGCGCGCGAGCCAGCGATAAAAACTTCTGATCGCGGCCAAGGCGCGCTGCACACCGCGTGCCCCCAAACCGTCGGCGCGCCGGTCGGTGATGAAGGCACGGATGTCGGCGGGCGCCACGCGGGCGAGCGCGCGCTCGTTGATTGTGCCGCCCAAATGAATGTGCAGAAAGCCGAGGAACCGCGAAAGATCGTCGCCATAGGCGCGCAACGTGTTCGGACTGGCACGGCGTTCATGCGCCAGCATCGAAAGCCAGTCGCGTTTCAGTTCCTCGCCCCCGCGCGCCATCTATTCCTCGCGAATGCGGATATTCGCTTTCTTCGCGTCGGCCAGGAATGCCGCCAAACCTTTGTCCGTCAGCGGGTGGTTGAGGAGTTGTTTGAAAATATTGGGCGGCAAGGTCGCCACATCTGCTCCGGCAAGTGCGGATTCCCGCACATGGCTGACGCTGCGAATGGAAGCCGCAAGGATTTCGGTCTTGAAGCCGTAATTGTCGTAGATCTGGCGAATGTCTCGGATGAGCTGCATCCCGTCTTCGCCGATGTCGTCCAACCGTCCGATGAAGGGCGAGATGAACGTGGCACCCGCTTTCGCCGCCATCATCGCCTGAACGGCGGAAAAGCACAGCGTGACATTCACCATCAATCCCTGGTCCCGAAGCGCGCGCACGGCTTTCATGCCGTCCCAGGTCATGGGAATTTTAATGGTGATGTTCTTGGCGATCTTGGCGTAGCGTTCGCCTTCCGCAATCATCCCGGCGGTGTCGGTTGCCAACACCTCGGCGCTGATCGGTCCGGGAACGGCGGCGCAGATCTTCTTCAACGATTCGAAGATATCGAGCCCCATCTTTGCTGCGAGCGAGGGGTTGGTGGTGACGCCGTCGACGAGGCCGGTTTCGGCAAGTTCGGCGATTTCGTTGGGGTCTGCGCTGTCCAGAAAAAGTTTCATGTCCTCATTGACCAATCGGTTTGTCCGGCGAAATTGTAGCCCATGAACCTGCCCGCCCTAAAGCCCGAAGCTGAAGCGGAAAACCCGCGCGCGGCGGTACTTTTGCCGCTTCCGCTGAAGGGCGCTTATGACTACGCGCTCGGTTGTGGTCCCGTTCCGCGCGGGACACTGGTTGCCGCACCCTTGAGCGGGCGCGAAACCCTGGGGGTCGTTTGGGGCGAGGCGGAAGGCGGCGTCGATGCCGCCAAGCTGAAAGAAGCCACACCGCTCGAAGGCTATCCGCGCCTGCCGGAAAGCCTGTGCGATTTCGTGGATTGGGTGGCGCGCTACACGCTTGCGCCGCCTGGCATGGTGCTGGCGCTTGCCCTGCGTTCGACATCGGCCTTTTCGCCAGAAAACCCGCGCATCGCCTATGTGAAGGGCGAGGGTGCGCCCCACCGGCTCACGCCCTCGCGCCAGCGCGTGCTGGAAATCGTGGGCGATGGCTTGGCGCGCAGTATCCCTGCCATTGCCGAAGAAGCCGGGGTTTCGCCCGCCGTGGTGCGCGGCTTGATCGAATGTGGCGCGCTCGCCGAAACCGCATTGCCGGAATTTGCGCCCTTGCATCCGCCGGAACCGGACTTTGTGTCCGCCGAATTAAATTCCGAACAGCGCAAGGCGGCGGACAATTTGATCCGCGCGGTGTCGGCGCAGAAATTTTCGGCCCATCTTCTCGATGGCGTGACGGGTTCCGGCAAGACCGAAACCTATTTCGAAGCGATTGCCGAAGCCTTGCGGCAGGGCAAGCAAACGCTCGTCCTGCTTCCCGAAATCGCGCTGACCATTCAATTTCTGGATCGCTTCGCCGCGCGCTTCGGCGTGCGGCCAGCGGAATGGCATTCCGATCTTTCGCAGAAAGAGCGCAAGCGCATCTACCGCGCCGCAATGAATGGCGAAGCCCGAGTCATCGTGGGCGCGCGGTCTTCTCTGTTCCTGCCATTCAAGGAACTGGGCCTCATCGTCGTCGACGAAGAACACGAACAAGCCTTCAAACAGGAAGACGGCGTGATCTATCACGCCCGCGACATGGCCGTGGTGCGCGCCCGCGTCGAGAATTGCGCCATCGTGCTTTCCAGCGCCACGCCCTCCATCGAAACCTATGTCAACGCGATCGGCGGCAAATACGGTCATCTCATCTTGCATCGCCGCCACGGCGCCGCGCTGTTGCCGGAAACAAGGCTCATCGATCTCCGCCATGCCCGCGCCGAACCGGGAACGTGGCTCTCCGAACCGTTGCGCGAAGCCATCGCCAAAACATTGGACGAGGGCGAACAGGCGATGCTGTTTCTCAACCGCCGGGGCTACGCGCCGCTGACCTTGTGCGGCGGGTGCGGCCACAAAATGGTTTGCCGCGATTGCTCCGCATGGCTGGTGGAGCATCGCTATCGCAAACGGCTGATGTGTCACCATTGCGGTTACGAAACCCAAACCCCACCTGCCTGCCCGCAATGCAGCGCCGCCAACTCGTTCATCGCCTGCGGCCCCGGCGTGGAGCGCGTGGCGGAAGAGTTTGCGCAAGTCTTCCCACAAGCGCGTATGGCGATTGCATCGAGCGACACGATGCACGGCCCCAATGAAACGCAAGCGGCCATTCGCGCCATGGCCAAACGCGAAATCGACGTGCTTATCGGCACGCAGATCATGGCCAAGGGCCATCATTTTCCCGAACTGACATTGGTGGGCGTGGTCGACGCCGATCTCGGCAGCGCCGATGGCGACATGCGCGCCCGCGAGCGCACGTTCCAGCTTTTGCATCAGGTGGCAGGCCGCGCCGGCCGCGCCGAAAAGCCGGGATTGGTTCTGCTGCAAACCCGCAATCCCGACGACATCGTGATGAAGGCGCTCGCCGCCGGCGATCGCGACGCATTCTTCGCGCAGGAGATTTCGTGGCGCGAACGCGCCGCCGCACCGCCCTATGGAAGGTTGGCCGCGATCATCCTCTCAAGTCACGATGCAGAAGCGGTGCAGAAAGCCGGACGCGAGCTTGCCAAGGAAGCCCCCCACGCGCGCGGCGTAAAAGTGTGGGGACCGACGCCCGCCTTCTATCATCTGTTGCGCGGACAAACCCGCGAGCGCTTGCTGGTGCAGGCCGAACGCAATGTCGATGTGCAGGCCTATCTGCGCGCCTGGCTCGCGCGCGTGAAGTTGCCCAGCGCCGTCAGAACCGCCGTCGATATCGACCCGGTTAGTTTCTTCTAAAGATTGGTGCCGAATTTCGGTGCGCTGAAACGCAGGCGTCCTTCCCATGTCGCACGCACGGCGACATGCAGGCGTTCGGCCTTCGCGCTCGAAAGCCGTTCCTCCAACGCGTCCATCAGCACTTGTTCGATATCGTTCTGGCCCGTAAGCGCCATGATCTGGCGAAGCCCGGCCTCGGCCTTGGTGGATTCAATAGCGAGCGCCATCCGAAATCTCCCTTGATGTCACCCCGCGCCAGGGAAGGAGTTTACGCAAGCCTGTGGATGATTCCAGAGGAGAGGCGTGAATTTGATCTCAGATTCGCAAAGTTCCCATGACAGGAATGTCAGCCGCGGCGCACATCTGTCAGGGAAAAATCATTGCCCACGAAAAGCAATGGCGCATCGTGGGCTTTCGCAACTGCGTAAGAAAAGCAGTCACCGAGATTGAGCCGGGCAGGGCTGCGGCCCTTGCCATAGGTCGCAAAAGCGTAGGCCGCCCAATCGGTTTGTGCCGCGTTCACCGGGACAAGATTGATGCGCAGGCCATCAATGAATCTGTCCGCCGCCGCTTTGGGATCGGCAAATCGGCGCGAGAGCACCATCACCAATTCCACGAAGGAAATCGGCGACATGATACGGTCCTCATGTGCTGCAAGCGTTTGCGCCAATCTGTGGCGTGCGGGCTCGTTGGAGACGAGTGCGACCACCGCGGATGTGTCTATGGCGATCAAACGGGAAGGCCATTTTCGTCGTATAGCTCATCCATCAGTTCCAGCAGGGATCGTGTGTCCCCCCGCGCGCGCCCTTCCGCTTCGATCGCTTCCCGCAACGGTCGCAATTTTTCGAGTATTTCTTCTGCCGTCTCGCGCGGACGTTCAGGCACAGTTTCCGCATCCAGCCGGGCCAGCTTTTCGCGGACTGCCCGATCGATGGCATCGGTCAGGCTTTCGCCCGTCCGCGCCGCCAGCTTGCGGATATTGGCTTCCGTTTCCGGCTTCTTGATGTTCAGGCCCATTTCTACCTCTCAAGGTAGATTTCTACCATAGAAGGTAGAAAGCATAAACCCGGCCTATTGGAACTCCCGAACATCGGCCAGATGGCCCGCAATCGCCGCCGCCGCTGCCATCGCCGGGCTCATCAGATGCGTGCGTCCGCCGCGTCCCTGACGTCCCTCGAAGTTGCGGTTGGAGGTCGAAGCGCAGCGCTCGCCGGGTTCCAGACGATCCGCGTTCATCGCAAGACACATGGAACAACCAGGTTCGCGCCATTCGAAACCGGCGGCGGTGAAGATCTCGTCGAGACCTTCTTCTTCGGCTTGCGCTTTCACGAGGCCCGAACCCGGCACCACCATCGCGCCCACATGGGCGGCGACTTTCTTGCCTTTCGCGATCTGGGCCGCCGCGCGCAAATCCTCGATGCGCCCATTGGTGCAGGAGCCTATGAACACGCGGTCGATCTTGACCTCTTTCAACGGCGTGCCTGGCTTCAGGTCCATATAGCTCAAGGCGCGTTCGATGCCCGCGCGCTGGTTTTCGTCGGAAACCTTCGCCGGATCGGGAATGCGATCGGTCACCGGCAAAGCCTGTTCGGGACTTGTGCCCCACGTCACCATCGGCGGGATGGAGGCCGCATCAAGTTCGATCTCCACGTCGAACTTTGCATCCGGGTCGGATTTCAACGTGCGCCAATATCTGACCGCCGCCTCGAAGGTGGCCCCTTTCGGCGAACGCGGTTTTCCGGCGACATAGGCAAAGGTCGTTTCATCCGGCGCGATCAATCCGGCGCGTGCGCCCGCTTCGATGGTCATGTTGCAAAGGGTCATGCGCCCTTCCATCGAAAGCCCGGTCACGGCATCGCCCGCATATTCGATCACATAACCCGTGCCGCCCGCCGTTCCGATCTTGGCGATGATGGCGAGCGCTATGTCTTTCGCGGTAACGCCGACGGGCAGCTTGCCCTTCACCGTCACGCGCATGTTCTTGGACTTCGGCATGGTGAGCGTCTGTGTCGCCAGCACATGCTCCACATCCGAAGTGCCGATGCCGAAGGCGAGCGAACCGAACGCACCATGCGTCGAAGTATGCGAGTCGCCGCAAACGATGGTGGTGCCCGGCAACGTCCAACCCTGTTCGGGGCCGACAATGTGCACGATGCCCTGGCGGATATCGTCCATCGCCAGATATTCCACGCCGAAATCCTTGGCGTTCTTTTCCAGCGTTGCGATCTGCTCGCGCGATTCCGGGTCGGAAATGCCCTTCGCGCGATCCTTGGTCGGCACGTTGTGATCGGGAACGGCAAGCGTCAGATCGGGGCGGCGCACCTTGCGCCCGGTGTTGCGCAGGCCTTCAAACGCTTGCGGGCTCGTCACCTCATGCACGAGATGGCGGTCGATATAGATGACCGGCGATTCCCCCTTCGCCTCGTGAACCAGATGCGCGTCCCAGATCTTGTCGTAAAGTGTCTTGCTCATTGTCCTGCTCAGTGTTTTCCGGAGATATAGAGAACCGCCATGATGATGAGAATGGCGATGAATTGTGCCAGCACGCGAATCCGCATCAGGCGGTTCGACCAGGTGCGCGAGACTTCGCCGCCCACCCAAAGCGTGTAAAGCCCGGCGGCCAGAATCAGCGCCACCACGAAGATGGCAATCGCCACGACAACCCCGCCGCTCATGCCGGCCTCACATCGGGTGAAGCGGATGGCGGAACGGCCGGTCGCGGAATCCAGTGGGCGGCTTTTTCGCCAAGCTCGCGGAAGCGCTTCGATGCGGTGTTCAAACGGTCCTCCCATTGCGGATCGGGCCGCTGGCCTTCGATGGTTTGGAAGAACACCTGCATCAACGCCGCAATCGCGAGCGGTTCGAGCAGCGCCGCCTTCAGCGCCCATGCCAACGCAAAGGCGAAAGCAAAGCCCCACCAGAAATTATGTCCCGGAAGCGCTGCCGCAAACGCCCAGGCCGGCGCAAGCAGCACCGCAAAGAGGGCAAGCGTGATCGCCCACAAGAACAACCACAGCCACAGCGCGTTCTTGAGGAAGTGCCTGTAGTTCTGCGCGTAGAGGATCAGACCGTCTTTCGCCGTCTGCCATGGATTGCGCGTGCGCGTGCGGACCAGATAGGCCAGGATCAATTCGTCGACATAGGTGAGCGACGTGCGCACCACCGCTTCGGCCAGCTTCAACAGCGGCACCGCTCCCGGTATCGGCAGGAACGACGCGAACCGGTTGACCATGTTCATCAGCGCGTTCAACACCGCCTTGATGAGCTGATCGACGCCGAAGAGCACCGAGGATTCGGCGAAATGGGCGCGCACGAATTGCGCACCATAGCGGATCTGTCCTTCGCCGCCCGGCACGGGATTGCCGTCATACAATTCCACCAGCACCGCGATGTGTCCGGCTTTGACCAGATAAAGAATGTATTCGCGCGCCAGATGCAAAAGACCCATCACCAGCACGAAGCCGGCGATACCGCCCCACAATGCGCCGTTATGGCCGTGGCTCGCCCGCTGAATGAGGATGCCCACGCCCGCGCCGAAGCCGGTGGTCAGCATCAAGGTCAGCGCAATGCCCACATAGACCACCAGCCGCAATGCAACGAACGGCGCGGTGCGTATCACCGCGCGCATGGCGTCCGTCAGGCTGAAATCCCACATGAGAACCTTCGCTTTCGAAGGTCATATGTTCTTTCGGGGCGGGTCTGCGCAAGGTGGCAAAAGCGATGGCGGGGCTTACGCAGCCTCGCACCAGCCGCCGCGGCGGCCGCCGCGATAAGGCCGGGCCAGCCCGGCTGCGATGAGGGCGGCCCCCACATCGCCGCGCCCGTCGTGGACGGTGGCATCCACCCGCCCGCCATATTTGTCGTAATGCACCTCGGAAAGGCGCACCTCCGTGCCCTCGATCCGGCGGATCAGCCAGTCCCGCGCGGCCACGGCGCGGACGCGCTCCTCGTCGCAACGGGCATGGAGTTCCGGCGCATCCACGCCCGCGATCCGCACCCGAATCTCGATGGATTGCCCCAGCCAGATCGCGGCCCGGGCCTCGAACGTGTCGCCGTCCACCACATGAACCACGTCGGCATCGACCGGCCCCTGGAACGAAGCCTTGGCCAGCCTGACGCCGGCGGACGCAAAGCCACTCCCGGGGTCGATGCTTCCCGCCGCAGCAATGACACCTGCTCCGAGCAATGCACTCCCCAAAGCAAGCCGGGGCCACGCCATACTGTGCTCCTGCAACCAATAGTTGCAAGAACATATATAGTACGGAAGAGAACCTAAGTCCAGACTTTCTCACCGGCATGGTCCGCATTCGCAGGCCATGACAGCGGTGATTAGGCCAGCAAATCGATGGATTCGTCCGACAATCCGCCCGGCACGATGGTCACCGGGATGGGATGGCTCCCCGCTCCCTGGCCGGCAAAGGCCGAAACCAGCGGTCCCGGTCCTTCCTTGGAGGTGCCCGCTGCCAGCACCAGGATCGAGATGTCCTTGTCGTTCTTCACGAGGTCGGCCAGGCATTCGGCTGTGCGCCCATGGGCGATCACCAGTTCGGGTATGATACCGGACAATTCGTTGACTTCCTTGGCCGCGGCGAAGATCAGGCTTTCCGCCTCGGCATGGGCCTCGTCGCGCATGATCTCCTCGACGCCCCGCCACTGTTGGAAATCGGCGAGTTTTGCCACGCAAAGAAGTGTCACCCGTCCCTTGGTGTGCTGGGCGCGGCGTGTGGCGAAGCGAATGGCGACGCGGCACTCCGGCGTCTTGTCCACCACCACCAGGAATTTGCGCGGCCGGTCCGGTGCTCCGCGCTGCGAAGCATTGGGATCGGCAGATGGTGTGGCATCGCTCATGGCTTTTGATGCTGCATCTTGGCCTTGAGATCGTAAAGCACTTCAAGCGCCTGTTTGGGCGTCAGCCCGTCCGGCTCGACCGCCTTCAACGCCTCTTCGACCGCGCTTGTCTTGGCAACCGGCTGCGGCGCAGGCTGCGCGGCGAACAAGGGCAGGTCATCGATCCGTGCCAGCGGTTTGTGGCCTTCGCGGCCTTCTTCGAGCGCGCGCAACACCTCCTCGGCCCGCGCCACCACCGCGGCCGGCAATCCCGCAAGTTTTGCAACATGGATGCCGTAGGAACGATCCGCCGTGCCGGGCGCGACTTCGTGCAGGAAAACAATGGTGTCGTTCCATTCGCTCACGCGCATGGTCACGCAGGCAAGCGACGACAGCCGTTCCGATAGCGCCGTCATTTCGTGATAATGCGTCGCGAACAGCGCGCGCGATTTGTTCGTCTCGTGCAGATGTTCTGCCGCCGCCCACGCAATCGCGAGACCATCGAAGGTTGCCGTACCGCGCCCGATTTCATCGAGAATGACGAGACTTTTCTCTGTCGCCTGATTGAGGATTGCCGCCGTCTCGACCATTTCCACCATGAAGGTCGAACGCCCCGACGCCAGATCGTCCGCCGCACCCACGCGACTGAACAGGCGATCTACGATTCCGATATGCGCGCTTTCGGCAGGCACGAAGGCGCCCATCTGCGCCAGAATGGCGATCAACGCGTTTTGCCGTAGGAAGGTCGATTTACCGGCCATGTTCGGGCCGGTAACAAGCCACAAACGGCCTGCGCCGTCCGGCGACAGGTCGCAGGCATTGGCGACAAAGGGATTGGCATGGGCGGCGGCAAGTGCGGCTTCGACAACCGGATGACGCCCGCGCGCAATGCGGAACGTGAGGCTTGCATCGACCACGGGGCGTACATGGCGCTGCTTCACCGCCAGTTCGGCAAGCGCCGTTGCCACATCAAGCCGCGCCAGCGCATCGGCAACCCGCGATAGCGATGCGGCCACATCGATAGCCGCCGTCACCATCTGATCGAACAGCTCGCGCTCAATGGCGAGCGATTGTTCGGCGGCTTGCGCAATGCGGCTTGCCAATGTCGCCAATTCATCGGTGGTAAACCGCACCGCACTACCGATGGTCTGACGATGGCGAAAGAGGTCGCGCGACGCCATCAGTTTGTCGGCATGTTGCGGCGTCACCTCGATGAAATAGCCCAGCACCCCATTGTGCTTGATACGAAGCTGCGCAACGCCGCTTTCCTGCCGATAGCGCGCTTCCAGTCCCGCCACCACCCGCCTGCTTTCATCGCGCAACGCGCGCACGTCATCCAGAGGCGCATGCGCGCCCGCAACAATGAATCCACCGTCGCGCGCGAGGAACGGCGGTTCGGCAACAAGCAGATGCGCCAGCATCTCGCTCAGTTGCGATGTTGCCGCGATACCGTGAATGAGATCGTCGCACGCGCCGCGTGCCTCGCCCGGCGAAGGCTTCAACGGATCGTCGAACAGCTTCAGCCGGTCGCGGATCGCGCGCGCCGCG
>DASZYI010000077.1:0-10112 GCA_035545475.1 Rhizomicrobium sp.
CCGAGCGAGGCGGGCGACTTCCGGCCCCGCGATTTCTTCCCAGCGCAGGATCAAAGTGGGATCGCGAAAGCCCGCGCGTGCGAAAGCAAGGTACGCGTTCGAGGACGCATCGCGGCCGACCGCCTCCGCCCAATTGCGGCGCGGCATTTCGGCTGGCTTTTTGTCTTCGCGGCGGTCGGGCATTGTCCGCTTATTATGCCCACGCGCCCCGCATCAAAGCAAAAGCCGAAAGCGCCCGCCGAGCGGATGTTGGCCTGGTACGATATCCACAGGCGCACCCTGCCATGGCGTGCGCCCAAGGGACGCAAACCTGATCCTTACGGCGTCTGGCTATCCGAGATCATGCTGCAGCAGACGACGGTGCAAGCCGTCGGCAACTACTACCGCAAATTCCTCGCGCGCTGGCCGAGCGTGCAGGCGCTCGCGGCCGCACCATTGGACGACGTGCTCGCGGCATGGGCGGGGCTGGGCTATTACGCGCGCGCCCGCAACCTGCACGCCGCAGCGAAAATGGTGGCGAATGAGTTAGGCGGAAAGTTTCCGCGCACTATCGAAGAATTGCGAAAAATTCCCGGTATCGGTCCTTACACGGCTGGTGCCATCGCTGCGATTGCCTTCGACGTGAAAGCCGCCGCCGTCGATGCCAACGCTGAACGCGTCATCGCGCGCTATTTCGCGGTGCGCGAACCATTGCGCGAAGCCAAACCGAAATTGCGCGCGCTGACGGAGTCGATACTGCCAGACGAACGCGCAGGCGATTTTGCGCAATCCTTGATGGATTTGGGGTCTGCGATCTGCACGCCGAAACGGCCCGCCTGCACAAATTGCCCCTGGTTCGAGGACTGCGAAGCACGCAAGCTCGGCATTCAGGAAATCCTGCCGGTTCGCAGCGAAAAGCCGGAACGTCCCTTGAAGCGTGGCGCAGCCTTCGTTGCCCGCGACAAGACAGGTGCAGTTCTGCTGATGAAGCGCCCGGAAAAAGGATTGCTCGGCGGAATGCGCCAGCCGCCGCTAGGGCCGTGGACGGAGAAATTTCCGTCTGCGAAAGGAGCAATGCTGCAAGCGCCGTTCGTGGCAGAATGGCGGAAGCTGTCAGGTATCGTCCGTCACGGCTTCACGCATTTCGAACTTGAGATTGAAGTTTATAGGGCGGACGTCACGAAGCGGCCCAAGGCAGATGGCATTTGGCATGCAGCAAATGATTTAAGCGAAGCAGCGCTTCCCACCGTCATGCGCAAGATCGTCATTCATGCACTGGATGATGGCGGGCCGCTGTTCCGTCAGGCCAAATCCGCCCGCAAACGCTGACGCAGCACATCGATCGCAACGAGCGATCCCTTGTGCTCATAGTGCCAGAACGTCCAGCCATTGCAGGCATCCAACCCCTGGACATGCGCACCGATGCGATGGATGGAGCCGCTGGCGCTATCGCAGACCAGCGTTCCATCCGCGCGTACCTTGGCCTTGTGGCGTTTGCTGGGGCTGACGAGCACTGTGCCCGGTTCCAGCAAACCACGTTCGACAACCCACCCAAATGGGATTCGCGGCTCCGCGCGTTTTGATTTTGTGACTTCTATTGCGTCGTTCGGTGCACGTTTGACGCCTGCGATACGCTCGCGTGCAATGCTTGCATATTTCTTGTCGCGCTCGATGCCAATGAATTTGCGGCCGAGACGGCGCGCCACCGCGCCTGTCGTGCCCGACCCGAAGAAAGGATCGACAATCACGTCTCCCGGCTGCGTGGACGAAACGATCACGCGATGGAGCAGGCTTTCCGGCTTCTGCGTGGAATGCGCCTTCTGGCCATTTGCGTCCTTCAACCGCTCGCCGCCGGAGCAGATCGGAAGCGTCCAGTCCGAACGCATTTGAAGTTCATCGTTCAAAGCCTTCATGGCTTCGTAGTTGAAGGTGTATTTGCTGTCTTGGCTCTTGCCCGCCCAGATCATCGTCTCGTGCGCATTGGTGAAGCGCTTACCGCGGAAATTCGGCATCGGATTGGATTTGCGCCACACCACGTCGTTCAATATCCAGAAGCCCAGATCCTGCAAAATCGCTCCAACGCGGAAAATGTTGTGATAGGAGCCGATCACCCAGAGAGCGCCATCGTCTTTCAGAAGACGCCGCGCGGCAGACAGCCATTCGCGTGTGAACTTGTCGTAATCGCTGAAGCTCGCGAACTGATCCCAATGATCGTCGACGGCATCGACCTTGGAATTATCGGGCCGGTGCAGGTCGCCCTGAAGCTGAAGATTGTAAGGCGGATCGGCGAAGACGAGATCGGCACAACCGGCCGGAAGAGATTTCATAACCTCGATGCAATCGCCCTCGATCACCCGATCGAGGGATTCCGTAAGCCCCCGCGCCATACGCCGCCCGCCCGTTTTATCCACACACAGGCAGAATCGTGATTCAAGCTGATTCGCGCGTCAAGAGTCTTTGGAATCAATGACTTGGGCTTGAGTCCTCACATCGCCCACATACTAGGGCTTGTGAGCGACTCAATGACTCACAAGGTTTCCACAGGCATTTCCTCGGCCAACTCGGGGAAAAGGATGCGCCGGACGGGTGCGAAACTGCGCCGGTGGTGGACGCAGGCCCC
Organism: Rhizomicrobium sp.; assembly: GCA_035545475.1. Lineage (GTDB taxonomy): Bacteria > Pseudomonadota > Alphaproteobacteria > Micropepsales > Micropepsaceae > Rhizomicrobium. The sequence goes on from DASZYI010000077.1 coordinate 2,600, forward strand.
GTGCTTTTCGAGCCCGCGCAGGTGTTCTTCGGTCGAGTAGCCCATATTGGTGATCCAGCCATAGCCGGGGTGTTCATCGTGCAGCGCGCGCATCATGCGGTCGCGTGTAACCTTGGCGAGGACCGAGGCCGCCGCAATGGAAACGGAGCGGGCATCGCCATCGACCAGCGTATCGCAGGGGCAGGAAAGGGCGGGCGCATCGTTTCCGTCCACCAGCGCAAACATCGGTGCCACCGCCATCGCACGAACCGCGCGCGCCATGGCCAGATGCGTCGCCTGGCGGATATTGAGCAAATCTATTTCATCGACGCTCGCTTCGCCCACGCCCCAGGCGACGGCAGACTCCACGATACGAACGTAAAGCTCCTCGCGCGCGTCCGGCGTCATCTGCTTGGAATCGTCGATGCCTTTGGGAATGCGGCCACGCTCGAAAATCACTGCACCCGCAACCACCGGCCCGGCCAACGGTCCACGGCCCGCCTCATCGACGCCGGCGATGGGGCCGGCCATCGTCTTCAAAAGACGCGACTCGTAGATGTAGTGCGGCATTCCTCATTGTTAGAGAAGCGCCAGTTGTTCGCCAAGATGAGACGGCCGCTTAAACTTGTTGATCGTCAGCGGCGAATGAACCTGATTGAGGCCGAACCGCTTCACCGCAATCTGGAACCGCCGCCCGATCAAATCCGCATAAGGCCCCGCGCCCGTCATGCGCTTTCCCCATTCGGGATCGTAATCCTTGCCCCCGCGCATCTGGCGGATCAGGCTCATCACATGCTTGGCACGGCCTGGTTCATTTGCCTCAAGCCATTCTCGGAACAGATCTTTGATTTCGAGCGGCAGCCGCAGCAACACATAACCTGCGCTCAGCGCGCCCATATCCCGGCCTGCTTCCAGTACGCTTTCCAGTTCATCGTCGTTCAGCGCCGGAATGACAGGCGCAAACATGATGCCGGTTGGAATACCGGCCTCCCGCAATGTCTTGATCGCTTGCAACCGCCGCGGCGGAGTGGACGCGCGCGGCTCCATCACGCGTGCGAGTTTACGATCCAATGTCGTCACTGAAATGGCCACCTTTGCCAATCCCTGTTCGGCCATTGGTCCCAGAATGTCGATGTCGCGTGTGATGAGGGCGTTCTTCGTGACGATGCCGACCGGATGATTGAAATCGCGCAGCACCTCCAGAATGGATCGCGTGATGCGCAGCTTCTTTTCCGTCGGCTGATAAGGATCGGTGTTGGTCCCCATCGCGATGGTGCGCGGCGAATAGGATTTCGCCGACAATTCCTTCGCCAGCAATTCCGCCGCGTTGGGCTTCACCAAAATCTGCGTTTCGAAATCCGTGCCCGGCGAGAACCCCAGATAGGCGTGTGTCGGCCGTGCGAAACAATAGATGCAGCCATGCTCGCAGCCCCGATAAGGATTGATCGAACGGTCGAACGAAATATCCGGCGAGGTGTTGCGCGCGATGATCGTGCGCGTTGTATCGCGGATCAGTTGCGTCTTGAGCGCCGGAAGTTCTTCTTCCTCGCCCCAGCCGTCATCGAACAGCACCCGCTTTTCGCGGTCGTACCGGCTGGAGGCATTCGAAACCGCCCCCCGTCCATGAAGCCGCCGCGGATCGGCGGTGATGTCCAGAACCGTCGTCATGGAGGGAGCATAGCGACAGACTAGAACAAATCAAGAACAAATGTGAGTCGACTCAGCCCCCGGCGAAGGCATTGGCCAGAATGAGTTCTTCGCCCTGATCCACTTTCCGGCTGTCCATATCGCCGGCCCGGACAACGCTGTCCCGGTGAACGCAGATGATGTTCCGGCGGATACCGCTCCGCTCGTCGAACAGGTGGAGGGCGAGGGCGGGATGCCTCTTTGCGATATCCTCGAAGACCTCGCGCACCGTCGTACCTTCCGCCTCGAGCGTGCGCGCGCCGCCGGTGACGGAGCGCAGCACAGGCGGAACCTGAACGCGGATCACGTCGCGTAAGCCTCGACGCTCATAATGCGGGGAAGCTCGCTCGCCACTTCGCTCCAGCTTTCGCCCACATCGCTGCTTGCGTAGACCGAACCCGAACTCGTGCCGAAATAGACGCCGCCCGGATCGAGTTGATCGGTCGTCATCGCGCCGCGCAATACGCCCGAATAGCAATTCGAGGGCAGGCCCGTTTTGCGCGGCTGCCAATTCGCGCCTTTGTCGTTGCTTTTGTAGATCGCCAGTTCGCCGTTGTGAGGCATGCGGAAATTATCGCCTTCGAGCGGCGCAATGAACACGCTGCGGCTCTTGCGATCCATCGCTATGGCGAAGCCAAACGAACATCTGTGGCCATCGCTCAATTCGCCGCAAGGCAAACCCTGTTCGGTCACAACCCATGTGTCGCCCGCATCGTCGCTGCGATAGACGCCGCGATGATCCTGCCGGAACAGCACATTCGGTTCAGTCGGATCGTGCGTGACGTGATGCACGCAGATACCGAGGTCCGTATTCACGCCTTTGCTCTTTTCATTCCACGTCTTGCCCCCGTCATCGGTACGGAAGAAACCCGACGACGAAACGCCCACCCACATGCGGTTCGGATTTTTCGGGTCGCTCAGGATCGTATGCGCGCAAAGTCCCCCAAAGCCCGGCTCCCATTTGTCGCGGTTGGGATGATCGTTGAAACCCGAAACAGGTTCCCAGCTTTTCCCGCGATCCCGCGTGACGAACAATCCCGCTTCCGATGTGCCCGCATAAATCGCGCCATGCGCGGCATGAAGCGTCCAAATCTGATCGACCAGACGCGGCCCATCCTTGTACCGCCCCATGAAATCGGCAGCGCCCGCAATGCGGATATGTTGTTCGTTGCCCTTATCGCCGGGATTGAAGCGCGGCGCGGATTCAAGCTGCTTCCATTCCTTCAGATCGTCGCTGATGAAAACAGCCGGACCGAATACATCGTTCGCAACGGCCGCGTAATAGCGCCCGCCATCGTCGCGAGCAGATGCAGTGACGGGCCAGCCTTTCAATGCGAAATCGGCTTTCCAGGTTCTGCGGTCTTTGTCCGACGTGAGGATCGCGGCACCTTTCTTGGTGCCGACTATCAGCGAAACGGTCATGGGCTACCTCCGTTTCGAAAAGCGTATCATGCCTTTTGGCGCTTGTGCTCTCCCAGCCGGGGCATGATTTCCACAAAATTGCAGGGCCGGTGACGGATATCGAGTTGGTATTTAAGGATGCCATCCCAGCCGTCCTTTACCGCGCCGGTCGAGCCGGGCAGGGCGAAGAGATAGGTTCCATTGGCCACGCCCGCGCAGGCACGCGATTGTAAGGTGGAAGTGCCGATCTTCCCGTAGGAAATCTGGTGAAAGACGACGGAAAATCCGTCGATCTCTTTCTCGAACAGGGGCTTCATCGCTTCAACGGTGACGTCGCGCCCCGTGAGCCCGGTGCCGCCGGTGGTGATGACCACATCGATTTCGGGGTCGTCGATCCATTTCTGAATTTGCGCGCGAATTTGCGCGGCATCGTCTTTCAACAATGCGCGGGCTGCGAGAACGTGTCCCGCATCCTCAATCCGTTTGGCGAGCGTATCGCCGGACGTATCGTTGGATGCATCGCGCGTATCGGAAACCGTGAGCACCGCAATGCGCACAGGAACGAAGGGAATGCTTTGATCGATGCGGCTCAAGCGAGAATACCCAATTCCTTTGCCTTCGCTTCGAACGATTGCATGTCGCGCCAGGCGAGTTTCTTGTCCACGGGGCGGCGCAACAGATAGGCGGGGTGCAACGTGCACAATGCCGGGATCATGCGCCCGCCCGCATAATATTCGAACCACTTGCCGCGCAACGACATGATGCCTTCCGTCTTGCCGAGCACATTCTTCACCGCGATCCGGCCGAGCAAAAGCAGAACATCCGGCGCTTTCAGTTCGATGTGCCGCCGCAGGAAGGGCAAACACATCGCTGCTTCTTCCAGTCCGAAGTCGCGATTACCCGGCGGCTGCCACGGCAGGACATTGGTGATGTAAAAATTCTCCGCCCGGTTGAGCCCGATGGGCGCGACCATCTTGTCGAGCAACTTGCCCGCACGCCCCACAAACGGCAGACCCGCGCGATCTTCGTCGCGTCCCGGCGCTTCGCCGATCAGCATGATGCGCGCATTGCGGTTGCCGTCCGCGAACACGGTATGAGTGGAATTTTTCTTCAGCGCCCCGCCGTCGAACGCTTCCAAAGCCGCGCGCAGTTCGTCGAGCGTGTTGCACTTGGCGGCGATATCCAGTGCGGCACCAATCTGGTCGGTATAGGCGCCTGTGGGCGCCGCTTTGTTCTCATGCGGAAAGGCGCGCCGCTCGCCGGCATGGGGCGGCGAGGCGACCGGAATCGCCTTGGCCACGGCAGCCGGTTTGCTTGCAGTCTGGGGAGGGGACGGTCGCTGCACAAACCGGTTCACAGGCTCGTCCAGCACGGCTTCGTCCGCCCCGGCTTCGACGAGCCATGCGAGATCGGCCAGAGGGTTGGAGCTTTCGGCAGGGAACATGGCAGAAATCATAGGGCAGAGCCGGACAATGTGCGACCATATCCAATTGACGCCCTTGTTAGCTGCCCGCATAAGGCCCTCTCGGGGATGGCATCGGAGCGAGTGATGGCGGACGCGGTCGAACGCGAAAGCATGGAATATGACGTAGTGATCGTGGGGGCCGGTCCGGCAGGACTTGCCGCGGCGATTCGGTTGAAGCAGCAGGCGGCCAAGAAAGGCCACGAGATCAGCGTCTGCGTTCTGGAGAAGGGCTCGGAAGTCGGCGCCCATATCCTGTCAGGTGCAGTGATCGATCCGATCGGTATTTCCGAACTATTCCCCAACTGGAAGGAATTGGGCGCACCGCTCGACACGCCCGTCACCAGCGATCAGTTCTGGTTCCTCGGCCCGGCGGGTTCGATCCGTTTCCCGAACATCATGTTCCCGCCGCTGATGAGCAATCACGGGAACTATATCGCCAGCCTTAGCAACCTTACCAAATGGATGGCGCAACAGGCCGAGGGGCTGGGCGTCGAAATCTATCCGGGCTTCCCGGCTGCTGACATTGTGTTCGGCGAAAACGGCGAAGTGAAGGGTGTCACCACGGGCGATCTGGGCGTCGCGAAGGATGGCCACCACAAGTCCGATTTCACGCCCGGCATGAATCTGCTCGGCAAATACACGCTGTTCGCCGAAGGCGCGCGGGGTTCGCTGTCGAAGCGATTGGGCGCGCATTACAAGCTGCACGAAGGCCGAGATCCGCAAAAGTTCGGCATCGGTCTCAAAGAACTCTGGGAATTGCCGAAGGACAAGCACAAGCCCGGTCTCGTGATGCACACCATGGGCTGGCCGCTCGACAATTCCACCGGTGGCGGTCTTTTCATGTATCACTGGGGCGAGAATTTCTGCTCCATCGGTTTTGTCGTTCACCTGAACTATTCCAATCCGTTCATCTCACCCTTCGACGAATTCCAGCGTGTGAAACATCATCCGCGCGTGAAGCAGTATCTTGAAGGCGGCAAGCGCATCGCCTACGGCGCGCGCGCCATCACCGAAGGCGGCTTCCAATCGGTGCCGAAATTGGTCTTCCCCGGTGGCGCTTTGATCGGCTGCTCGGCGGGTTTCGTGAACGTGCCGCGCATCAAAGGCAGCCACAACGCAATCGCCACCGGCATCATGGCGGCGGACGCCGCCTTCGACGCGGTGGCGTTGGGACGTTCGGGCGACTACCTGGATGCCTACGAAGTCGCCTACCAGCACTCGCATGTTTACAGAGATTTAAAACGAGTCCGTAACGTGAAGCCGCTATGGTCCAAGCTCGGAACGGTCCTGGGCGTTTTGGTCGGCGGCGTGGACATGTGGATCAACCAGCTCTTCGGCTTCTCGCCGCTCGGTACGCTGAAGCACGGCAAGGCGGACTATCAGACGCTGAAGCCGGCGTCGCAGTTCAAGCCCATCGCCTATCCGAAACCTGACGGGGTTATCAGTTTCGACAAACTTTCGTCGGTTTTCCTGTCGAATACTAACCACGAAGAAGATCAGCCCGTTCACCTGGTTTTGAAGGATCCATCCATTCCCATCCGTGTGAACCTGCCCGAATATGATGAGCCGGCGCAGCGTTACTGCCCGGCGGGCGTTTACGAAGTGGTGCGCGAAGCGTCGGGTCCAAGGTTCCAGATCAACGCGCAGAACTGCGTCCATTGCAAAACCTGCGATATCAAAGACCCGGCGCAGAACATCAACTGGGTGACGCCGGAGGGCGGTGGCGGTCCAAACTACGCCAATATGTGAGGAGACGGATTTGCGACTTCGCCAGTTCCTGTTTGTATCGGCCGCGGCGATCTCGCTTTCGGCCTGCTCCACCCTCGGCATCGACATGGGGTCGTCCTCGCAGCCGGCCGCGAAGGACGCAACGTCGTCTTCCAATGCATCGCTGAATTCCGGCGGCGCACTCCAGACCAACGACCCCACAGGCGCGCCGCCCATTCGCGTCAACTCGGCGCTGGATGAAAGCTACGGCAACTATCTGAACGCGCGGCTGGCCGCGAGTCAGCACGACATGGAGAACGCCGCGAAATTCTATCGCGCGAGTCTCGATGCCGATCCGACCAATCCCGATCTTCTGGCGCGTGCCTTCCTCTATTCCGTTTCCGCGGGCGACATGGTGCGGGCTCCGAAGCTCGCAACGCAGCTTGTGGCCAGCGAGCCGGACAACCGCGCCGCGCGCACCACGCTCGCAGTGCAGGCCATGAAGAAGGGCGATTATGCCGGCGTTCGCGATCAACTTTCCAAATCGGCTCAAGGCCCCTTCGCGGCACTGACTATCGAGCTGCTCAACACCTGGGCTGCTGTCGGGCAGGGCCAAACCGATACGGCGCTGGCCGATCTGCAAGCGCTCAAGGCGCAGGGCGGTACGGATTCCCTGGTCGCCTTCCATCGCGCACTGGTGCTCGACCTTGGCGGACGCACCGCCGATGCGGATCTGGCTTATCGCGAAGCGCTGAAAGCCACCGGCAACGGACCGCGCATCGTGGAAGCCTATGGCCGCTTCCTGGAGCGGCAGGGCCGCAAGCAGGAAGCAACGGATTTTTACGCCAAGCTCGCATCCGACACGGCGCTGCAACCGATCGTCGATGCCGCGCAGAAACGGATGGAATCCGGCGACAAGCCGGACGCGCTCGTGCGCTCTCCGCAGGACGGCGCTGCGGAAGCGATGTTCAGCATCGCAGCTTCGCTGACGGACGATTCCAGTGCCGACGTGTCGGTCCTTTATCTGCGTTTCGCGCGCTATCTGCGTCCGCAATTCGATCTGGCCGACATTCTCCTCGCCGACCGTCTGGAAGCGATGGAGAAGTTCGCCGAGGCCATCGACATCTACCATGGCATCGCGAAGTCCTCGCCCTATCGCCGTGTGGCGATGGTGCAAGCCGCCGTCGATGAAGCCCGCCTCGAAAAGAACGACAAGGCGATTGCCGATCTGAAGGAGGTTGTTTCCAGCCATCCGAACGATGCGGAAGCCTGGAC
>DASZYI010000078.1:0-9955 GCA_035545475.1 Rhizomicrobium sp.
CTCCGCTGCGATCAACGACCGCTTGTCCAAATTCGGCCTGTCGAGCGCAACGGTCACTTACACCAAGGAGACGGTCAACAGCATCCAGACCGGCCACATCCAGGCCAGTTACGTGCAGACCTACTCCATCCCGTTCCTTCGAACCTTCGACATGACGTACAGCTCTCAAGCCTACGTCCCGGTCGGAAGCTAAAGGTATCGTGAAAGGCAAAGGGCGACCTCTTTCGAGGCCGCCCTTTTGGCTTGAGCGCGCTCTGTAGCTGTTTTACGCCGCGTCCGATCTGCGCGGCAGTTTCCATCCCGGGCGCACGAAATGGCAGGTGTAGCCGTTCGGGATGCGCTCCAGATAATCCTGGTGTTCCGGTTCGGCTTCCCAGAAGTCGCTTGCCGGCGTCACTTCGGTCACCACCTTGCCGGGCCACAGGCCTGATGCGTTGACGTCCGCAATCGTGTCTTCGGCAACCTTCCGCTGCTCGTCGCTCGTGTAGAAGATGGCGGAACGATAGCTTGTGCCGATGTCGTTGCCCTGACGGTTCATCGTCGTGGGATCGTGGATCTGGAAGAAGAATTCCAGCAGCGTGCGGAAACTCGTCTTCGCCGGATCGAACACGATCTCGATGGCTTCGGCGTGACGTCCGTGGTTGCGATAGGTCGCGTTCGGCACTTCGCCGCCGGTGTAACCGACGCGCGTCGAGATCACGCCGGGGAAGCGGCGGATGAGATCCTGCATCCCCCAGAAGCAGCCGCCTGCCAGTACTGCGCGTTCCGTGGCCATCAGATGTCCTCCACTTGGTCGAGATAGGCTCCGTAACCCTTGGCTTCCATTTCCTCGCGCGGAATGAATCTGAGCGAGGCGGAGTTGATGCAATAGCGAAGCCCGCCGCGATCGGGCGGACCGTCTTCGAACACATGCCCTAGATGGCTGTCGCCGTGCTTGGAGCGCACCTCGATGCGCACCATCCCGTGGCTGTTGTCGCGCAGCGAATTGATGTTCGCGGGCTCGATCGGCTTGGTGAAGCTCGGCCAGCCGCAACCGGACTCGAACTTGTCCGACGACGCGAACAACGGCTCGCCCGAAACGACGTCCACATAGATGCCGGGCTTCTTGTTGTAGAGAAGTTCTCCCGTGCCAGGCCGTTCGGTGCCGGATTGCTGGGTCACCCTGTACTGCTCCGGCGTCAGCGCGGCGACGGCTTCGGGGGTTTTGCGATATTCGGCCATTTTCGTCTCCTGATAGGGTCATCATCCAACCCCGCGCCCGCAGGGGCAAGCATTGCCCCGCACGAAGGCAGGCGAGTATGGGGATGTGAGGCATATATGGTGACGGCCGGGCGCAACCGGGAGTGCATCCGAGGCACACAAAAACGAGAGCTTAAATCCCGAACATCGCCCATGACTTACCGCCCCCTACGCGGGGCGGTCGACACCGCGACAGCGGTGGCGGGTGGGGGGACGCGCAACGAAGACGGAGCGCGGAGGAAAGGTCTCGACGCGCGCGGCTATTCTACAGCATTGAGATTGCTGCACGGCCCCACCCGTCTGCGCGTCGCGCAGCCGACCTCCCCGCGAGGGGGAGGTAAGTGCGTCGCCTAAAGAGAACTAGTTGGCCGAAGGATACGCGGCGGAGGCGCGTTCTTCGATCTTGGCAGCCACATCCGCCGGAATGCCGGAAGGCTTGCGCTGGAACGAGGCCAGCTTGGGTGCGGCTTCGTCGCTGAGCGGGTTATCCGAATGGCGGCAATTGCCTTCGAACAGCGCGCCGCTTTCGACCGCGAAGGTCTCGTGCAGGATGTTGCCTTCGACCTTGCAGGTGGCGCAAAGCTGAACCTTGCGGGCGCGGATGGAACCTTCCACGCGGCCGCGCACGACCACTTCCTCGGCCACGATCTCGCCCTTCACGGTGGCGCTTTCGCCGACCACGAGATTGGCGCAGCGCACATCGCCGTCGATGGAGCCGTCGATCTGCATGTCGCCGGCGGACGCAAGCGTGCCGGTGACGGACAGATCCGAACTGATGATCGAGGGCGCGCCGTTGCGCCCCGCCGGTTTTTTGGGTTGCGCCGCGGCTGAAGAAACAGGCGCGGGCGATGTCGGTGTGATCGTTGCCATTGGGGTTTCTTCCTTCTTACTCGAGAACATGACGGCCAGCCTCCAAGAACTTGGCGGGATCCCTTACGCGGTTATCCAACCATACTTCGTAATGCACGTGCGGTCCCGTGCTGCGTCCGGTGGAGCCGAGCCGGCCCACCGCATCGCCCCGTCCGATATGTGCGCCGCGGCGCACGAGCACGGCGGAAAGGTGACCATAGCGCGTTCTCACGCCCATGCCATGGTCGATTTCCACCATATTGCCGTAAGCGCCGTCCGGTCCCGCATGCACAACCGTGCCGGGTGCCGTGGCACGAACTTTCGCGCCCCACGGGCCGCCGAAATCCAGTCCGGCGTGAAAGGCGGCGCGTCCCGTGAACGGATCGACGCGCGCGCCGAAATCGCTGGTCAATTCCACGCCCGGTCCCGCGATCGGGCCTGCGAGCGGAATATGCACCATTGCCGCAAACAGCGATTTGAGTTGCGTCAGCGCCGCACTCGCATCGAAGAAGTCATGCCGGAAGGCCGCGTCGCGGATTCCGTCCAGCGGCATTTCGGAGATCGGCAGAAGAGGGCCGCCGACATCCGCGCCGTTCGCGCGCGCGGCGCGCTTCTGCATGGTCTGCGGATTGACGCCCGCAAGGCGCATCACGCGTTCGACGCTCTTGGTGCGTTCGGTGATGGCCGCATCCGCCGTGACGATCAACTCGTCTTCCTGCTTGCTCAGCTTCTGCAGGCGCGCGGTCTGCTCTTCCAGTGCGCGCAGCGCGGGATGATTGGCGATCTTGGCGGAGAGCGCGCGCTTCTTCGGCGAGAACAACGACGTCACGCGGTCATAGATTGCCGCCGCCATATCGCCGAACCCGGCATGGCTCGGCTTCGCGGTACGCGGCTGCGGCGCGGCCGGTTGCGGCAATACGGAAAGCTCGGAGCCCGTCCCGGTTTGCGGCGCGGGAAACACGAAGCCGTCGATGCTGTCGCTCGATGTGTTCGAGCCGGAACGCTTGGGCGCAGGTGCCGCCGCGTGACGAAGTCCCGAAAGCGCGTTGTCGATCGCTTTCTTCTGCCCGATCAGCCGCGCGAGCGAGTTCTGCTTGGCTTCGAGTTCGTCCGCCGTCGCCTTGAAACGGTCGCCTGCGGCGACGAGCGCGCCGTTCAATTCGTCATAGGAAAGCTGCAGGTCGGCGACGCGGTTTTCATATTGCGCCTGCATCGTCTGATAGCGGCGGTCCTTCGCGGCGATGATGTGATCCTTGAAGATCACGTTGACGCTGGCGAATGCGACCCAGCCCAGGAAAATCAGAACAAGTCCTGCAAGCGTCGCCTGCAACGAGGAACTGAAAGTGAAAAACTGAACGCGTCCGTCGCTGCGGATGTAGATCTGTCGTTCGGGGAAAACCGCGTGCAGCCAGTGCCACACCCGTTCGGCGAACGGATGCACGCTTGCGAGATTCCCATGTTGAACGGTCTGGCCGTTACGCGCCGTCTCGTTCTTTTGGGCACGATCCGTACCCGCCCCTAAATCCGGCATTACGCTTACGTTCTTTTCCTTCTTGGCCCCTTGTTACGAACCAGGGGATTCGCGACCGATGAAGAATTCGGCCTTTACAATGCCTTGGCCGCGGCGAGCACGGCCTCCACATGTCCCGGGACTTTGACCTTCCGCCAAATCTCCCGGATGACGCCTTTGGCGTCGACGAGAAAGGTGGCTCGGTCCATACCCATATACTTTCTGCCGTACAAGCTCTTTTGCACCCACACGCCATAAGCGTGCGCGAGTTCCGTTTCCGGATCGGAACCCAATGTAATCTTCAGTTTATGTTTGGTTTTGAATTTGTCGTGCGATTGTGTCGAATCCTTCGACACTCCGATAACCGGAACTCCAAGTGCGTCGAATTTTCTCTTGGCGGAAGAGAAGTCGATGGCTTCTTTGGTGCAGCCCGTCGTGTCGTCCTTGGGATAGAAGTAGAGGACGTAAGGATGCCCCTTCAGGCTAGCGGAGGTCACAGTGCCGCCTGAATCGGTAGCCAATTTGAACGCGGGCGCCTTGTCGCCTGGCTTCAGATCCATGACAGCCCTTCATGGGTGGAAGACGGGGGTTATCACTTTGCGGCGTTTACCTATTTTTAACAATAGGGGTTAGGCGGCCACCCCCGATTCGCGGGCGAACGGGGGGCGTGGCGGGGCATCGGTTTGGCCCCAACCGGCCGGTTTTCACCTATGGTCACGGGACGGAGTACCCACCCCTTGAAGCTGGCCGATCTGAAGCGATTCCGCGCCCGGCATGCCGGATTGATCGCGGTCGGCCTGGTGGCGGCGGTGATCTTCTTCATCGTCGGCGCGGGCTTGCGGCTCTGGATGGGCCCCGTTTCGCTTTCGCCGTTCTCGGACAGGTTGTCGCAGGCGGTCGCCGAGGCGTTGCCCGGCATCGCAGTGAAATTCGACTCCGCCTCGCTCGGCTGGTCGCCCGCCGATGGGCGTGTCGATCTCATCGTGCTGGGCGCCCGCGTCTATGACAGCCGCGGCCGCATCATCGCGCAAGCCCCGCGCGCCGATCTGGCGCTCGCATCCTCGGCCCTCATGTCGGGCACGCTGGAAGTGCAGCACATCACGCTTGTCGGCGTGCAGCTCACACTTGTGCGCACGCGCGAGGGTGCGTTGCGCCTGGGCGTTTCGAACGACAAGGATCAGCCGGACCTGCTGAAGAAGATCAAGGAAGCGATCGACGCCAACAGCGGCAGCGCCACCACCTTGCAGTCCTTCGCGGTGCAGGATGCGCGGCTTGCCTTTTACGACGAAACCTCCGGCCTCTTCATCGTTTCGCCGCGCGCCAAAATGAAGGTGGCGTCCGCGAAAGACAGTCTCGCGGCCTCGGTGAACGCCGATATCGAAATAAGCGGCAAGGAAGCGCACATCGCGGCCAACATCTCGATCCCGCCGGACAATGCACCGTCCACCGGACATTTCGCGCTCACCGGATTGAATCTCGCTGCCCTGGGCCGCAACGCCAAAGTCTTCAGCGCGCTCAAGATCGCCGCCGTGAATGTCGATCTCTCCGCCGATGTCGGGTTCAGCGGCAACAAACTCTCGACCGTGAAATTCCAATCGAGCGGAGAGGGCGGTCTGGAAGGTCTCGGACCGAAAGGCGGATTGCTCGCGCTCGGCACCATCCGCGCGAGAGGCACCTACGATGCGAACACCGGCCGCGTCGTTCTCGAAGACGCCACCGCGGGCGGAGGGCAGGTCAACCTCCATCTCACCGGGCAAGGCCAGCTCACCTACGACAACAACGACAACCTCACCGATGCAACGCTCGATGCGGATATCGACAATGTCGCCGTCGACATGCCCGGCATCTTCCCGCATGTGATGCGCCTCGCCGAGGTGAAGATCGCGGGCGGCTATATTCCCGCCACCGGCGAAGCCGATCTCAAGCAATTGTCCATTCGCGGCCCCCATCTTGTCGCCGACATGACGGGCAAGACCGTCTTTGGCGACGTCTCTCCCGCCATCGATCTTTCGGGGCGTATCAGCGGCATTGGTGTGCGCGAAGCCCTCGGTTACTGGCCCGCGACGCTCGGCTCCGGCGCGCACGATTGGATCAACGACAATGTTTCCGCCGGCCATGTCGGCCCCATCGTCATCGAAGCGCACATCCCGGCCGGCGCGCTGGATGAGCCCGCACTGCCGGAAAGCGCGCTCGAAATTTCGTTCCCCTTCGAGAACATCACCGGCACCTATATTCCCGGTCTGACCGCCGCCACCCAAGTGAGCGGCACCGGGCGCATGACCGGCGACACGTTCACCGCCGAAATCAAATCGGGCAAGGTCGGCAACATCGCGATCTCGAACGGCAAGGGTGTGATCAGCGCCATCGCAGCACCCGTGGCGCTCGGCAAATTCACCGTCCATGCCGAAGGCCAGATGCCGGAACTGATGGCGCTGATCGACATGAAGCCGCTCGGCTATCCCACGCGCTTCGGCATCGCGCCCGCGGATTCGAAAGGCTCGGCCTCCGTCGATATCACCACCGACGTGCCGATGTTGCGCAACGTCTCCGTCGACAATATCGACGTCGACGTCAGCGGCCACGTTGCCGGTTTCGAGATCGCCCTGGGCAAGAGCACACGCATCGCCAATGGCGATGTGACGTTCGACGTCGACAACGATCACCTTCATGCGGCAGGCAACGCCGTCTATGCCAACCAGAACGTCGTGCTGGACTGGAACGAAGACTTCAAGACAAAAGACGACATCACCACCAAACTGAACGCCAAGGCGATCATCGACCAGGCCGGCCGCACGGCGCTGGGCATCGACCTCGGCGACACCATCACCGGCCCCGTTGGCGTCACCGCCGTCCTCAACGGTCATCGCGGCCAGTTGCGCACCGCCGACCTGACTCTCGATCTCACCAAAGCCCACGTCGCCGTCGATCTCATCGGCATCGACAAGCCGGCCGGAAAACCCGCCGCGTCGAACATCCACGCCACTTTCGGCCCCAACCAGAAAGTCGTCAGCGCCGATCTCAAGATGAGCGGCAAGGCGCTTACCGTTCAGGGCAAGGCCCAATTCGACGAAACGGGAAAACTTGCCGCGCTCGATCTTCCCGAAGTGAAATCCGGCAGCGCCAACGATTTTGCGATGACGCTGACGCGCGGCCCCGACAGCGCCGTCGATGTGACGATCAAGGGCAAATCGCTTGACGGTTCGGGCCTCGCCAAACGAGGCAGCAAGCCTGCGAACAAGGAACAACCGAAAGAACAGAAATTCGACGGCCCGTTCCACGTCTCGGTGCATCTCGACCGCCTTGCATTGCGCGACGGCATTTCGATGACGCCGTTTGCGCTCGACATCGCGGGCAACGAAGACCGTCTCAAGATGCTCGACGTGCATGGCAGTCTCGGCAAGGGCGCCTCCGTCACCGGCAAACTCGAACCGACGCAGAAGGGCCGCAAGCTAACCCTCGCGACAACGAATGGCGGCGAACTGATCCACGGACTGTTCGGTCTCGACAGCATCAAGGACGGCAAGCTCGACGCAACGATCAATTTCCCCGGCAACGGCGATGCGCCGGTCGCAGGCGACAATCCCGACTTCGAGGGCACGCTGGTCGCCGAGGATTTCCGCATCCTGCACCAGCCGTTCCTCGCGCGTCTGTTCGCGGCGGGTTCGCTCACCGGCTTCATCGATCTGATGGGTTCGAAAGGCATCGCCATCGACAAGCTGACCGTGCCGTTCAAATCGAAGAAAGGCATCGTCAATATCCGCGAAGCCCACGCCTCCGGTCCCGCCATCGGCTTCAGCGCCGACGGTTTCGTGGATCGTCCGAAAAACGAAATTGGCCTGCGTGGCACGCTCGCGCCGCTCTACGGCATCAACTCCGTGCTCGGCGCCATTCCGCTTCTGGGCAGCGTTCTCACCTCGCGCGAAGGCGAGGGCATTCTCGGTACCACCTATTCCGTCCACGGCGACGCCGACGAACCCGAAATCAGCGTCAACCCGCTGTCCATGCTGACACCGGGAATCCTGCGCCGCATCTTCGAAGGACGAATCCCGACGGCAAAACCGAACGCTCCGCCATCAACAGCACCGCCTGCGAACACGCCAACAGCAATAGCTCCCGCCGCAACGCCACCGTCAAACACCAACGCCGCGGCTCCAGCCACGCCCGACATCAAACCGCGCCAGTCAGCGACCAATCCTTGAACTGTTTGCGGCTACATCACTTCGATCAGCGCATCGTGCCCGGCCGCGCCTGCCAATCGCCGGTCGCAGGTGATGAGGGGGGCGTCTAATACTTCAGCAAGGCTTACATAGACAGCATCATAAGCCGAAAGGTTGTTTCGTAATTCCCATATGCGCGGTAAAAAAACTTTGTGTGGATAGCGCTTCAACCGCAATGAAGCCAGGTCGGAAAGCGCAGTCACACTTCGTCTGCTGGCGATATCGCCCCGCATCGCGTATCGGCGCAACACATGCGCCACCTCAATATCTATCAGGTGAGGTGCATGCATCGTCTGACCGGCGGCGAACAGGATCCGCGCCACGCTTTCTGCTTTGGGTCCGTGGAGTAGCACTTCGACCAGGGCCGAAGCATCAACGACGATCATTCGCGATCGCGTACTTCGCGGATAATTTCGGCGGGAGAAAGCGTCGAGGTTACGCTGGAACGGCTCGCCAACCTGGCTCGCATTTCTTCCATTGTCGGTAACTCGGCGACCTGCTGGATTTCGCTAAGCAAATAGTCGGAAAGAGACATACCAGCCTTGGCTGCAAGAGCCTTGAGACGCTGATGGGTCTCGGTTGGAACATTCCGGATTTGGATCATAGTGGACATGTGGATCACATGATCACATGTGTAGCACATGCGATCAATTTGCATATTATCATTGTAAATCAGTAATTTAGGCGAAAAAGCAAAAAATGTAGAAAATAGTCCTTGATGTGTCAGGTCAGAAAGCCTATATTTGCCCCCATCTGCTCTTTGACATCGTGAATCCAACCTGCCGGAGGTTATTCAGGCTTCACCAGCACGTGCTTTTTGCGGCCGAGCGATAGCTTCACCACGCCGTCTACCAACATGTCGCGGCTGACCGTCAGCTTCGGATCGCTCACCGTTTCGTCGTTGAGCTTAAGCCCCTTGTTGGCGATCAGCTTGCGCACTTCCGAATTGGACGCCGCCAGTCCTGCCGCGACGACGAGATTCAAGATCCCGTCCGGCAGTTTGGCGGTGACCGTCGGCAGACCTTCCGCCGCTGCACCTTCTTCAAATGTGCGCCGCGCGGTTTCCGCTGCCGCTTCCGCTGCCGCGCGTCCGTGGATGATCGCGGTCGCTTCGGTGGCGAGGATCTTCTTGGCGTCGTTCAATTCGCCGCCCTGAAGTTTCTCCAGCCGCGCGATTTCGTTTTCCGGCATGTCGGTGAAGATGCGCATGAAGCGGCCTACATCGCCGTCTTCGGTGTTGCGCCAGAATTGCCAGTATTCGTAAGGGCTGCGCATTTCCGCGCTCAACCACACCGCCCCCGAAACCGATTTGCCCATCTTCGCGCCGGACGAGGTGGTGATGAGCGGCGTCGTCAGCCCGAAAAGCTGCACGTTTTCCACACGGCGGCCAAGGTCGATACCGCTCACGATATTGCCCCACTGGTCCGATCCGCTCGATTGCAAACGGCAGCCGTAACGCCGGTACAATTCGACGTAATCGTAAGCCTGCATGATCGAATAGTTGAATTCGAGGAACGAGAGCGGCTGCTCGCGGTCGAGCCGCAGCTTCACGCTCTCCATCGACAGCATGCGATTGACGGAGAAGTGCCGTCCGTAATCGCGCAGGAACGGAATGTATTCGAGCTTGTCGAGCCAGTCCGCGTTGTCGACCATGATCGCATCGCTCGGCCCGTCGCCGAATTTCAGCAGGTGGCGAATGCTGGCGACAATCTTGTTCTTGTTGTCCTGGATCTTCTCCGGTGTCAGCAGAAGTCGCGTCTCGTCCTTGCCGGACGGATCGCCGATCTTCGTCGTGCCGCCGCCCATCAGAAGGATAGGGCGATGGCCCGCCTGTTGCAGCCGCCTGAGCGTCATCAACTGCACAAGGTTTCCGATGTGCAGCGAAGGTGCGGTGCAATCGAATCCGATATAGGCGGTGACCCGTTCCTTGACGAACAACGCGTCCAACGCTTCCGCATCTGTGCAGTCGTAAAACACGCCGCGCGCCACGAAATTGCGTAGGAATTCGGATTTGAAGTTGGGCGCGCCGGTCATTGAATGATACCCGTGGAATGCTACTTAGGTGTTTCGAGGCGCGAGGCTTTAGCACACATGCCGAAAATCCTTAAAGCCATAGGGTTGATGAGCGGCACCTCGCTCG
>DASZYI010000079.1:0-8390 GCA_035545475.1 Rhizomicrobium sp.
CAGCGAACCCGTGCTCGCCGCCGCCAAACATATGAGCATGTGGGACACCATCGCGCTCTATGTGTTCCTCAACAAACCCGCGATGGTCTTCAAGCGCGAATTGGGAATGATCCCGTTCTACGGCTGGTTCGTGCGCAAGGCAGAAATGATTGCCATCGACCGCGACGGCAAGGCGAGCGCACTGCGCAAGATGGCGGCCGATGCCAAAGCGATCTTCGCGCAAGGACGCTGCGTGCTCATCTTCCCCGAAGGCACGCGCAAGAAACCGGGTGCCGCCCCCGACTACAAACCGGGCGTCGCCGGCCTCTACGGACAGATCGGCGTAGCTTGTGCCCCCATCGCGCTGAACTCCGGCCTCTTCTGGACCGGCCCCAGCGGCTTCCTGAAAAAACCCGGCACCATCGTGGTCGAATTCCTCCCCCTGATCCCGCCCGGCCTGAAACGGGCAGAGTTCATGTCGCGGCTGGAAAGCAGCATCGAAGCTGCCACCGCCAAACTGGTTGATGAGGGGAAAAAAGGGCTTTTCTCACAAGGTCTTGGCGACAAGCAGTGGTAAGCAAGGATACTTTCTCAAGCGAGTTCAAAAAGAAAGGAAAGCGCGATATCCTTTCTTAGTGCTCCATCTTAAGAAAGGAACCTTTCGCTATGACCGCCGCAAAGAGCGAGCGAATAGGCCGTAAGATTTTGACCTCGGTAGCGGGGGAACAGGTAGAGGCGTTTATCCCCCCTGCGCTGCCGCCGTCTCCGCCGCTTACGATGGCGCCCTTGTATCGCGCCATGGATGCAGCAAGCCGCGCCATAGGCCGTCTGGACGGGATGGCATCCATTCTGCCCGACACATCGCTGTTCCTCTACATGTACGTACGCAAGGAAGCTCTGCTTTCATCTCAAATCGAGGGCACGCAATCTTCGCTTTCCGATCTGTTATTGTTCGAAAGCGAGGAAGCTCCCGGCGTCCCGCTCGACGACGTCCAGGAAGTGTCGAATTACGTCGCAGCCATGAATCATGGCTTGGAGCGTTTGCGCGAGGGATTTCCGCTTTCGCTCCGTTTGATCCGGGAAATTCACGACATCCTTCTTTCGAAAGGTCGGGGTGCTACAAAACAGCCGGGAGAATTCCGGCGAGCGCAGAACTGGATCGGCGGCACGCGGCCGGGCAATGCCACATTCATTCCCCCTCCCCCAAACGAAGTCGAGCGGCTGCTTTCCGATTTGGAAAAATTCATACATGCGGAGACACCTGAGATTCCGCCGCTCGTAAAAGCAGCTCTTGTTCATGTGCAGTTCGAAACGATCCATCCGTTTCTGGATGGCAACGGTCGTCTTGGCCGTCTTCTGATTACCTTTCTTCTCTGCGCCAGCGGAATTCTCAAACAACCGATCTTGTATCTCAGTCTTTTTTTCAAGACACACCGCAGCCAATATTACGACTTGCTTCAACTCGTCCGCGAGAAAGGAGATTGGGAAGCCTGGCTTCGTTTCTTCCTGGAAGGCGTGACGGAAACTTCGACGCAAGCTGCGAACGCAGCGCGGGAGATTCTAAATCTGTTCGAGGAAGATCGCCGAATGATCGAATCCCTCGGACGGCCCACCGCATCGGCCTTGAGAGTGCATCAGCTCTTTCAAACTCATCCGATTCTTTCGGTGCAAGCGGCAGCAGGCAGACTCAAGCTTTCGATTCCCACAGTCCGTAAATCCATCCGGCATCTCGAAGATCTAAAGATCTTGCGGGAGGCGACGGGTAAACGGCGCGACCGAATTTTCGCATATCAACGCTATCTCACCATCCTCAACAGGGGCACGGAACCTCTGGCTTCGTAACCAACCAGTCGGGGAACAATAGAGGAACAAACATTGCCTTAAGGCCCGTTTGGCACTATATTTCTGTGCCAGGGTTGTTGCCCCGGAGAGGGGTAACCCCACCCCCTCCCCAAATCGCAAAAACCCGAAAACAAATAGTAGTTGGAAGGCTTTGGCGGGATACCAGATATGACCGACATCTCCCGCCAGATCTGGGACATGAAGTACCGGCTGAAAGCGCCGGACGGCACGCCGCTGGAAAAGGACGTGGCCGAAAGCTGGTCGCGCGTGGCGCTCGCCGCGGCCGCCGCCGAATCCCCCGACCGCCGCCGCGAATGGGCGCAAAAATTCGGTGAGGCGCTCGCCGGCCACCGCTTCCTTCCCGCAGGTCGAATTCTCGCGGGGGCGGGCACCGACCGCAACGTGACCTTGTTCAACTGCTTCGTGATGGGCCGCATCGAGGATTCGATGGACGGCATCTTCTCGCATTTGCGCGAAGCCGCACTCACGCTGCAGCAAGGCGGCGGCATCGGTTACGACTTCTCGACCTTGCGCCCGAAAGGCGCCCCCGTCGCCGGTGTTGCCGCCGACGCGTCCGGCCCCGTTTCCTTCATGGATGTATGGGACGCGATGTGCCGCACCATCATGAGCGCGGGCTCCCGCCGCGGCGCGATGATGGCCACCTTGTCTTGCGATCATCCCGACATCGAAGAGTTCATCGAAGCCAAGCGCCGGCAAGGCCGCCTGTCGATGTTCAATCTTTCGGTGCTCGCCACCGACGCCTTCATGGATGCGGTGAAGCAGGACGCGAACTGGAATCTGAAATTCGACGGCAAAGTTTATAAAACCGTGCGCGCCCGCGAATTGTGGGATCGCATCATGCGCGCCACCTACGACGCCGCCGAACCCGGCGTGATCTTCATCGACCGCATCAACCGCGAAAACAATCTCGGCTATTGCGAAACCATCAGAGCGACCAATCCTTGCGGAGAGCAACCGCTTCCCCCTTACGGCGCGTGTCTTCTCGGCTCGATCAACCTCGCCAAGCTCGTGAAGAATCCGTTCGATGAGAATGCGGCGTTGGACGAAGACGAGCTTGCGAAACTCACGCGCACGGCCGTTCGGATGCTCGACAATGTGATCGACATTTCGCGGTTTCCGTTGGAAGCGCAGCGCGCCGAAGCGTTTGCCAAGCGGCGCATTGGTTTGGGCGTGACGGGACTTGCCGATGCGCTGATCTTCTGCCGCGTGCGGTACGGCTCGCCGGAAAGTTTGAAACTGATCGACCGCTGGCTGTCGGTGCTAAGTCATGCCGCTTACGATGCGTCGGCGGATATTGCGGTGGAAAAAGGCGCATTTCCGTTGTTCGACCGCGACGAATTTCTCGCACGTCCCTTCGTGCAGCGCCTGCCGCAAGCCATCCGGGACAAGATCGCGGCGCATGGCATCCGCAACGGCCTGCTCACTTCCATCGCGCCCACCGGTACGATCTCCCTGTTCGCCGACAATGTGTCGAGCGGCATCGAGCCGGTGTTCGCCTACAGTTTCAATCGTCATGTGCTGCAGGCTGACGGCACGCGCCGCGAAGAACAGGTGAGCGACTATGCCTGGCGTGCTTTCCGTGCCCGTTTCGGCGAAGATGCAGCGCTCCCGGATTATTTTGTCAGCGCGCAGGAGCTTTTGCCCGACGATCACCTGGCGGTGCAAGCAGCGGCGCAGAAGCACATCGACAGTTCGATTTCCAAAACCATCAACGTGCCGCAATCCATTTCGTTCGAAGCGTTCAAGGACGTCTATCTCAAAGCCTACGAAACGGGCTGCAAGGGCTGCACGACCTATCGCCCCAACGCGATCACCGGCGTGGTGCTCGAAACGGTCGTGGAAGCGAAGCCAATCGAAAATCCCGATCAGCCGAGCCTGCCTTTGCCGGTGCCCAAGGGTGCGGGCGATGTCGTCTACATGACAAGGCCGCTCGACCGCCCCGAACTGCTGACCGGCCAGACCTACAAGATCAAATGGCAGGATTCCGATCACGCCTTCTACATCACCATCAACGACATCGAGCAGGACGGCCGCCGTCGTCCCTTCGAGATCTTCATCAACTCCAAGAACATGGAAGCCTATGCCTGGACCTTGGCGCTCACCCGCATGGTCAGCGCCGTCTTCCGGCGCGGCGGCGATGTGTCGTTCGTGGTGGACGAATTGAAAGCCGTGTTCGATCCGCGCGGCGGCCAATGGATGGGCGGGCGCTATGTGCCCTCGCTGCTCGCCGCCATCGGCGAGGTGATCGAACGCCATCTGGTGGCCACCGGATTTATGACGCCGCGCGATTCCGTTCTGCCGCGCGAGGAACGCCGCGCGGTCGCCATTGCGGCGGAAGGCGCGCCCGCGCGCTATTGCCCGCGCTGTTCCTCGCCCAGCTTTGTGAAGATCGAGGGATGCGACACTTGCCTCTCTTGCGGCTATTCCCGCTGCGGGTAAACGAGGGCTGATGCGCTATTCCAGCCGCTTTTTCCTCTACGCGCCGTTCTCGATCTTCGTCCTTCTCGCCATAGCCGTCGGCGTGCAATGGTGGCGGGAGGCAAGCGCCTGGTCGCAAAAAATCGACGCGTTGAACGGCCAAGAGATCGCCCCGGGCATCACGCTCCATTTCGCTTCGCGCCAACTCACCGGCTTTCCCTTTCGCGTCGATACCGTGTTCAAGGATTTCCGCCTCTCCTTCGCAGGCCCACGCGCCTTCAAATGGAAGGCGGAGGATTTCGCGCTGCATCGTTTGAGTTACGGCAGCGGCAAGACCGTGTTCGAAGCGGGCGGCAAGCAAAGCTTTTCCTGGATCGGCAGCGACGGCAAGGAAGCCGAATTCTCCTTCCTGCCCGGCAGCGTGCGCGCCGACGCGATCACCAACAACGGGCGGCTCGCGCGTTTCGACCTCGTCATGGTCGCGTTCGATTCGCCCAAGGTCACCGCGGGCCGCGTCGAAGTGCATCTGCGCCACGACCCGAAGATGGACGGTCTCGACCTCGTGGTGTTCGCCGATTCTCTTACCCTGCCGCATCAAAAGACCATCGATTATGCGAAAGTGGATTCGCGCATCACCATGGCGCAGTTCCTCAAAGGCATGCTCTCCGGCGATGCCGATTGGCGCACCGCACTCGAAGCCTGGCGCGGCGGCGAAGGCCGTATCGAACTTGTCGATGTGCAATCCAAACCGAACGCGGCCAAAGGCCGGATGGTGCTCGACGGCAATCACGCGCTCGACGGCATGTTCACGCGCGAAATGTTCGGCCTGACCAAACTCGAAAGCGCGCCGCTTTATTAAAGCGGTTCACGCGGAGGCACGGAGAACGCGGAGAAGAAAAGCACCTCCGCGTTCTCCGCGCCTCCGCGTGACCAATTTTCCTCGAAATATGCGCTGCGCTTTACTGAGTCTTCTTCGGATTGCGCCCGAAATTCGGCGCCGCGCTGTCTTGGCCCGCATCGACAATCGAACGCCGGATCGCGCGCGTGCGCGTGAACAGGTTGAACAGCGAATCCCCGTCGCCCCAGCGGATCGCCCGCTGCAACGCGCTCAAATCCTCGCTGAACCGCCCCAGCACTTCCAGCACGGCATCGCGATTGTTCAGGAACACGTCGCGCCACATCGTGGGGTCAGATGCCGCGATGCGCGTGAAATCGCGGAAGCCGCCCGCGGAATATTTGATCACTTCGCTCTGCGTCACCGCTTCCAGATCGTCGGCGGTGCCCACGATGTTATAGGCGATCAGATGCGGCACATGGCTGGTGATGGCGAGCACCAGATCGTGATGCTTCGGGTCCATCACATCGACATTGCTGCCGCAGCGTTGCCAGAATTCCTTCAGCTTCTCGACAGCCGCCGGATCGGTCCCGGGCGGCGGCGTGAGGATGCACCAGCGATTGTCGAACAACTCGGCAAAGCCCGCTTCCGGTCCGGATTGTTCGGTGCCCGCAATCGGATGCGCCGGAATGAAATGCACGCCTTCGGGAATATGCGGCCCCACATCGCGCACCACCGCCGTCTTCACCGATCCCACATCGGTCACGATGGCGCCCGGCTTGAGCACGGAGGAGATCTCTTTCGCAATCGCGCCAAACGAACCGACGGGCGTCGCCAGCACGACGAGATCGGCATCGCGCACGGCCGAAACCGCATCGCCATGGATCGAATCCGCAAAGCCGACCTTCTTCGCAGCCTCCTGCGTTTCGGGACGGCGCGCATAGCCTGCAATCTTGCCGGCGAGACCCGCACGGCGCATCGCATGGGCCATCGAAGACCCGATCAAGCCCACGCCAAGAAGGGCTACCCTGTCGAACAGAGGCTTGCTCATTTGCCCCCCATGAATTCGCCCAAGGCCTTCACCACCAGCCGGTTGGCTTCTTCGGTGCCGACCGACAGCCGCAGACAATTCGGCAAGCCGTAATTGCCGACGGCCCTGAGGATTAATCCGCGCGACGACAGAAACGCATCCGCGGCCTCCGCCGTCTTCTTGTCCGCAAAATGGATGAGCACGAAATTGCCCACGCTATCGTCCACGCGCAAACCCAGCTTGCGCATTTCGTCCGTCAGCCACGAAAGCCAGCGCGCATTGTGCGCCACCGATTTGTCGATATGGGCGCGATCCTTCACGGCCGCTGCCGCCGCCAATTGCTGCGGCATGGAAACATTGAACGGCCCGCGAATACGGTTGAGCACATCGGCCACCGCCGCCGGGCAATAGGCCCAGCCGACGCGCAAGCCCCCAAGCCCCAGCTTGGAGAAGGTGCGCGTCATCACCACATTGTTGAAATTCGCCACCATCTCGATGCCGGATTCATAATCGTTCCGGCGCACATATTCCGCGTATGCCGCATCAATCACCAACAGGATGTCCGAGCGCAATCCCGCATGCAGGCGGCGCACTTCGCTGTGCGGCAGATAGGTGCCGGTCGGATTGTTCGGATTGGCGAGATAGACGATGCGCGTCCTGGGCGTCACCGCCGCCAATATCGCATCGACATCGGCGTGCAGGTTCTTCTCCGGCACGATCACCGGCACCGCGCTGTTGGCCAGTGTGATGATCTTGTAGATCACGAAGGCGTGCTCGGTGAAAATCACCTCATCGCCCGGCCTCAGATAGGCATTGCCCAGCATCTTCAGCAATTCGTCCGAACCGTCGCCGCCGCAAACGATGCGCGCGGGATCGAGCCCGAAGACCGCCCCAATCGCCTCGCGCAGAACCTTCGCGCTGCCTTCGGGATATTGCGCGAGATTTGTCTGCGCCTCGGCATAGGCCGCAACCGCCGCCGGGCTCGGTCCCAACGGATTTTCGTTCGCCGAAAGCTTGTGCACCTTCGCCGCACCCGGCGCACCTGCGCGGCCGCCGACATAAGGCGATATGTCGAGAACTCCGGGCTTGGGGGTTGGCTCTTCGGGCGGACACATGGGCTTGGGAAACCTGATTTCGGGCGCTTTTTCGGGGGCGCATTCATAAGCGCCAGCCCCCTCAAAAGCAAAGCAAGCCAGCCATTCATTGACAGGGGGGCAGGCCAGCCTTAGCAAACGGCGCTCCGGTGGTTTTTCGAAGAGCCCTGAAAGAGATGGCGGAAGCCGCCAATCCAAGTTTTCTGCGTCCCGTGAAGGCGCCCGATGTCGATCCGGGTCACGCCATCACCTTCGACCGCCCGCTTCTGCTCGATGCGGGCCGCGAGCTGTCACCGCTCACGGTCGCCTATATGACCTATGGCGAACTCAATGCGCAGAAATCGAACGCCATCCTCGCCTGCCATGCGCTGACCGGCGACCAGTTCGCCGCCAGCCAGCATCCCGTCACGGGAAAGCCCGGCTGGTGGGACACGCTTGTCGGGCCCGGCAAGGCCATCGACACCGACCGCTTCTTCGTCATCTGCGCCAATGTGCTGGGCGGCTGCATGGGCACGACCGGCCCCGCCTCCATCGATCCGGCAACGGGCAAGCCCTATGGCCTTTCCTTCCCCGTGGTTACGATCAAGGACATGGTGCGCGCCCAAGCCATGTTGCTCGATGCACTCGGCATCGAGCGTTTGCTCTGCGTGCTCGGCGGTTCGATGGGCGGGATGCAAGTGCTGCAATGGGCGGCGAGCTATCCCGAACGTGTGCTCTCCGCCATTCCGATTGCGACCGCCGCCAATCATTCCGCGCAGAACATCGCGTTCCACGAGGTGGGCCGCCAGGCGATCATGGCCGATCCCGACTGGCGCGGCGGCGACTATCAACGCCAGGGCACCCGCCCGTCCAAGGGGCTGGCGGTGGCGCGGATGGCCGCGCACATCACCTATCTGTCGGAAGCGGCGCTGCAGCGGAAGTTCGGCCGCAATCTGCAGAACCGCGCGGCGCTGTCGTTCCAGTTCGCCCCCGACTTCCAGATCGAATCCTATCTCCATCATCAGGGGATGAGCTTCGTCGATCGCTTCGACGCCAATTCCTATCTCTACATCACCCGGGCGATGGATTATTTCGACATCGCCGAGGAGCATGGCGGCGTTCTGGCCGATGCGTTCCGGGACAGCGCCAACCGCTTTCTGATCATCTCCTTCACCTCGGACTGGCTGTTCCC
>DASZYI010000080.1:0-23765 GCA_035545475.1 Rhizomicrobium sp.
CTACGACTCTTACGATTATCCGCACCCGATGTTCGAGCTTGCGTTCAAATGGCTGGAGCCGCGGCTGGCGGGCGCAAAGCGGCAGACGCTGGTGCATGGCGATTTCCGGCACGGCAATATCATGATCTCGCCGAACGGCGTGGAAGCCGCACTTGATTGGGAATTGACACATATCGGCGATCCACTGGAAGACATCGGGTGGATTTGCACCAATTCGTGGCGCTTCGGCGTGCAGGAGAAAACAGTCGGCGGATTCGGCGAGTTGGACGATTTGCTTGCCGGCTATGAAGCGGCGGGCGGCGGCAAGTTGAGCGTGGACGATGTGAAGACTTGGATCGTGTTCGGTTCGCTCAAATGGGGCGTGATGTGCATGAGCATGTATCAGGGCTTCCGCATGGACGGCTCGGTCGAACGCGCGGCCATCGGGCGGCGGTCGTCGGAAACGGAAATCGATCTTGTGAACCTCATCATCCGGGGAGAACTCTAAGATGATGGACCAGCCTTCGATGCTCGAACTCGTGGAGGTCGTGCGCGACTTCATCGAAAAGCGCGCGATGCCGGAATTGAAAGGTCACACCGCGTTTCACGCGCGGGTGGCGGCCAACGCGCTTGGCATCGTGGCACGAGAACTTTCGCAGGGTCCGAAATCGCTGACGGAAGAAAAGGAGCGGCTCGTGGCGCTGCTCGGCCATGAGGGCACGCTGGACGAATTGAATCGCGAATTGTGCAAACGCATCCGCGAAGGCGGGATGGGATTGGAAACGCCTGGCCTTGCCGCGCATCTGGAACAAACGACGCGCGACAAGGTTGCGATCGATCAACCGAACTATTCGGGCCTGCGTTAGGCGCCCTGCGCGCCGATAATCGCCACAGAGCACACATTCATCATCGGTGCCCCGCCGAGATTGTGTGTCAGGCCGATCTTCGGGTTTTTCAACTGGCGTGCGCCGGCGCGGCCCTGAAGCTGCAGATACATTTCGTAGAGCATGCGCAGCCCGCTCGCGCCGATGGGATGACCGAAGCATTTCAAGCCGCCGTCGATCTGGCACGGCACCTGGCCGTCGGCATCGTAGAAGCCGTTCATCACGTCCTTCCAGCCTTCGCCTTCTTTGGAGATGTGCAGATCTTCCATCGTCACGAGCTCGGTGATGGAGAAGCAGTCATGCACTTCGATCATCGAGACGTCGTTGCGCGGGTCTTTGATGCCCGCTTCCTCATAGGCGCGCTTCGACGCGATGCGTGCGGTGTGGAAGTAGCTGCCGTCCCAGGAATTGTGCTGGCTTTCGAGGCCGTTCGACAGCGAAAGCTGCAGCGCTTTCACCGTAATGATGTCCTTCTTGCCCATGGCGCGTGCGATTTCGGGTGTCGTCACGATGGCGCAGGCCGATCCGTCCGATACGCCGCAGCAGTCGAACAGGCCGAGCGGTTCGGCGATCATCGGCGCCTTCAGGCATTGTTCTTCGGTGATGGGTTTTTGCAGATGTGCCTTCGGGTTCTTGGCGCCGTTGGCGTGGCTTTTCACCGAGACATGGGCGATGGCGCGCTTCAAGTCTTCTTTCGAGACGTTGTGCTTCGCACGGTAGGCGGAGGCTAGCTGCGCAAAATTGCCGGGCGCGGAGCCGTTGGCGCTCCACAGCGGTTGAAGCGTTGCGCCCTCGCGTTGCGGCAGACCACCGTAACCCGTGTCCTTCAGCTTCTCCACGCCGAGCGCGAGGGCTATGTCACACGCACCCGCCGCCACCGCGTAAACCGCGCCGCGGAACGCTTCCGAGCCGCTTGCACAAAAATTCTCCACGCGCGTCACCGGAATGTTGGGGAGGCGAAGCGCCACCGACATCGGGGTGCCACCCTTGCCGACGTGCTGTTCTTCGATCGCGGTGCCGAACCACGCGGCCTGAATCTGATTGGTTTCAACACCCGCGTCCTGCAGCGCTTCGAGATAGGCCTCGACCATCAATTCTTCCGCGCCGGCGTCCCAGCGCTCACCGAATTTCGAGCATCCCATTCCAAGGATAGCGACTTTGTCTCTGATGCCTGTGGCCACTTTGTTCTCCTGTTGCTGTCTGCCGCCATTTAGCGGCCGGTTCCGGGCGCTGTAAAGCGGAGAGATTGTCTACGGTCACGACTAAGCGGTTGAACGAAAAGGAAAAGAAGCGGAATCGGGCTGCGGAAATTTTGCGACCCGCCGGTTGCGCATATGTCGGCACTGCCACGTATGCGGGGATGTAATGGAACAAATGCGCCGGATTCGGGAACATTGGCCGGATGGATACGTTCTCAGCCACGGCGGACGGGATATGATCCGGCCCGCCCACCTGCGGCCCGTCCTGGGTCTCGGGCCCAATACCGGGAGAGCGAGCATCTCGTCTGGGAATACCTTTCGCAACAAAAGGAGCTGATTGCATGTCGAAGAAATTTTTGAGTGCTGCCGTTGTCGCGGCTGCGACCGTTGCATTTGCCGCCCCTGCGTCTGCTGCGGGCGGCGTGAAGGTCGGTACGCTGACCTGCAACGTGGCCAGCGGCTGGGGTTTTGTATTCGGTTCGTCCAAGGACGTGCGCTGCAACTATCGTCCCAACAAGCGTCATGGCGAACATTATGAAGGCAGTATCGACAAGTTCGGTGTCGACATCGGCTACACCGAAGGCGGCGTGATGGTTTGGGCGGTGGTCGCCCCGACCTCGGACACCAAACCTGGTGCGCTGGAAGGCAGCTACGCTGGCGTAACGGCGGGCGCCTCGGTCGGCGTGGGCGCTTCGGCGAACGCGCTGGTCGGCGGCTTCGACAAGTCGATCACGCTGCAGCCGCTTTCCATTGAGGGCAATACCGGCCTCAACGTCGCGGCCGGCATCGGCGCGATGCACCTGAAATACGTGCCGTAATTTTAGACGTGCGAAAAGCGAAAGCCCGCCGGAAATCGGCGGGCTTTCTTTATGCCGCAACGAGATGGGCGGGCCGCCGTAAATCCCGCGCGAGCCCCTCACCCATCAAATCGATGAAGTTGTCGCAATAGAAACGCTCGATGGCGCGCGGCGTAATCCCGGTGAGCGATTCGTTGAAGCGCTTGAGCGGATTGCGGCCGCCCTCGACATGCGGAAAATCCGAAGAGAACAGGCAAATCTCTTCCCCCGAATTTGCGATGATCCATCCGGTATCCTCATGGGGATATGGCGTGACGCGGACTTGGCGTTTCACGAATTCGCTTGGCTTCAGCGAGAGCTTTTTCAAGCGCTCCTCATGCTTGAAAAACGCGCCATACCCCGCATCGAGATAGCGCATCCAGCTTGGCAGCCATGACGCGCCCAGTTCGATGACGCCGAATTTGAGTTTCGGGAAGCGATCGAGCACGCCGTCGAAGATCAGCGCGGCAAGGGTTTCCTCTACCGAATGCGGGATCGTCATGAAACTGAGGGAGGTGAAGTTTTCTTCGCCGCCATGGAAATCCTTCACCCGCGGCAAACCGTTGTTGAAATAGTCGGGGTTCATTTTCATTTCGCCACCGACGTGGAAGACGATGGGCAGGCCCGCTTCCTGCGCCATTGCCCAGACCGGATCGAAGGCGACATGGCTGGGCGAATGGCCGCTCGGGCAGCGCGAGGGGACCAGCAGCGCCTTTGCGCCGAGATCGATGGCTTCGCGAGCGGCGGTTTTTGCACGCTCGAAGTCGGCGAGCGGAATGTAAGCGGTGGCGAGCAGGTGGCGATCCACAGAACAGAACCACGTCATCATGCGGTTGTGTGCCTGTGCGGTAGCGTAGGCGAGTTCGATGTCTTTCGATTCATCGAGGCCGAAATTGCCGAGACACCAGGTGGTGAAAATCAACTGGCTGGCGAAGCCCAGCTGGTCGAGTGCTTTGGGGCGATCCTCACGGCGGAAGCTGCCGAGCGCTTCGTAGTTCTTGCGGGTAAGAAGATTTTCGATGTCGCCCGCGCGGAAGGCCGGATCGTCGTGCTGCTTGCGAGCGTGGGTGGCGAGCTTGCCGTCGCGCGGCCAAGCCTTCACCTTCGGCAATTCGTCATAGGCGGCGCGAAATTTCGGATCGAGAAAATCGTCGAGACAATCGGTCAATTCCATCAGATGGGAATCGGCATCGTGAACGATGCGGTTTTCGACGTAAGGCATGGCGCCACTCTCCCGATATTTTCGGGGAGAGTAGCGCAAAGCTCTGCTTTCGTCAGGCGGGTACGGCTTTCCAGAAATACCTTCTGAATCCGCGTTTGTCGTCGAAATCCTTGATGCGGAAGGCCATGCGGACCTTCATGCCGGAATCGACCTGGCCCTGCTCGACGTCCCCGATATCGGCCATGAAGCGTCCGCCGTCGGCGAAGGTAATCATGCCGTAGTGGTTGGGCGGATCCATCGAATAGGTAAGGAAGTCGGCCGACCACGACAGAACGGTGCCGGGGATTTCGGAGAAGCCGAACGGCTCCTGGCTGTCCACCGCCTTGCAGTTCGGGTTCACACAGATGCGCGTGCGCGGAAATTGCGCGGTGCCGCAGACCGTGCATTTGCCGCCGACCAGACCCATCAACATGTCGTTCTTGCGATACAGCACGGTAAGCGCCGTGCGCTTGTCGACTTCGGCGCGCATGCCTTTTTCGAGTTCGATCAGGCCGTTGAAGGCCAGATACTTCATGTAATTGGTTTCTTCCTTGCGGCGGGCGAGCGCGCCGGTGACGCCATTGCGTTTCGGCAGTTCGGAAATTTCGCGCGTCACTTCGAAAATCGCGGCATCGCAGCCTTGGCCGAATTGTGCAACGAGAATCTTCTCGCCGGGTTTGGCCTGTTCCAGCGCATGCACCAGCATCAGAAGGGAATGTGCGCTTCCCGAATCGCCGACATTGGCGGCGAGACTGTCGCGCGTCTTCGCCGGATCGAGGCCCGACTGCTTTGCTATGGTCTGATCGAGCTTGGCGAACGGGCATGGCAAAATGAAATGCGCGATGTCGGAGGCGGCAACGCCGGTTTTCTCCAAGAGCGCCTTGATCGCGGCAGGCACGATCTTCGAATAGCCTTCGTCGCGGATCCAGCGTTCTTCCCAGCCGTAATCGAACTCTTCGCTCTCGCCGCGGAAATGGTCGACAAAATCGAGGCTCACGGAATGCGAGCCCAGGAATTTGGCGATTACCTTGTCCTTGCCGACGGTGAGAGCCGCACCCGCATCGCCATAGCGCATTTCTTCCGCCGATGCCGCGCGCGCCTTGCGCTTCTCGCCCGCAGCAACGAGCGGCGATTTCGCCCGCCCCGAAGCGACCGCATCGAGAGCTGCGAGCAGTGCCGTCAGCCCGGCACGCTGCGATCCAGCAATGTCGGCGGTCACCGTGGTCTGCGGCAGGTTAAGGGCCGCTGCCACGATCCCGGCGTTCTGGCGATCGGAGAATGGCATGGTGGTTGAGGCGAAAAATGCTGCGTCGACATGGGCGCGGTCCTTCAGCGCGTCGCTGGCGGGCAGACAATCGCGGGCGGCTTCCACTGCCAGCGTGACCGCATCCTCGTCCCAATTGGCCATGGCGCGTTCGCCCGCGCCCTTCAGACCGGGGGCCACCCATGAATTGGCATCCGAGATCGCCTTACGTTGGAGGCGGCGCAGAGGGATGTAAGCGCCGTAAGCGGTAATTCCAGTCATTTTCTGCCCTTTCGATAGCTCTGCGGCCGAAGAAATCAGGTTTGAACCGAAGCGGCAATCGTTCAGGGAGAGGAGGCCATTCCGGCTGCCATGGACTCGGCGTCTCGTGCCGGGAAACAGGCAAGGCCAGCAGCTTCCACCTTGTCGCAGACGTCGCGCGGGTGCTCGAATGGGCCTGTTTGCAACCGGTAGATGCGACGTTTGCCCTGATCGAGCGGCAGGATGCGCGGGCTGTGACCATCGAGCAGGCTGCCGACACGGGCAACGATCTTGTTCCACTCGGCATAAGCCGTGGCTTCTTCATGAAACGCACCCAATTGAATCGGCGCCGGCCCCAGGCGCGATGTGTGCTTGGGCGGAGCTGACGGCTGCGCGGCCGGACGCGAGGGAATTGGCGGCTTGAGCGTGACATTCGCCGCCGCGGCGGGCGGCGGCCGCAACGGTATATCGGTTCGTCCCGGCGTGTTCAGCACGCCGAGACGTTGGGCCGCGAGATCGAACTGCGGATTGGCGGCAAGCGCTTGCTGATAATAGTTGCGTGCCGCATCCATGCGTCCCAACGCTTCGGAAATCTGGCCAAGTCCGTAGAGCGGATATTCCGGCTGCGCGTTTCCGAAATTAAGCGAAGCGTTGTAATCGCGCGTGGCCTCGTCCAGACGGCCCAGGCGGCGATAGACATTCGCGCGATTGTTGTAGGCGGCCGCGAAACGCTGTTCGAGGTTGATCGCCATCGTGTAATCGGCGATCGCCTCGTCAAGCCGGTTCATCTCCTCCAGAACCACGCCGCGGTCGAAACGGGCCCGCGCGATATCCCCCGCAGGCAATGCATGCAGACTCAATGCATAGGTGAAATCGTCATAGGCGTCTTTCGGACGGCTGAGTTTTTCGCGCGCCAGGCCGCGTGTCACGAGTGTTTGCGCGCGATCGAGCGCCGATAGCGTGTCGGATTGCAGGACACGCGTTGTGGTGACTTCCACATGCGCAGGATCCTCGTCCGCAAACACAGGGCTTGCGAGCAGCGTTGCGACGACGATGGCGGCAAGCCTTCTGCTCACGCGCCCCTTCCCGGGTTGAACCTAGAGCCTGTTATGATAACGCCGGAACCAATCGACGAAACGGGGGATACCTTCGGAAAGTTTCACGCTCGGCGAGAAACCGAAATCGGCCGCCGCGCGGGAGACATCCGCATAGGTCTCGCGCACGTCGCCGGGCGGGCCTTCGGTGTGCTGGATGATGGCCTTTTTGGCGGTTGCGTTTTCGATCACAGCGATCAGGTCGAGCACTTCCTCGGGGTGGCTGTTGCCGAGATTATATACGCGATGCGGCGCGCCCTTGGTTTCCGGGTACGGCGTTTCAAGAATACGCACCAGCGCCGCCACGATGTCGTCGATATAGGTGAAGTCGCGGCGGAGCTTGCCGCCGCCGAATACGGGGATCGGTTGGCCTTTAAGGATCAGATCGGTGAACGACCAATACGCCATGTCCGGGCGGCCGAACGGGCCGTAAACCGTGAAGAAGCGCAGGCCCGTCTGCCTGAGGCCGAACAGTTCCGCGTAGGAATGCGAAAGCAATTCGCCTGCGCGCTTGGTGGCGCCGTAATAGGAAACCGGATGATCGGCGCGCGCGTCTTCCCGGAATGGCGCCACCGTGTCGTTGCCATAAACCGAACTCGAAGACGCATAGACGAGATGTTTGAGGGGCGCATGATGGCGCGCGAATTCGAGCACATTGTGGTGGCCGACGAGGTTGGAACGCGTGTAGGCGGCTGGGTCCTTCAGCGCATAACGCACGCCCGCCTGCGCGGCGAGATGCAGGATGGCGTCGAAACTCTCCCCGTTCGCCGCCGATGCAAGCGCGCCAGGCACGGCGATGTCGGCTTTCACAAAGCGGAAGTTCTTTTCGCCCGCCAGTTCGGCAAGGCGTGCGTCTTTCAACTTGGGATCGTAATAGGCGTTGAGTTCGTCGATGCCGACGATTCTATGGCCTTTTGCCAGCAGAGCCCGCGTGGTGTGAAAACCGATGAAGCCGGCAGCGCCGGTGAGCAGAATGTTCATGCTGATGCATATGCCTTATGGACGGGCGCCCGGCCAATATGCCATGAAACCGTTATCTTCAACCCGGCGTTATAAAACCATGACTTTTCAACCAGTTCGCAAAGCGGTCCTGCCGGTTGCCGGCATGGGCACGCGGTTCCTGCCTGCCACCAAGGCGGTTCCGAAGGAGATGCTGCCGGTGGTGGACAAGCCTGTGGTGCAGTACGCCGTGGAAGAGGCTCGCGAAGCGGGGATCGAACAATTCATTTTCGTTACGGGCCGCGGCAAGCACATCATCGAGGACCATTTCGACCACGCTTACGAGTTGGAATCGCTCCTCCTGGACCGCGACAAGACCAAGGAACTGGACAGCCTTCTGGAAATGCTGCCGGACACCGGCTCGGTGAGCTTTACCCGCCAGCAGAAGCCCCTGGGGCTGGGCCATGCGGTGTGGTCGGCCCGGCATTTTGTGGGCAACGAGCCTTTCGCCGTGTTGCTGCCGGACGATCTTCTGGTCGGCACGCCCGGTGCGATGGCGCAGATGGTGGACGCTTACAATCGCGTGGGCGGCGGCGTGATCGTAGCGGCGGAAGAAAAGTCCCGCGAAGAAACGCGGCGCTACGGTGTGATCGATCCCGGAAAGACAAATGGCAACGCCACCGAGGTGAAGGGTGTGGTCGAAAAACCCGAACCCGACAAAGCGCCGTCGACGTTGTGCATCATCGGACGCTACATCCTGCAACCGGAAATCTTCGCCGAACTCGATCGCAAGGAAACAGGCGCAGGCGGCGAAATCCAGTTGACCGATTCCATGGCGAGGTTGATCGGACGGATGCCGTTCCACGCCGTGACCACGAATTGTGCGCGCTACGATTGCGGCGACAAGGTGGGCTTCCTGCAGGCCAATATCGCTGTGGGCCTGTCCCGGCCCGACATCGCTCCGTCGTTGAAGGCGCTGCTGAAAAAATTCGATCTCTAGGCAAGCACGATTTTCGAGCGGTCGCCGATCCGCTTCGTGACGTTGCGCGTATCCACCACGAGCTTGGAATACGCGACCAGCGCCTCATAGTCTACGGCGTCGTGATCGGTAACGATGAGGGCTGCATCGAAACTTGAAAGCGTGCGGGCGTCGAACGGAACGCTCTGCATCCCGAGCAACGCCCCGTATTCGCGCGTCGGTTTCATCTCCGGGATGAACGGATCGTGATAGGAAACCTTCGCGCCGCAATCGCGCAGGATTTCGATAACGCGCAAAGCCGGGCTTTCGCGCAGATCGTCGACGTTTTTCTTGTAGGCCAGCCCGCAGACGAGAATTGAAGCATCTTTCAAGGCCTTCGCAAAACGGTTGCTCAAGGCGTCCTGCAAGGTCTGCACGACAAGGCGTGGCATGGCGCGATTGACTTCGCCCGCGAGTTCGATGAACCGCGTATCGACTTCGAAGGCCCGCGCACGCCAGGAGAAATAAAACGGATCGATGGGAATGCAATGCCCGCCGAGCCCGGGTCCGGGATAGAACGGCATGAAACCGAACGGCTTGGTCTTCGCCGCATCGATCACATCCCACACGTTGATGCCCATGCGCGAGTAGGCGACCTTCAACTCGTTGACGAGCGCGATGTTGACGGCGCGAAAAATATTTTCGGTGATCTTCACCGCTTCCGCGGTCGACGCATCGCGCACCGGATAAACTTTCGCGAATGCCGCCTCGTAAAACTTCTTTGCAAGCACGCCCGACGCTTCATCGACACCGCCGACGATTTTGGGAATGGTGCGCGTCTCGACGGCGCTTCCGGGATCCTCGCGCTCCGGCGAGAAAGCGAGCCAGAAATCGCGTCCCGATTTGAGGCCCCTGCGCTCGAGGATCGGCTGCACGATTTCGGCGGTGGTACCGGGCCACGTCGTGGATTCCAGCACGACCAGCACGCCTTCGCGGAAGTGCCGTGCGATTTCCTCGCATGTTGAAACAACAAAACGCAAGTCCGGTTCGCGCGTGGCGGTAAGCGGCGTCGGCACGCAGATCAGGATCGCATCGACATTTTTGAGTTCGGCAAAATCATCGGTGGCGGCAAAGCGGCCCGACTGGACCATCGAACCGATACGCTGGTGCGGAAAGTGCCTAATGTAGCTTTCGCCGGATTTCAGCTTCTCGATCTTGTCGGAATCGATATCGAAGCCGGTGACGGGAAATCCTGCCTGCCAGAACACATGAACAAGCGGCAATCCCACATAGCCGAGCCCAATCACGCCCACGCGCAGCGATTTCGCTGCGAGCTTCTTCTCCCAGGCGGATATGGGTTGGGCGGCCGTCATCGGCTCACAAGATAGGTTGACAGTTGTTAAGGAGCGGTGTGGGGCCCGTGCCGGTTTTTAATTGCCGTTAGGCTGCTGTTTGCGAGCGGCTTCTCCGGCTGGCCTCAATTCATCAAGTTGATGTCAGGGCAAGGAAATCCCCTGCGCCTGCTTCGAATGTTCTCTACGGCGGCGTTCTAGGGCTGCCCGTCCGGTTCCTGATTTCGCGCGATGAAAAATCATCCGGGTCTGGCGGGGACCCGCTACACGGTCGAAAAAGCAATGGGAAGATAAGGCGCTCGCTTCAGAAAAACCGTTCCCGCACGCGAATGATGTCGCCGGGCTCCACCTTGCCGCCCGCATCGACATCAACCTCCACTTCATCGTTTGAGCCCGCGTGCTTGATATAAACCTCGCCTTCGCGTGCGCGATAGGTGAAACCGCCCGCGAGCGCCACGGCATTCAGCACGTTCATACCGTTCACATATGGATATTCGCCGGGCTTGTTCACCTCGCCGATGATGAAGAACGGGCGGTAGTTGGTGACTTCCACGCTGACGCGCGGATTCTTGAGATAGCCTTGCGAAAGCCTGGCCGCCACGTCGCCTTCGAACTGATGCAGCGTGCGTCCCTTGGCTTCCACCTGCCCGATCAACGGCAGGCGGACATGGCCCGTATCGTCCACCGTGAATTGGCCGGAAAGATCGCTTTCGCCGAACACGATCACCCGCAACTGGTCGCCGGTGCCAAGCGTGTAGGTCTCGGTCAGAGGCGCCGGGCTCGTCTGCTGTTCTTCTGCGCACGCGCTCACCAGCAGGCCGAAGGCCGACAGCCCCACAGCCAAAACAGCGCTTCGCACCCGTCCGAGCAAGATCATGGGCGAATCCCCAAATCGAACGAATTATACAACCTTCATCCCGTTAACGAATTAACCCAGGCGTTAAGGTTCCATGGTAGGTCCGGGCCTTGAAACGGCGTGGTCATCCGGGCCAAAGAGTTGCCGTTCTTCGAAGGGCTTTGCTCATGCGCGTGGCAATGATCGGAACGGGTTATGTCGGGCTGGTGTCCGGCGCCTGTCTTTCCGAATTCGGGCATGAGGTGATCTGTGTCGACAAAGACCAGTCGAAGGTCAAAGCACTCGAAGCGGGCCAGATCCCGATCTTCGAACCCGGGCTCGATGAAGTCGTGGCCGCCAATGTGAAAGCCGGCCGGCTGTCCTTCACGAGCGATCTCAAGAAAGCGGTGCCCAGCGCGGATGCCGTATTCATCGCGGTGGGCACGCCCTCGCGGCGCGGCGATGGCCATGCAGACCTCACCTATGTGTTCGAAGCCGCCGAAGAGATCGCACAATCGCTCGACGGATATACGGTGGTGGTGACGAAATCGACGGTGCCGGTCGGCACCGGCCGAAAAGTGGAAGACATCATCCGCAAGAAGCGGCCCGATGTCGATTTCGACGTAGCGTCCAACCCGGAATTTCTGCGCGAAGGCTCTGCCATCGAGGATTTCCGCCGTCCCGACCGCGTGGTGGTGGGCTGCGAGAGCGATCGCGCCAAGAAGGTGATGCGCGAAATCTATCGCCCGCTCTATCTCAACGAAACGCCCATCCTCTTCACCAGTCGCGAAAGTTCGGAACTGATCAAATATGCCGCCAATGCCTTTCTTGCGACCAAGATCACCTTCATCAACGAGATGGCCGATCTCTGCGAAAGGCTGGGCGCAGATGTGCAGGATGTGGCGCGCGGTATCGGCCTCGACGGGCGCATAGGTGGAAAATTCCTGCATGCAGGTCCAGGATTCGGCGGCTCGTGTTTTCCCAAAGATACGCTGGCGTTGTTGCGGACGTCCCAGGAAGCCGGCGCGCTCACGCACATCGTCGATGCGGTGGTGAAGGTCAATGACGCGCGCAAAGTGCGGATGGCAGAGAAGATCGAGAATGCGTTTGGCGGCGTGAAAGGCAAGACCATCGCCGTCCTCGGCCTCACCTTCAAACCCAACACCGACGACATGCGCGATGCGCCGAGCCTCGTCATCATTCCGCACCTCCAGACCAAAGGCGCGCGCATCCGCGCCTACGATCCCGAAGGCACCAAAGAGGCGAAGAAGCATCTCGACATCGAATATTGCAGCGACGCCTACGAGGCGCTTTCGGGCGCAGACGGCGTGGCAATCCTCACGGAATGGAACGAGTTCCGTGCCCTCGATTTCGCGAAGGTCAAAAGCCTGCTCAAGACGCCGCTGATGGTCGATCTGCGCAACATCTATCGCCCCGCGCAAATGGCCGAGGCGGGCTTCGCCTATGTCAGCGTCGGGCGGGCCGACACCAAGCCTGCCGGGTAAAAAGGCGTTTTGCAGGCAAGGATTTAGGCGTGGACAGGCGCGCTACGCCATCTTGCCATCGCAACCCTCGCTTGCCATAGAAAACCGCCCATAAGAGAGCTCCGGGGACTGGTGGCCAAGGATCGCCGCAAAACCTTTGCGCGCCGCCTGGCGGTGCCCGGCATGGCCTTGGCGGCGCTCGGGGCAAGCCCCGCCTGGGGCTTCTCCGACATCCTCGACGATCAGCCCTATCAAATCCGTAATCTGTTCGGCGAAGTGGGCCTGGTCGATATGCCTTCGGCTCACATGGCCGCCGACGGGCAGATCACGGTGTCGGTCAGCGCACTCAAGGACACGCAGCGTTACGGCTTCAGTTTCCAGGCGTTGCCCTGGCTCGAAGGCTCGTTCCGCTACAGTCATCTCTCCAACTATGATTTTCAAAATTACTACGACCGCAGCTTTGGCATGAAGCTCAGACTTGTCGAAGAGAGCATGAACTGGCCCGACATCTCGCTGGGCATTCGCGACATTATCGGCACGGGCGTCTACGGTTCGGAATATCTCGTTGCGAGCAAACATATTGCACGCGATTTCGACGCGACCATCGGAGTGGGCTGGGGACGGCTGGCTTCGTCCGGCGCACTGCCCAATCCAATTGGCGAGATATTTTCGGCGGCCAAGACGCGCCAACCGCCACATCAGACGGGTCAGATCGACTTCAGTCAGCTTTTTCGCGGCCCCGATCTGGGTGTCTTCGGCGGCCTTTCGTGGCATACGCCGATCCCGCGGTTGGATTTCATCGTCGAATATTCCTCCGACCGCTATGTGCAGGAAAAGCGGTTCGGAATGCTGAAAGAGTCGATGCCGGTCAATTTCGGACTTGCGTATCGGCCGCTCAATCACATCACCCTCGAAGCTGGCTTTCTCTACGGCAACACCTATGGACTTTCGCTCACGGTGGACGCCGATCCGACCAAGCCGTTACAGAACATGCGGCTGGGCGCACAGCCGCCGCCGGTCAAGGCGCGCACGCCGGAAGAACAGCACGCGGCCATCGTCAGTCTATCGAAGCACAATGTCATTGGACGGCGTGCTGACGAAAAGCCGTGGCTTCCCAACCGGTATGCCGGCCCCGACGACCGCTATGCGCTCAGCGACGCGTTGTCGGCAATGGGCGGCGATGTGTGGGATTACGAGATCGACGGCTACACACTGCTCGTAAACGCCAGGAAGTCGCCCTCGCCCGCCGATTGCCGTTCTTATGCACGGCTTCCGGCGCTTGCGAACATGAACCTCAAATCGGTCGCAGTGGCGGACCTGCGAAAGGGCGACGGCCACGTTGTAACCTGCAGCGTACCGCGTGCGGGCGTGCAATTGGCGTCCACCAACTATCCGCTGACGGATGCGTATGCCGGCGATGCGCCGCCGCCCCTGTTGCGGCGTGTTCCGAGCGACCAGGTGGAAAAGAAAATCCGCGACGATGCGCGCGAACAGTCGCTTTATGTCGATGCCGTGCATTCGTCGCGCGGCGAGATGTGGATCTATTTCACAAACCATCACTACTATCTCGAAACCGAAGCGGTCGGACGGGTCACACGCATCGCCATGGCGGACGCATCGCCCGAGATCGAGGTGTTTCACCTGATCTCGGTCGAACATGGCGTGCCGTTGCGGCAGACCAATGTGCTGCGCAGCTCGCTGGAGCGTACATTGCTTGCCAATGGCAACGTGCCCGAACTGAAGGAAGCCGTGGAGATCACGCCTGCCCCAACGAACAACCCGGCACTCGATGCGATGATTCCCAAGAACTATCCGCGCCTGTCCTGGTCGATCTCCCCGGAAACCAAGCAGAGCCTGTTCGATCCCAATGTGCCCTTGCAGGCACAGCTACTTGTCGGTGTGTCTTCGAGCGTCGACCTTTATCCGGGTGTAACGGTCTCGGGCAAGTTCGACATCAACGTCTACAACAATTTCACCGACAGGCGGCCGAGCAACAGCGTATTGCCGCATGTTCGAAGCGACGTGCAGAAATATTACAAGCACGGCGTCAACGGCATCGCCAATCTCCAGGCCGACTACCGCACGCGGCTCGCGCCCGACGTGTTCGCGAAAGTGAGCGCCGGTTATCTAGAAGATATGTTCGGCGGCGTGGGCGCGCAGGTTGTGTGGCGGCCGAAAAACTCACGCTTCACATTCGGTGCCGATGCCTACGAGGTCTGGCAGCGCGACTTCGATCGTCTGATCTATTTCCAGTCCTACCATGTGTTCACAGGACATCTGAACATCTACTACGAATCGCCCTGGTACGGGCTGAACTTCAACATCCATGCCGGCCGCTACCTTGCGGGCGATTATGGTGCAACCTTCGAAGTCGTGAGGCGCTTCGACAGCGGCGTGGAACTTGGGGCATTCGCCACCTTCACCAACGTCCCCTTCAACAAATTCGGCGAGGGCAGCTTCGACAAGGGGGTGATGGCCCGCATTCCGCTGGAATGGGCGCTGCCGATCCATTCGCAGTCGGCGTACAGTCTCACCTTACGCCCGCTGCAACGCGACGGCGGCCAGCGGCTGGACAATGACGATTCTCTCTACGAAGAAACCCGCAGAACCGGTTATGGCTCGTTTGCCTATCATCTCGACGACATTCCGAACCCGTAGGGCGCTGGCAGCGGGCCTGTTCCTGCTGCTTGCCGGCTGTAGCTCGGAACAATCTGACACCGGCCTTCTGTTCGGTGCTCTGCGCAATATGGTCACCGGCCCGGGACCGCAGCCGGTGACGCTGCAGCAGGCGGCCGCAATCCCCTATGCCTCGATGGGGGTCCGGATAAATGGCGGCTCAGAAATCCTGATTGTGATGGTCATCGACGCGCCCCATTCGCGGCTGTGGACGGCGGGCAAGGCCATCGCCGTTCAGACCGACGACGGACGGATCGTGCGGACCTCGGGCTTCGCCAACAACCTCTCTGGCGTCAGCGGCGATCTGGGGGCGCCTGTTTCCCCGCTCGACGCCGTGCGCCGCCGCAACGGGCAACGGACGCTGCTTTACGACTTCGCCGACCTGAACGCCTATTCCGTAAAGACGGCCTGCCAGACGGTCACCAAAGGGCAGGAGAACATCCAGATCCTCGGCAAAGCGATCCCGACCGTTCGCATCGAAGAAAGCTGCCGGGCCGATGCGCTCGATTGGTCGTTCGTGAACACCTATTGGGTGGGGGCACAGAGCGGCATGGTCTGGCAATCTGTTCAGCACATACATCCGCGGCTGGGACCGATAACGACCGAAATCTTGCGTCCGCCGGAGACGCATTGACCAAACAAAAAAGGGCGCCGCAACGGCGCCCTTTTTCGCAAAACTTTATTCGGATCACTGAAAGGCGGTGGTGCCGGTCGTCGAATGACCGCCATTGCCCGTGCTGGTCACAACCAGGACGATGCCAACGGCAACCACAGCGGCAGCCAAAAGTCCCATCGTCAGGTCCATGTCCATGCCCTGCGCTTCATGGATGGCAGCCGCGTTACCAGGAGCGAGCGCGCCCTGTTCCGTGGTGTCGGCCGCGTAGGCTGCCGAGCTGGCAAGCATCGAAGCCGCCGCAACGACCGAAGCAATCTTCCGCAACATAGGGAAACCCTCCTGAATCTGTAATTTTGTGTACGTTAGGCCCTGAAAACTGTCAATTCGCAGTTGTCGGCTTAAGCGTCTATGTTGCTCCACTGCAACAGAAATTCCCCGCCGATAACACCCTGTAACGTGCCAGACCGCGTAACGATCCCGAGGATTTTGGCGCCGAAATCCCTATCAAGGGATTAAGCCCCGGCTCTTGAGGAAGGCGACCGTCTGGGCGGCCAGGGTTTCGGCGTCCGTCCCTACTGTCTTGAGGGTCAGCTCCGCGGCTTCCGGCGGCTCGTAGGGGCTGTCGATGCCTGTGAAGTTCTTGATCTCGCCAGCCTTGGCCTTCTCGTAAAGGCCCTTGGGGTCGCGGCCCATGCACACTTCGATAGGGGTGTCGACGAAGACCTCAATGAACTCCCCATCGCCCAGAAGTCCGCGCGCCATCCGCCGTTCGCTGCGGAAGGGCGAAATGAACGACACCAGCACGATCAGGCCCGCATCGACGAACAGCTTTGCGGTTTCGGCCACACGGCGGATGTTCTCCACCCGGTCCGCATCGGTGAAACCGAGATCGCGGTTGAGACCGTGGCGGACGTTGTCGCCATCGAGCAGATAGGTGTGACGGCCTTCGGCGAACAGCGTGCGTTCCACGATGTTGGCAATGGTGGATTTGCCCGAACCGGAAAGCCCGGTGAACCACAATACGGCAGGCTTCTGTCCCTTCTGGTCGCCGCGCACCGATTTGTTGATGTCGAGTGCCTGCCAATGGACATTGGTCGCGCGGCGCAAACCGAAATCGATCATGCCGGCGGCGACCGTGCCGTTGGTGAAGCGGTCGATCAGGATGAATCCGCCCGTGTCGCGGTTTTCCGCATAAGGATCGAACGCCAGCGATTGCGACGACGAAAGATTGGCGTAACCCACTTCGTTCAACTGCAGCGTCTTGGCCGCCAGGTGGTCGAGCGTGTTGACGTCGATCTTGTGCTTGAGCGCGGTGATGGTGACAGGCACGGTGCGCGTGCCGATCTTCAGAAGATATTGGCGGCCCGGCAACAATTCGTCTTCCGCCATCCAGAGGACGTGCGCCGCGAATTGATCGGAGACTTCGGGGCGTGCGCCCGGTGCAGCCAGAAGATCGCCGCGAGAGATGTCGATTTCATCGGCCAGCGTCAGCGTCACCGCCTCGCCTGCCGCCGCTTCATCAAGATCGCCGTCCATTGTAACGATGCGGCGAACCTGCGAGGTGCGGCCGGAATTCGACACGACAACCGTATCGCCCGGCTTCACTCGGCCGGAAACGATGGTGCCGGAGAATCCGCGGAAGTCGAGATTGGGGCGGTTGACCCATTGGACCGGCAGGCGGAACGGCTTTTCCGCGAGCCCCGCTTCGACATCCACCGTTTCGAGATGGGAAATCAGCGCAGGGCCGTCATACCACGGCGTCTTCGCGCTCTTCTCGGTAACGTTGTCGCCATAGCGTGCCGACATCGGGATCGGCACCAGACTCTGGAAGTTCAGCGGCACCGCGAACTTTCTGAACTCGCCCACAATCTCGTCGAAAATAGCTTGCGAGAAATCGACCAGGTCGATCTTGTTCACCGCCAGCACCACATGGCGGATGCCAAGCAGCGAAGCGATATAAGCATGACGGCGCGTTTGGGTGAGCACGCCCTTGCGCGCATCGATCAGGATAATCGCAAGCTCGGAGTTCGATGCGCCTGTCGCCATGTTGCGCGTGTATTGCTCGTGGCCGGGTGTGTCGGCGACGATGAATTTGCGCGCGGTCGTTGCAAAGAACCGATAGGCGACGTCAATGGTGATGCCCTGCTCGCGTTCGGCTTCGAGGCCATCGACCAGCAGCGCGAAATCGATGTCTTCCCCCGTGGTGCCGTGCTTTTTCGAATCCTTCTGCAGCGCTGTCAGTTGGTCGTCGAACAGGAGCTTGGAATCGTAGAGCAGCCGTCCGATCAAGGTGGACTTGCCGTCATCGACGCTGCCGCAGGTGAGAAACCGCAACAGCGATTTCTTTTCCTGCTCCGCGAGATAGGCCTTCAGATTGGCGATGGGCGCGGTCACCAGAAACACCCCCCTGTGGCCGGGCTTGACCCGGCCATCCACGCCTCGCTCAGCCTTGCGAAAAGGATACTCATTTTAGAAATACCCCTCTCGCTTCTTCTTCTCCATCGAGGCGCTTTCGTCGCTGTCGATGAGACGGCCCTGACGTTCGGAGGTGCGCGCGGTGAACATTTCCGCCACGATTTCTTCGAGCGAGGCCGCGGGCGATTCAATGGCGCCGGTCAGCGGATAACAGCCGAGCGTACGAAAACGCACCAGACGCGACTGCACCTCTTCGCCATCGCGCAGTTTCAGCCGATCGTCATCGACCATGATCAGCGTGCCATCGCGCGCGATCACCGGACGCTTGGCTGCGAAATATAACGGCACGATGGGGATATTCTCCATCATGATGTATTGCCAGATGTCGAGTTCGGTCCAGTTCGACAACGGAAAGACGCGGATGCTCTCGCCCTTGTTGATGCGGGTGTTGTAGACGCGCCAGAGTTCGGGTCGCTGGTTCTTGGGATCCCACACATGATTGGTGTTGCGGAACGAGAAGATGCGTTCCTTCGCCCGCGATTTCTCCTCGTCGCGCCGTGCGCCCCCGAACGCCGCATCGAAGCCATATTTGTCGAGCGCCTGCTTCAGCCCCTCGGTCTTCATCACCTGCGTGTGCAGCGACGACCCGGAATCGAACGGATTGATCCCGCGCTTCACCCCGTCCTGATTGATATGCACCAGCAAGTTCAATCCCAGCCGTTTGGCCGTTTCATCGCGAAACCTGATCATCTCGCGAAACTTCCAGGTGGTATCGACATGCAGCAGCGGAAACGGCGGTTTGGACGGATAAAACGCCTTCATCGCCAAATGCAGCATCACCGACGAATCCTTGCCGATGGAATAGAGCATGACAGGATTGGAGAACTCCGCCGCCACCTCCCGCATGATGTGGATAGACTCCGCCTCTAGGCGTTTGAGGTGGGTGAGGCGGGTCGATATGGGCTTCACGGTCCTGATCCAGATGAGATTAATACAAGAAATTTTCGTATTATAAATTATTGAACACCTGTCGCCCGTAAATAGGGACTTTGGT
This sequence comes from Rhizomicrobium sp., assembly GCA_035545475.1. Classification (GTDB taxonomy): domain Bacteria; phylum Pseudomonadota; class Alphaproteobacteria; order Micropepsales; family Micropepsaceae; genus Rhizomicrobium. The sequence continues at coordinate 19,027 of DASZYI010000080.1, forward strand.
GCCTCTTCGCAAGCTCATCTGATTGCCGCAGGCACATCTCTAGTGCGTTCCTTTCCCATCCAAAAGGCTCACAGAACTCGTTTGGATATTTATCTCGTAGGGGGGCTGAAAAGCCGTTGCCTCGAGGGGCGGGGATTGCCGCATTTGCCGCAAAACGACCCCATGCACCGTTAGAATATTTTCACAGGAAAGATACCTAAGAGCTAACCCACGGCGATATTCCATGTGTGCTCAAAAGCTTACCCGTAATTTTCAAATCACCGCGGGCTGTCCGGGAGCGTGTAAAACCGTAAAGCGTCTCCTCTAACCTCTTTACGCCTCGCCCATCTGCGCAACCCCTGAGCTGTCCGTAACCCGCACACAGCTTACCGACCTACTGCCAGTCACTTAGCAAAGGCATGGGGTTGCTCGGTCGGCTTTTCGGTATCCGGAAAGCCAATTTTGTGTTTTGCGAAACTTTGATTAGCGTGCCGGTGGGCGTAGGGCGTCACTGTTGGAGTTGTATTATGGAAGCCCCCAAGCCCTCAGAAACCATTGAATCGAACACTCAGCCGCCGGCGGTGGAAACGTCTCCCACGCCAGCTGCCGAAAAACCGCATTTTGAATCTTCCGGAATCGCCGGTTCGGCTGAGCTTAAGATTGTCGAACCCTCATACATTGAGCTCGATATCAAATCGGATTCGGACTTCGATCCGGACGATCTTGCTCACGTGTTACTGGCGGAGCCGGCCGAGCCGCGTATCCGTATCCTCAACAAGTTCATCGCCGACGCGTTTGTGCACTACAGGGACGCAAAGCGCGCAGCCAAGGATTACGGCCAAACACGCGCCGAATATTGGGAGGAACGTGCCGACCGCCACGCGGATCGCGCGATCAAATGGATTGAACTGGCCGAAAAGATGGAGAGTCATGGCCAGCAGAAGGTCGTCGTCGAGCACCGAAACGACCCCGATCGGCAGGGACGGACGGGCCGCCGGGTTAGGGCAACCGTTCGCCAGCCACAGGATGCCTCAGCCCTTGCGACAAATAGGAAGGCCTAGGCAGACGTGCCTCGCGCAATCGAGCCAATGCTCAACAGCCGGCGCTGTGGCGCGCGAACACGCTCGAACAAAGCGTGTCGCGCGCCCGCAGTGGTCGGCAAGAAGAGATGCCGCATGCATGGTGGGGCAAAGGGTTCTGGCGCGCCGTTGGGGAACCGCAATGCCCTCAAGCACGGCCTCACAACGCGTGCTGAGTTACGGCAGCGCAAGAAAGAAAATGCCAAATGGCGCGAGCTCAATCGGTTGGTGAAGGAAATGGCCAGAGAACGCTCATCGTCCAAAAAGTCGTCCCGCCGAAAGTGAAAAGCGAAGTTGCGCTCCTTTAAGCAACTAGCCCGGGCAATACTCGGCCTAGGTCTGTTCCCAAAAAGTCAAACCTCTCGACACGACACATGAGTAACCATCTCCAATTATCGCCCGGAGCAAAAGTTCATTTTCCAAACGCGATTTTGAGACCGGCTGCTGAACAAGCCGCATTTGCCGTGGCCGGATCGGCACCGATCAGCACCTCGTTGTTGGTGAGATTTGCGAGCCAGTATTGATCGCCGGTATAGGCGCCGAAGCTGTTCTTGGCATTGACCTGGCCACAGACAAGGACGGGCCTGCCGTTCATGTAGCCGACCACGTCTTTGAGCGGATCGAATTTGGCGCTGTCGGGGTCCTTGAGGCGGTCTTTCACGGCAGCTTCGGCGTTGACGATGGCGAGCCGTCCGGCATCGTCCGCAGTCCGGAAGAGGTGCAGTTCGGGCCCAGTAGGGGCGTCGGTTGCTGGCGCGGAGTTTGGTTTCGAGCAGGCGGTAGCGGTCACAGCCAGCATGATCACCGCACACCTCAGATAAAAACCCATGGATCTTCTCCGTTTGGCCGTCAGTTGGCTGCCTGGGCCAGATCGGTCTCGACTGGCTGCAGCAGGGCATCGTCCTTGGACGTATTGAGGTTCCAGTAGGTGTAGCCAACCGAATGGGCCCAGGCGAAACGGCTTTGCCGGAAGCGGAGGTCTTCGAACGTTTGGCGGAACTGGTCGTTCATTCGCTTGCAATTGGCATTTGCCGCGAACATCCCGCCTGTGAATTCGATGATGTCGCTTCGGGCCCCCAGGGCCCGGACTTCCACATCGTATTCCCAGAGCTTGTTGGCGGCTTGCTCCACCCAGGCTTTGCGCAGCTTGGGAAAGGCACGCCTTTGGGCAGCGATCAAGGTCTGTTCGAACCGGCGGCGCACGCGTTCCTGCTTGGGCGTCAGGCCATATTGGTCACCATCATAGTAGAGGCGCGCTTCGAGCTTGAGTGCCCCGACGGCAAGGAAGACCGCGTCGGGGCCATTGCCGAACTGGGCAAGGTCCAGCCCTTTGGAAAGAGAAGCCGTCTCCCGCTCAAGCTGGGCCACATAGTCTTTCGCCGGATCGCGGTTGGAAGATACGGCGGGCTCTGGCGTTTGCGGGTCGACGGGAGCGGCAGGCGCCGCGTCCGAAGCCCTTTTCGCGGTCGGTGATCCGTTGCCGGAGGGAACGCTGGCCACGCCGATCACCGCACCCAGCATCGCTGCTCCCAGAACGATCTTGGTTGCCGTCTTCATTTCGTCCATCCGCGACACATCCGTGCCGCAGGATCGGTGAAAGACGTTAATTAATTGTAGCACTATTGTCCGTGGTTTATTTGTCTACGCATTGTTTGTTTTCTTGCCATGCGAGCCCAGCTTGTCGTGGCAAGGAACATCAGGCGTTTGAGGGTCTTGCGGCTTCTGTCGCAGGAGAGCCTGGCGGTGGATGCCAGCATCGATCGCACCTACGTCAGCAGGCTGGAACGCGGTTTGGAGAACCCGACCGTGGCTGTCCTGGAGAGGCTTGCCAAGGCGCTCCATACCGAGATCGCAGAGTTCTTCGATGGCAGCCGCGTCACCCGCCAGATAAGGCCATTGCCGAGCGGACGGCGCAAGCGGAGCTAGTGCGCTTGTGGCAATCGGATCTGGCCTTGCGAATTGCTCGGCCCTTTCTGATGTGATGGCTGATCGCTGCCGGTAAAATATTTCCGCGTTGGAAGCGATTTCTCTTTGCCGCCCGCCGGTCAAAGTTACGTTTCGATGCATGAGCAAAACGCATCGCAAACAGCGCTATCTCGGAGAGTTCATCGATCGGTTGGAAAGCGATCTGGCGACCACCCGTTTAAGACTGGGACCTGGTCTGCCGACCAATGATCCGTTTGTGGCGACGTCGGTGTTACAGAAAGCCATTCGCCGCTCTGACCGCGAGCCGGCTATGGCGGCGGCCCGCTCTCTCTACAACATCGACCGCGCCCGGCTTTGGCGAAGGCTCTCTATCATCGTCTTTGAAGATTTCGGCCTCTCAGATCTCGAGCTGACAGCGACAGTTGTGGCGGCCGTCTGTGCCAAGAAGTGGCGGGATGGCCTGATCGACGAGACCGACCTGATTGCTCTCCTCATAGACCGGCTTTTGGAAGCGCCCTGCGATAGGAGCCTGGATCGGCTCTACTCGCTGGCGGTTGCCGTTCGGTCCAGCTTGGTGTTCCGGGAGAGTTTCGCGGGCCGCAGTGCTGGCTTTCGGGAACTGATGGACCGGGTCTACGCACTCGTCAGGCGGTGCGAGCGACAGGTTCCGGGCCAAGCTTTCTGGGCCATTCAAGCCCGGGTCTGTGATGAGGCCCTCTTGGCCATGGCTGTCCAAGGCACGATTGTGGAAGGGGATTTGGATATCTGCCTTGAAGGCCGAAGGGCCTCTCAATGTGCCCTTCCCGTGTTGCTGCCTCTGTTGAAATCTGCAGCAAGACCATTTCGCCCAGATCGGCAAGTCATCTCTTACAAACTGGAACCGTCGCCGATGATCGGGTGTGTTCCTGCTTACGCCTTCGATGCGCGCACCCGCGCTGGCAAATTTGTGCTGGGTAAATTGCTGCAAGGTGATCGTGAACTTCTACGGATCATGAGTTATTCGCGGGCAAAAGACCCTTTGCGTGCATTGGGGAGCTTGTTGTTCCTGGTTGAGGGTGGACGGTGTGATCGCGAAGCTTCCGATGTCCTGTCTGACGAGATCAAGGACGCCGCTATCGGTTGTTTGACTGGGCTTTCGAGACCGCTTGTAGATGCAGCGGTTGCAAAGCTCATTGTATTGCTGCCGTTGCTCAACAAATTGAGAATGCGAGCTACGGGGACCTGGCATATCCTAGATGTTATTTCGTGAAATAAAGCGGCACGATGGGGATATTCTCCATCATGATGTATTGCCAGATGTCGAGTTCGGTCCAGTTCGACAACGGAAAGACGCGGATGCTCTCGCCCTTGTTGATGCGCGTGTTGTAGACGCGCCAGAGCTCGGGCCGCTGGTTCTTGGGATCCCACGCATGATTGGCGTTGCGGAACGAGAAGATGCGCTCCTTCGCGCGCGATTTCTCCTCGTCGCGCCGCGCCCCGCCGAACCCATATTTGTCGAGCGCCTGTTTGAGGCCTTCGGTCTTCATCACCTGGGTGTGCAGCGACGAACCGGAATCGATCGGATTGATCCCGCGCTTCACCGGATCGACCGACGGCAAGGCAGACTGCTACACGAAATCCGCGGTCGAGAGGCCGGAAAGATGCTGGGGATTGTTCAGGGCGAAAACGAAATCCTGGCCCGATTGGTAGCCGGCAGTACCGTTGGCATCGACGACCAGAAAAGTTTGGCCCGCTAGGCCACCGGTCGTTGGCGTG
>DASZYI010000081.1:0-6576 GCA_035545475.1 Rhizomicrobium sp.
GGTATCGTGCGCTTCACTTCTTCGTTGTGACGGAGATAGACGTCGATCATGTGATCTTCGCTGAAATCCTGATTGAAGGTCTGATCGCCGATCAGGATCTTGACGAAATCGCCGGGCGGGCCGACGCGCTTGCCGTTCGGCAGGATCATCGGACCTTTCATCGAAGGCATGATGGTTTCGCTGACGCTCTTGTACCAAGACTTGGGATCGCGCAGCGACAGGATCACCTTGGCGTCAGGAAAGCGGTCCGCCAATTCCCTGTAGTATTTACAGCTCGGCCAATCGACGCTGGAATTGTAGCCTTCAAAGACCTCATCCCAGTTCACGCTTTTGCCTTGGGCCAGTGCGTCCCAGAAGCGGGCCTGTTCGGGATGGATGATGATCTCATACATGTGGTGGGTCGGACCGAAGCCGAGCTTTTCCAGCGCGCTCTTGAGCGATGACGTTCCGGTGCGGCCATAGCCCGCGCCGATGACTTTGAGCGACATATCTTCCCCTTCGAAAATGACGGTCGCCCATGTTCGCTCAAGGGGATGCTTCTGCCAAGCAAATTTGGTTAATATGCCAGGCGAAGCGTGGGGATGGTTCGCGAATGGCTTTCCGTGGAGTTTTGTGCGCGGCATTGCTGGTTGGGCTTACGGTGCCCGCCATGGCCCAGATGAAGATCGAAAGCGGCGACATCGCCGAAGGCGCGCAGATGAATCGCGCACAAGTGCGCGCGGAATGCCGCATCCGTGGCAAGGAGCGCGGCACCAACACCTCGCCGGCACTGGCCTGGAGCGGCGCGCCGGAGGGCACCAAAAGCTACGCCGTGACCATGCTCGATCCCATGGATGACACGCATTACTTCTGGCACTGGATCGCGTTCAATATTCCCGCCTCGGTGACGGCGCTGCCACCAGGCGCAAGCGGAACGGAAATGCCGCAAGGTGCGGTCGAAGGCATGAACGATTATGGCGCCAAGGGTTATGGCGGCCCCTGCCCGCCGCGCGGCACGACGCACCGCTATATCTTCAACGTGTGGGCGCTGGATGTGCCGGAACTGTCGCTTTCGGGCGATGTGACGGGCGCGCAGATCCGTCCGCAATTGCAACTGCATTCGCTCGGCAAGGCCACGCTGACCGCGCGATATGAGAACTGATCCGCGCGTTTGCATCGTGGGTGCGGGGCCTGCGGGGCTCGCGCTGGCGCGCGCCTGCGTGCGCCACAACGTGCCGTTCGACGTGTATGAGCGCCATTCCGACGTGGGCGGAATCTGGGATCAGAAGAATCCAGGCTCGCCGATCTATGACAGCGCACATTTCATCTCGTCGAAGACGCAGTCGCATTATCTCGATTTCCCGATGCCGGACGATTATCCGGATTATCCGTCGAACAAGCAGATATTGAATTACATCCGCTCGTTCGCGGTGGCCTATGGGCTCTACCAGCATGTGACGTTCAATATGGAAGTGCGTCACGCCGAACTTGCCGGGCGAACATGGAAGGTGACGTTCTCATCCGGCGAGACCAAGACCTATTGTGCGCTTGTCTGCGCCACCGGCACCAACTGGCTGCCGAACATGCCGGAATATCCGGGCCGCTTCACCGGCGAATTGCGCCATGCGGTGACGTATAAAAGCCGTACCGAATTCCTCGGCAAGCGCGTGCTCGTCATCGGCGGCGGAAATTCCGCCTGCGACATTGCAAGCGATGCGGCAAGTGTTGCCGACAGCGCGGCGATCAGCTTGCGGCGCGGTTACCATTTCGTGCCCAAGCATTTGTTCGGCGTTCCGGCGGATGTGTTTGCTTCGAGCGGGCCGCATCTGCCGATGTGGGTGCAACAGAAGGTGTTTTCGGTCATCCTGAAGGCACTCACCGGCGATCTCACGCGGTTCGGATTGCCGAAGCCGGATCACAAGCTGTTCGAAAGCCATCCCATCCTCAACACCCAGATCCTGCATCACCTCGCGCACGGACGCATTCGCGCAAGGCCGGACGTGGCACGCTTCGAAGGCAAAACCGCGGTTTTCACCGACGGTACGAGCGAAGAGTTCGACCTTGTACTGTGTGCCACCGGTTATCGCTGGGATATTCCGTTCGTCGACCGTTCGCTGTTCCGCTGGAAGTCCAACAAGCCCGATCTCTATATGAACCTGATCTCCCGCGATCATCGCGAGCTCTATGGCATGGGCTACATGGAAACGAATGGCGGGGCATACAAATTGTTCGACGAGATGGCCGATTTCACCGTTCGCGCCATCGAGGCTCGCAACGAAAACGGCATGACGGCACAAAAGCTCGACAGGCTGGCCGCGACGGACACCCCTGACCTTTCGGGCGGCATACGATTCGTCGCCTCCGATCGGCATGCGACTTATGTAGAGATCGACGCCTATCGCAAATATATGAAGAAGCTCAGACGGAAGCTGGGCTGGCCTGCACTCGAGCCCGGCGCATTTGCTGCGCAAAGAGTGGATTGAAATGATAGCCCATGATTATAGCGAAGGTGTTTTTGATCTGATTGCCGCTTTGCTGTTTCTGTGCGCGGCGTTTGGATATGTCAGCCACAAATATCTCCGGCTTCCCAACACCATTGGGCTGGTGGTGATCAGTCTTGCGGTCTCGCTGTGCATTCTGGCGATGGAAATCGCGATGCCGCAATGGGCGGTGCCGCAAACGGCGCGCGAACTGCTCACCCGCTTTCCGTTTTCGCAGGCGTTGATGGTTGGCGCGTTGAGTTTCCTGCTTTTTGCCGGCGCTCTCACCGTCGATCTGTCGATGCTGTTGAAGAACAAGGGAACGGTGTTTCTGCTCGCCATCGGGGGCGTTCTGGTCGCCACCTTCCTGTTTGGCAGCGGCATGTGGCTCATCTTCGGATGGTTGGGCGTACCGATTTCATTTTCCTATTGCATCGTGCTGGGCGCCATTCTTTCGCCCACCGATCCGGTGGCCGTTATAGACGTCCTGAAACGCATCGGCCTTTCCAACCGCATGAGCACCATCATTGCGGGCGAAAGTCTGTTCAACGACGGTGTTGCAGTGGTGATCTTCAGCATTGCGCTGGGCGTCGCCGCCTCGGCAGGCCCGGTCGATCTTTCCGCGGCGCATCTGATGGGGGAATTCTTTAAAGAAGCAGGCGGCGGGATCGTGTTGGGCCTGCTCACAGGCGGCGTCGCGTTCCTGGCTTTGCGCTCCATCGACCATCACATCGTCGAAGTGTTGATCACCATGGCGACAGCGGCTGTGACATATGCTGTGGGGCTCTGGCTTGAGATCTCCGGCCCTATCGCTGTCGTTGTCGCGGGCCTGATCGTCGGCAATCCGGGCCGCAAGCTCGCAATGAGCGAGCATGTCGATCAACACGTTACGGTGTTCTGGACCTTGATCGACGAAATTCTGAATGCGGGACTTTTCCTTCTCATCGGTTTCGAAGTGTTGGCAATAGCCTGGAAGGCGCAAGTGATGGTGGCGGCATTGCTCGCCATCCCGCTGGCGCTGATTGCGCGTTACCTGAGCCTTATTCCGCCATTGGCGCTTGTCGGATTGCGAAAACAGGAACCCGGCACGCTGCGTATCCTCACCTGGGGCGGACTTCATGGCGGCATCAGTGTCGCGCTGGTGCTTGCGCTACCCGACAGTCCAGTGCGTGAGGCTTTTCTAACCGTGTGTTACGCGGTGGTTGTGTTCTCGATTGTTGTGCAGGGTTTGACATTGGAACGCGTCGCGGCTGCCGTTCGGAAGGACTAGACCTTCGCTTCGCGCAGCCGATCCACTCTTCGAAGCGGAGGAAACAGTTTCATCCAGATTGCGACGACGGCAAGCGTTCCGGCGCCGCCGATGATGACGGCTGGAACCGCGCCGAGCCATGCCGCCGTGATTCCGGATTCGAATTCGCCCAATTCGTTGGAAGCGCCCACGAACAGCATGTTCACCGCACTGACCCGCCCGCGCATCGAATCCGGCGTGGCAAACTGGATCAGGGTGGAGCGGATGAAGACAGAAATCATGTCGGATGCGCCGAGAATGAAGAGCGCCGCCAACGACAAGGGAAAACTGGTGGACAGGCCGAAGACGATGGTGGCGACGCCGAACACGGCGACAGCAGAGAACATCACGATGCCGGTGTGGCGTTCGATGGGGAATTTGGCGAGGGTGAGCGAGGTCAAAGCGGCGCCGACAGCGGGCGCCGCGCGCAGAAAGCCGAGGCCGATGGGACCGGCATGCAGGATGTCGCGCGCATAAATCGGCAACAGCGCCACCGCACCGCCGAGCAGCACCGCGAACAGATCGAGCGAGATCGCGCCAAGAATCACGGGGCGCGAGCGCACGAAGCGCACCCCTTCGGCCACGCGATCCAGCCGCGAACCTTCCGTCCCGGTTTCCGGCCGGCGGCGGCCACCCAGCACGATCGTCAATGTCGCGGCGGAAAGGAAACACAGGCAGCACACCGAATAGGTGACGAAGGGGCCAAACGCATACAGAAAGCCGCCGAGCGCTGGGCCGGCAATCACGGCCGTGGTGAAGACGGACGACGCCAGCGCAATGGAGCGCGCAAGCTTTTCTTCCGGCACCAGGAAGGCCACCAATGATTGACCGGCGGGCCCCGCGAAACCGCGCGCCGCGCCGAAGAGCACCAGTACCGCATAAAACGGCCAGACCTTCGCGACGTGCAAAAAGGAAAGGATCAGGAACAATGCACTCGACGCGGCCTGAACGATCATCGCGGCGGCAAGAACCTTGCGCTGGTCAATCCGATCCGAAAGGTCGCCGGCGGGCAATGTGAGCAGGAACATGGGCGCGAACTGACAAAGGCCGACGAAGCCCAAGGCCAACGCCGAATTGGTGATCGAATAGATTTGCCAGCCGATGGCGACCGATTGCATCTGCATCGCGACCGTTGAAAGAAAACGGCCGGACGTGAAGAACGCAAAATCGCGGCGCTGATAGAGAATGGCGGGGGCGGCGGTGTCCATAGGCGAAGGAGCGCAAAAAAGCACCTCCAGTCAATGGGCTTCCTCAGGTCTTCGATCTACATCGGGTTGAAATGACCGAAAAGACCTGAATACTACAGACAATAATCGGGGCAAATATATGTGGAAGTCGTTCCAAGCTCGTCGACCATGGGCAGCCGCCTCTATTGCATTTATTTTTTCTCCCATTATCGGAATGTCTTTTCTCAATCGCGGCAGATGGGCCGCGGCATACCTGCTCGTACTTTCGGTTGGGGCGGTAACCGTATGGCTGTTGGCCTCAAAACTTAACTGGAGTACACAAGCGGACTACACCGATATCTTCGTCTTCGGCATCGTACTGGTTGGGGTTGTCCACGCATTTTTTCTCGCGCGGAAACGACCACCAGGGGAAGCGTTGCGTTGGTATGCTCGATGGTATGGCTTGACAACCATCGGCGTACTGATAATCGGCCTGGAACTGGCAGGTAGGATCTTTCTTTATCAATCGTTCTATCTTCCAGGTGCATCCATGAGTCCCACATTAAACTTAGGCGACAGATTCTGGGCCGAGAAATTCGCTTACTTCGCTTCAAATCCAGAACGCGGAGACGTCGTTGTGTTTGATGTGAAAGGACGCGCATTTGTCAAACGCATCGTCGGCTTGCCCGGCGACAGGATACAAATGCAGCATGGAAAACTCTATCTCAACGGCGCCCCTCTTCCCCAGCATCGCGTTGCCGATTTTGCGATGGATTGCGCAAAAGGTTTATGTGACGTGCACCAAGATGCAGAGATTATGCCGAATGGTCATTCCTACAATGTGTTCGACATGGTGAACGACGGCAGGGAAGACAACACAAGTGTCTTCGTCGTCCCCGCAGAGAACTATTTTGTACTGGGCGATAATCGCGACAATTCCGATGACAGCCGCGTCGACTTGGGCTTCGTACCCCTCAGCAGTATTCGAGGACGAGCGACGCTCAAGTATATTGACGCTCGAAGCGGCAAGTACGTCTGGCAGACGATAAATTAGCTCACGCGCCTTTCTTCCCATTCCTCGCGCGAGATGCTCCAGACATCGACAGTGAAGGTTTCGCCGGCGACGGTAAGTTGCTGTTTGGGGCCTTTGGTTTCGCCCAATCGGGCGGCGACGGCTTGCGAGGCTTTGTTGTCGGGGTCGATGCAGGAGATCAGGCGGTTCACTTTCTGCGTCAGGAAGCCGTAGCGCATGGCGGCGGCAGCGGCTTCGGTGGCGTAGCCCGCGCCCCAAAATTGCTTGCCGAGCGTCCAGCCCACTTCCAGCGCGGGCCAGCCCTCCGGGTTCAACAAACCGATGCGGCCGACCAGCGCGCGATCGGATTTGCGCTCCACGGCCCATAAGCCGTAGCCGCGCAACTCCCAGTGGCCGATGGTGGTGGCGAGGCTGCGCCAGGCGTCGCCGCGCGACATGGGATGGCCGCTCAGATATTTCATGACGTCCGCGTCAGCCATGAAAGCGGCAAGCGGCTCGAAATCCTCCACTTTCCAGCCACGCAGGACGAGGCGCTCGGTCTCCAGAACGGGGATCATGGGATCCTTTTGAAATTTTCGAAGTCACAAACAATCTAGCATCGCCGCCCGGTTTGACGGAAACTGGAATCGC
>DASZYI010000082.1:0-4625 GCA_035545475.1 Rhizomicrobium sp.
CCTGGCGGCCTTCACGGCGACCCTGCCGACCGCATCATCGCCGCCACCGCGCGGGAGTATGGCTATACCGTTGTCACCCGTGATCGCGCGCTTCTGGATTACGCCGCCCAAGGTCATTTGCGCGCACTGGAATGTTGACCCCGATTTTCCGCCAACCCTGTGAAATCGCCCGGATTTCTGCGTCATCGTGCCGCGAGACCCCCTAGGGTCGACTCTCTATTTTAGCCGCCGCGCGCCGGGATTCCGGGGGTTGGCGTGCGCACGGTTTTACCCGCGCCCCGGCAGTCAGTTTCAGAGGTTGATCCGTGGCATCAGCGACTTCGGACGGCACCACGCGCCGCGATTTTCTCTATATCGCTTCCGGCGCGATGGGTGCGGTGGGTGTGGGCCTGGCGGCCTGGCCGTTCATCGATCAGATGAATCCTTCGGCGGCGGTTCTCGCCCTGTCTTCCACCGAGGTCGATCTGACCCCCGTTCAGGAAGGCCAGCAGATCACCATCATGTGGCGGTCCAAGCCCGTCTTCGTGCGCAAGCGCACCAAGAAGGAGATTGAAGAAGCCAAAGCCGTGAATGTGGCCGATTTGCCCGATGGAGTCGCACGCAACGCGAACCTTCCGGATTCGGCGCCCGCAACCGATGCCAACCGCGTCATCAAGCCGGAATGGCTGGTGTTGATCGGCATCTGCACCCATCTGGGCTGCATTCCGCTGTTCAACCAGGGCGAGTTCGGAGGCTATCTCTGCCCGTGCCACGGCTCGCAATACGACACAGCGGGCCGCATCCGCAAAGGACCGGCACCGGAGAATCTCTTCATTCCGCCGTACAATTTCATGAACGACACCCGCATCAAGATCGGGTAACGGAGCACCGAATGTCCGCAGGGGAATCGACTTACGTTCCGAAAACCGGTTTTACGCGCTGGCTGGATAGCCGTCTGCCGATCATGCGCCTCGCGCACGATACGATGCTGACCTATCCGACACCGAAGAACCTCAACATCTGGTACACATTCGGCGGCATTCTGACGATCATGCTGGTTTCGCAGATCGTCACCGGCATCGTTCTGGCGATGCACTATGTCGCCAACGACAAGCTCGCGTTCGACTCCGTCGAAAACATCATGCGAGACGTGAATTACGGTTGGCTGTTGCGTTACGCGCATGCCAACGGCGCCTCGATGTTCTTCCTGGCGGTCTACGTCCACATCTTCCGCGGCCTCTATTACGGCTCGTACAAGGCGCCGCGCGAAGTGCTGTGGATTCTGGGCGTCATCATCTATGTGCTGATGATCGCGACTGCCTTCCTTGGCTATGTGCTGCCGTGGGGCCAGATGTCGTTCTGGGCCGCCACCGTCATCACCAACCTGTTCTCGTCGATCGACCAGATCATTCCGCATCTGGGCACGGCGATCTCCACTTGGCTGTGGGGCGGTTTCGCGGTCGGCGATCCGACACTGAACCGCTTCTTCTCGCTGCACTATCTCTTGCCGTTCGTGATCTTCGCGGTGGTGGGTCTGCACATCTGGGCGCTGCACGTTCCCGGCAACAACAACCCTCTCGGCATCGACGTGAAAGGCCCGCAGGACACTGTGCCGTTCCATCCGTATTACACGGTGAAGGATGCCTTCTATCTGGTGCTGTTCTTCATCGTCTTCGCGGGGCTCGTCTTCTATGCGCCGAACTTCGTGGGCGATGTGGAGAACTATCAGCCCGCCAATCCGCTGGTGACGCCGCCGGAAATCGTGCCCGAATGGTACCTGCTGCCGTTCTACGCGATGCTGCGTTCGATCCCGCAGAAGCTGATCGGTGTGATCGTGTTGTTCGGCGCGCTCGCCACGCTTGCTTTCGCCCCGTGGCTCGACACGTCGAAAGTGCGCTCGATGCGCTTCCGCCCGATGATGAAGCCGTTCTTCTGGATCCTGGTGCTCGATTGCATTTTGCTCGGCTATCTCGGCGCCAATCGCCCGGATGCAGTGTGGAAGCTCGGCGGTATCGAGATATCGCTGGTATGGCCCGCGCGTCTCGGCACGCTCTACTATTACGCTTATTTCTGGCTGCTCCTGCCGCTCATCGGCCTGATTGAAACACCCAAACCATTGCCTGACAGCATCGCCAAGCCGGTGCTCGCGGCTGCGGAGTGAGACACATGCGCTTTTCTCTTCCGCTCGGTCTTGTTCTCGCCTCCGCTCTGGCCACCTCCGCAATCGCTGCCGAAAGCGGCCTCGGCCATGCGCTTCCGCCCAAGGATGTGTCGTTCTCCTTCGAAGGTCCGTTCGGCACCTATGACCGTGCAGCGTTGCAGCGCGGCTTCCAGGTCTACAAGGAAGTCTGCTCGGCCTGTCACAGCCTCAATCGCGTCGCGTTCCACGCGCTCGCCGACGAAGGCGGCCCCGGCTTCACCGAAGCACAGGCCAAAGCCATCGCCGCCAGTTACAAGGTTCCGGCCGGCCCGAACGACAAGGGCGAAACCACCGATGCCAACGGCACGCCGCTGACGCGCCCCGGCATTCTCGCCGATCATTTCCCGGCGCCGTTCCCGAACGAAGAGGCTGCCCGCACCGCCAACAACGGCGCGCTGCCGCCCGATCTGTCGATCATCGAAAAGGCGCGCAATGGCGGCGCGCACTATGTCTATTCGATCCTCACCGGCTTCGGCGAAAAGCCGCCCGCCGGTTTCAAGGTCATCGACGGCAAATATTTCAACCCGTATTTCGAGGGTTGGAACATCTCGATGCCGCCTCCGCTCAACGCCAACAGCGTGACGTATTCGGACGGCACCAAAGCGACGGTGGAACAGGAAGCCCACGACGTGGTGACGTTCCTGGCCTGGGCCGGCGAGCCGAAGATGGAAGAACGCAAGCGCATCGGCTTCGGCGTGATGCTGTTCCTCATCGCATTCGCGGGCGTGTTGTTCCTGTCGTACCGCAAGCTCTGGGCGGATCAGCACTGATATAAATCTCACCTCCCCCTTGTGGGGAGGTCGAAAAATCTGAAGCGTTAGCGAAGATTTTTCGGGTGGGGGGACGGTGTTGCCACTCGGTCCCCCACCCGAAAAAAGCGTCGCTTTTTTCGACCTCCCCACCAGGGGGAGGTAGGAAAATCGCTTAAGGATTTTTGGCCGGCGCCGGTTCGGCAATCACGCCGACATTCACTTCCGTCACCGGCGGCTTGGGCTTGGAATGCGGAATGCTTTCCAGCATCGCGTTCATGATGAAGCCGGTGATGGCCAGCACCACCAATCCCACCAAAAGCCCCACCAGTCCTGCAAGATGTTTCGACATGGCCACAACCCACCACCGCGCGGCCAACAGGTCAAGCCGTTTGCTTGCCTGACCGGCTTCGCGTGCTAAAACCCCCGCCAAACAGCGGGTTTCCCATGGCAAGAACGGTTCTCGGCATCATCGGCGGCAGCGGCGTCTACGACATTCCGGGCCTCGAAAAGCCGCGCTGGAAGCGCATCGAAAGTCCGTGGGGCGAGGCCAGCGACGAGTTGCTGTTCGGAACCTTCAAAGGCGTCGACCTCGTCTTCCTGCCGCGCCACGGCCGCGGTCATGTACAATCGCCAACCTCCATCAACTATCGCGCCAATATCGACGCGCTGAAACGCGCGGGCGTCACCGACGTGATCTCGGTCTCCGCCTGCGGCTCATTGCAGGAACATCTGCCGCCCGGCAGCTTCGTGCTGGTCGATCAGTTCATCGACCGCACCTTCGCCCGGGCAAAGAGCTTTTTCGGCGCCGGTCTCGTCGCTCATGTCGCCTTCGGTCATCCCGTCTGCAGCCGCGTCTCCGACGCGCTCGGTCGGGCGGGCAAGGAGGCCGGCATCCCCATGCATGCGGGCGGCACCTATGTCTGCATGGAAGGCCCGCAATTCTCTACGCTCGCCGAGAGCAACCTCCATCGCAGCTGGGGCGCCTCCGTGGTCGGCATGACCAACATGCCCGAGGCCAAGCTCGCGCGCGAAGCCGAGCTCTGCTACGCCACGGTGGCGATGGTGACGGATTTCGACTGCTGGCATCCCGACCACGACCATGTGACGGTCGAGATGATCGTCTCCGTGCTACTGGAGAACGCCGACACGGCGCGCGCGCTCGTCAAAGCGGTGGTGCCGCTGCTCGCCGAGGATGCCGATTGCCCGGAGGGCTGCCGGCATGCGCTCGACCATGCGCTCATCACCGCGCCCGAGGCGCGCGATCCGGCGCTCGTCGCCAAACTGGACGCAGTCGCAGGCCGCGTGTTGATACGGTAGAGGCACGCCATGAAGGTCGACGGCAAACCGATGCGGACGATCTGGCTCGAGCCCGATGGCGCGAGCGTCGGCATCATCGATCAGACTCTCCTGCCGCACGCGCTCGTCACGCGCCGCCTCTCGACACTGGACGAGGCGGCGCACGCCATCCGCGCCATGTTGGTGCGCGGCGCGCCGCTGATCGGCGCGGCGGCTGCTTATGGCATGGCGGTCGCGATGCGCGCCGAGGCAAGCGACAAGGCGCTCGACGCCGCGAGCCGAACGCTGCTTGCAACACGGCCGACCGCCGTCAACCTGCATTGGGCGGTCGAGGACATGCGGCGGCGCCTCGCGAACGTGCCCGCGCCGCAGCGTGCCGCCGCCGCCTACGCCCGCGC
>DASZYI010000083.1:0-11298 GCA_035545475.1 Rhizomicrobium sp.
CCCGTGATGCGCGGCCAGTGCCATTGCCGGGAATGCCAATACATTTCCGGCGGCGCGCCGAACCTGTTCTTTCTGATGCCTGCGGCCGGTGTGCAATACACCAAGGGTGCGCCGAAACAGTTCAAGCGCACCGATCTCGAACAGGCCGTGACGCGCGAATTCTGCGCCGATTGCGGCACGCACATGATCACGAGGCCCGCGGCGTTTCCTTTTGCCGTGGTCAAGGTGGGAACGCTGGACGATCCCAAGGTCTTCGAACCGGCCGTTGCGATCTACACGGTGGACAAACAGCCGTTCCACGTGATTCCCGAAGGGATGCCCGCATTCGAGCGATTGCCGGGATAATCAACCCTTCTTCGCTTCGTCCGGTGTCAACGTGACGAGCGCGAGCGCGTGGATTTGCGCCTTCATCTCATCTGCCAGGGCAGCGTAGACGCAGCGTTGACGTTGCACGCGCGACAGGCCTGCGAAATTCTGCGAGACGATGCGCACGTTGAAATGCGTTTCGCCGCCGGGGCGCGAGCCGGAATGTCCATGATGGCGCGCACTATCGTCCACGACCTCAAGCGCCACCGGTGAGAGGGCTGCCGTAAGTTTGTCGCGAATGGTATCGACCATGGCCATGCATCCACCTCATGGCCGTTTTGCGAAAGAAGTCAAGCAAGAGGATTTCTTGTTTTTTCACGTTCCAGCCCCATAATTTGCGCATGGCTCGTCCGCGCAAATTTCTTGGCGATATCCGCATCAAGCCCGACAACAAGGCTCCGGTGATCGAGAAGTTGCGCCCTTGCGCCATCAAGGGCTGCATCGAGGAGGGCGCGCATCGCGTTCCCAAAAGCCGCGAGAACCTTTCCGAACAGATCTACCTCTGCCTCGTTCACGCCCGCGAACACAATGAATCGTGGGATTACTTCAAGGGCATGAGCGAAAAGGAAATCGAGCGGTTCCGCGTAGAGGCAGTCACCGGTCACAGGCCCACCTGGCCGCTCGGCAAACGCGGCGCGCGCATGCGCAGCGGGGCATTCCATTTCGAGGATGCGTTCGGCCATATCGGCGATGAAGCACCGACGCCCCGCCCGCCGACGCGGCGGTTGACCGGCGTCCAGTTGCAGGCGCTGGCGACCATGAATCTGGAGGAAAACGCAACCTTGCAGGAGATAAAGGCGCGGTATAAGGAACTTGTGAAGCGGTTTCACCCCGATGCCAATGGCGGCGACCGGGGCGCCGAGGAGCGTCTGAAACAGGTTATCAAGGCCTATGCCGTGCTGAAGCGGCAAGGCTAAACCTAAGGCGCAAATTCCGCGCCCTCGCCTCTCGCGGCGGACGGCTACGCCGTCGCAGAATTGACCATCCGGAACAGTGACAAAATGACGAGTGAAACTCAGGGCGGTCTCGACCCATCGTTGAAGCCCGACATCGAGATCGACGTTCGCAAAACCTTCGGCTTCGACGCCAAGATGAAGGTACCGGCGTTTTCGAAGAAAACCGAATACGTTCCCGATTTCGACGAAGCCTATCGTTTCGACCGCGAAACGACGCTCGCGATTCTCGCCGGCTTCGCCTTCAACCGCCGCGTGATGATCCAGGGCTATCACGGCACAGGCAAATCGACGCATATCGAACAGGTGGCGGCACGTCTCAATTGGCCGTCGATCCGCATCAACCTCGACTCGCACATCAGCCGTATCGATCTCGTCGGCAAGGATGCGATCGTCCTCAAAGACGGAAAGCAGATCACGGAATTCCGCGAAGGTTTGCTGCCCTGGGCGCTTCAACATCCTGTCGCGCTGACCTTCGACGAGTATGACGCGGGCCGCCCCGACGTGATGTTCGTGATCCAGCGCGTGCTCGAAGTGCAAGGCAAGCTGACCCTGCTCGATCAGAATCGCGTGATCCGTCCGCATCCGGCGTTCCGCCTGTTCTCGACGACCAACACGATCGGCCTGGGCGACACGACGGGCCTGTATCACGGCACGCAGCAAATCAATCAGGGCCAGATGGATCGCTGGAGCATCGTGGCGACGTTGAACTATCTGAGCCACGACGCCGAAACCGATATCGTGCTTGCCAAGGTGCCTTCTTATGCGGCCACGCCGGAAAAGAAGAAGCAGATCGAAGCGATGGTCCGCGTCGCCGACATGACGCGCAACGCCTTCATCAATGGCGATCTCTCCACCGTGATGAGCCCGCGCACGGTCATCACCTGGGCCGAGAACGCAGAGATCTTCAACGATATCGGCTTCGCGTTCCGCCTGACCTTCCTCAACAAATGCGATGAGCTGGAACGCGCGAGCGTTGCCGAGTTCTATCAGCGCTGCTTCGGCGAGGATTTGCCGGAGAGTGCCGCGAAAGTTCTGGTGGCGTGAAGAACGAATCCCCGGCCGAACCTTTCAAGCGCGCGGTCGGCACCGCTGTTCGCGCATTGGCGGGCGAACCGGAGCTTGAAGTCAATTTCAGTGCCGAACCGCCGGCGCTCAAAGGTGGCAAAGCCCGGCTGCCCCTGCCCTCGCGCAATCTGCCGCCGCATGAAGTCGCCGTGGTGCGTGGAGCGGGCGATGCCTATGCGCTGCGCCGCGCCTATCACGAAGACAAAATCCACGATCAATTCCGCCCGCAATCGCCCGATGCCGCCGCGATCTTCGAGGCCGCCGAACAGGCGCGCGTCGAGGCCATCGGCTCACTGGCAATGAAAGGTGTCGCACAAAACCTTTCCGCCGGGGTCGAGGCGCGCGTAACGCAGCGCGGGCTTGCCAAGGTTCGCACGCGCGCCGAAGCGCCCATCGCCGACGTGGTGGGTTTGCTGGTGCGCGAGAAGCTGACCGGCGAAGCTCCGCCGGAGAACGCAAAAACTGCTGTCGACCTGTGGCGCCCGTTCATCGAGGAAAAGGCCGCGAAGGATTTCGCCAAGCTCAGCGATGTGCTGCGCGATCAGAAGGCGTTCGCCAAGCTCACCCGCACGATCCTGAAGGATCTCAATTTCAGCGAGGAGAACGCTTCCGACGCCGAAGACAATTCTGACGATTCCGGCGAAGGCGAGCCCGAGAGCCAGGAAGGCGGCGAGTCCGAACAGACGAGCGAACAGGCCGAGGCCGAACTTTCCGACGCCGAGGGGGAGGAAGGCGACGAGACCACCACCGAAATGCGCACCGAACAGTCGGAAGACATGTCCGATGCGCAGGAGCCGGAGGAAGGTACGCGCCCCTGGCGGCCCGAGTTGCCTTTCGCGGACCAGGAAGAATGGGGCTATCACGTCCACACCACGCAATTCGACGAGATCATCGAAGCGCCCGATCTCTGCGATGCTGAAGAGCTGACGCGGTTGCGCGCCTTTCTCGATCAGCAGCTTCAGGCGATGCAGGGTGTGGTTTCCCGGCTGGCTAACAAGCTGCAACGGCTCTTGATGGCGCAGCAGAATCGTTCGTGGGAATTCGATCTCGAAGAAGGGCTGCTCGATACCTCGCGCCTGCCGCGCATCATCATCGACCCGATGTATCCGCTCTCGTTCAAGCACGAGAAGGACATGACGTTCCGCGATACGGTGGTCACGCTGCTCCTCGACAATTCCGGTTCGATGCGCGGGCGGCCTATTATGGTGGCGGCGATGTGCGCCGACATTCTGGCGCGCACGCTGGAACGTTGCGCGGTGAAAACCGAAATACTTGGCTTCACCACACGCGCCTGGAAAGGCGGGCAGTCTCGCGAAAAATGGATCGCAGACGGAAAGCCCCCCCATCCGGGCCGCCTGAACGATTTGCGCCACATCATTTACAAAGCCGCCGATGAGCCGTGGCGGCGCGCGCGCAAGAACCTCGGCCTGATGATGCGCGAAGGCTTGCTAAAGGAAAATATCGACGGCGAAGCGCTGATGTGGGCGCACAACCGCATCGCGAACCGTCCTGAACAGCGCAAAATCCTGATGGTGATTTCAGACGGCGCGCCGGTGGACGACTCAACCCTGTCGGTGAATGCGGGAAATTATCTGGAGCGCCATTTGCGCCATGTGATCGATGATATCGAAGGCAAGTCCAGCGTCGAACTCACCGCCATCGGCATTGGCCATGACGTGACGCGCTATTATCGCCGCGCCGTAACCATCGTCGACGCCGAACAACTCGGCGGGGCGATGACGGAACAGCTCATCTCATTGTTCGCGGAAGAAAAGGCGATCGCCAGCCACGGCAAGGGTCACCGCGCCGGCCCGATACGCAAACTTTCGAGGAAAGCGGCTTAAGCCGCGGCCTTCTCGGCCAGTTTCTTGGCGACCTGGCGCTTCAGGCGCAGCGCCTTCACGCTCAGCTTCTTCTCATCGGCCTTCATCAGGAAGACGTCGAGGCCGCCGTTGCGGTCGATGGTGCGCAGCGCGTTCATGGAGATGCGCAGCTTGTAACTCGCGCCCAGCGCATCGCTCGCCAGCGAAATCGTCTGCAGATTCGGGCGGTAGGTCCGCTTGGTCTTGTTGTTGGCGTGGCTGACATTGTTGCCAACCAGGAGGCCTTTTCCGGTCAATTCGCAGCGGCGGGACATGGGCTTAGCTCGTCAAAAAGAGGCGCCCTCATAAGGGCAGGGCCGCGCCCGGTCAAGCGGGGCCAGTTCCGGTCGCGCCGGAGAGCGCCGGCCAAGCCACAAACCCCAGAAGAAGCATGGTTATTTCCTGCCCCTCCTCGCCCAGCGGCCCCACGAAAGTCTCCGATTGAAGCCAGTCCTTGCCGGGGAACGCGATGCGTCCTGTGACGCTCAGAGGGCCTCGCGTGCGGCGGGCCTCGTCGCAGACGCGGCGCCAGCGCAGCTCGATTTCGGGCGGCAGGAAGTCGCAAAAGGATTTACCGGTGATCGGGCCAAACACCTCTTCGCAACGCGTACCCGCCAGCCGGACGACATAATCGACACCGAGCGCTGTCGGCCGCGCTTCGATCAGGCCGACATTCGTCATGAATTTCTTCATGCCCTTCGGCGTGATGTCCGCGCGCGTGGGCATCAGGCGCAGACCGCGGCAGGCGCGCCAATAGTCGTACGTCTTGATCGTCAACGGCTGCGTCAGCACGACTTCGGAGTCGATGTGCAACGCAGGCAAGCGATCGTCCGGACGCGATGTCCGGTCGCAAAGAGTAGTCATTGTCTTTCCAGTTCGTGACGTGAAATGTGCGTCCACTACGACCGAAGTCGCCGGCGCGGAGTCGCGCGCCGTCAGTGACGGGCGGGCAGTTAGTGGTTCGAGTTTCTCGCGTCAACAGCCAAAATGCGGCGGAATAGTGTTCGCGCCGCCGCGTAAGGAAGCGATTTTCCGTCGATGACAGAGTTCTCCAACGTCTTAACGTCTTCCCTAAGTGCATGATGCGCGAGCAGTTCTTCGTTCAGAATGGTCTGCATTTCACTCCAGAACCAGCGCTTCGACTGATCCGCGCGAAGGCGCCGGATACGACCGTCTTTCGCAAGGCTAGTATGAAAAACCCGCATGGCTTGCCACGATTCCGCGATTCCTTTGCCTTCTAAGGAGGAGACGGTGAGCACTTTTGCGGGCATTCCTTCGTGCTTCGGACGCATCAGATGAAGTGCCATGCGATAATCGGCGGCCGCACGATTTGCCGCGGGAATCAGATCGCCATCGGCTTTGGTGACGAGCAGGATATCCGCCAGTTCCATCACGCCGCGCTTGATGCCTTGCAGATCGTCGCCGCCGCCAGGGCTTTGCAGCAACACGAACAGATCGGTCATGTCGGCAACAGCCGTTTCCGACTGCCCGACGCCGACCGTTTCCACGATCACCACATCGAAGCCCGCCGCTTCCGCAAGCAGCATCGTCTCGCGCGTGCGCCGCGCGACACCGCCAAGTGTCGATCCCGCGGGGGAAGGCCGGATGAAGGCGTTGGGATCGCGCGAGAGTTGCTCCATGCGCGTCTTGTCGCCCAGGATCGAACCGCCCGAACGGCGCGACGAGGGATCGATGGCGAGAACAGCCACCTTGTGGCCCTGTGCGGTCAGATATTTTCCGAACGCTTCGATGAAGGTCGATTTGCCCGCACCCGGCGCGCCGGAAATGCCTAGCCGCATGCTCCCCCCCGAACGCGGCAACAAGGCCGTCAGGAGTTGTTCAGCTTTCGCCTGATCTGCGGCTTTGGTGGATTCGACCAGCGTGATCGCGCGCGCGAGCGCACGCCTATCGCCGGAGGCGACGGCTTCGGCAAGTTCGGCGGTGCCAGGCTGTTTTGTCATGGTCCCTCATGCGTCATAATCGGGCCATCATGGCAAAGCAATTTCGCCTTGCCCCACCCTTGCCGGAGTTCCTGCGATGGCCGTTGCCCGCATTGCCCTGATCGCGTTCCTGGCCGGTTTGCCGACCTTTGCATGGGCGGCCGGCGGCGAAGGCCAGGACGATGACGCAACACCCGCTTCGCGGCTTGCCATTGCGATGAATCTGTATGCGGGCGGCATAGGGCTGGGCAAAGTCGATCTCGACGCAACCATTCGCGGCAATCAGTACCATGCGGTTTCCAATCTGGAGACCTCCGGCATCGTCAACGCCTTTTGGCAGGCGCGCATTCAGGCGACATCGTCCGGCGAGATCCAGGGCAACAAGCTGCAGCCCTCGCTCTACGATTCCTTCACCACCAAGAAAGATAGCAAGCAGCAGGTCTCGCTGACCTACGAACCCAACGGCACGATCCGCATCTTCGCCGATCCCGCTTATTCGCTTGCCAAGCATCCGATCACGGCCGAGCAGCAGAAAGATACCTACGATCCGGTCAGCGCAATCCTCTACGTCGCGTCGGGCATCGCCGCAGATGCCAAGAATCCCTGCAACGTGCTGGCGCCAGTGTTCGACGGACGCCGCCGTTACAACATCGAAGTGAAGAAAGAAAAAGACACCACCGTCGACATGGACAACGGTCTTTACAAAGGCCCTGCCGTCCAATGCGAGGCCCACTACAACCAGATCGCCGGATTCAGCCAGAAAGTGCTCGACACCAACGGGAGTTTTCCCGTGCTACACGCATGGGTGACGACATTCCAAAGCGGAAACGGGCACGATTTCGTGGTGCCCCTGCGTGTCTGGGCGAATACCCCCTATGGCGTGGTTGCCGCGGTCACCTCAAACTTGAAGATCGACGGTGTGAGTAAGAAGATGGGCGGATAGGCGTAGCTGGGTGACAACACCTTGCGTATTCTAAAGTGCTTCCAAGGGGCTGGGACATAAGGTCGGAAACATCGTTCTTGCGTAACATTGCCATTGCTGTTGCGGTTTTGATCGCAACTCCGGCCGTTGCCAATCCGCCGGTCGAAGCGTTCGGCATGTTGCCGAACATGACTCAAGCCAAGATCGCTCCCGACGGTCAGCATTTCGCGGCCGTTCAGGCGCTTAATGGCAAACCCGCCGCTGTGATTTACAAAGTGGGGGCGCCGCCGGGCACGCAGCCCGTGGTGGTGCCCTCCGGCGAAGCCACCGTCGATTCGATCGACTGGGGAAAGAAAGACCGCCTCATCGTCCGTTTAAAAACCAATGAACGCGTCTATGGCGACAATCGCATTCGCACATGGGAGCGTTCCATTGCGGTCAAGGCGGACGGCAGCGATCTTGTGGTGTTGTTGAAGAATTTTCCCAGTCTGCGCAACAACACCGATGACGTTTATATCGTCGACAAGAATCTCGACGATCCCGAATCCATTTTGATGCCGCTATTCGTGAAGAACATCGTCTTCAAGAGCTATTACGAATATTACGACCCTTACGAAAATTTCCGGATGGACCTTTTGAAGGTCAATCTCGCGACCGGCGAAGGGCACATCTATGCCACGGGCAATTACAAGGTCGCCGACTGGATCACGGACGGGCACGGCAATCTGGTGGCGCGGCTCGAGCTGACGCTGCGGCCGTTGCGGCATCAGCTTTTCGTCTACGATCACGGCGATTGGAAGCCGTCCGGCTCCTACGACGCGGAAGCCGATAACGGCGCAGGCGCGGTGGGCCTGACAGAAGACGGCAAGGCTATTGCGCTGCTGCGTCACGACAATCGCGACACCACCGCGCTCATTCGCCACGATCTTGCGACAGGCGATGAAAGCATAGTGCTATTCGGCGATCCGAAATACGACGTCATGCAGCCCATCAAGGACGAGTGGACCGGCCGTGTGATTGGCGCGATGTATGCGGCCGATCAGTACGAATACAAATATTTCAGTCCCGAGAACCAGGCATTGCAGGCGGGCCTGGAGAAATCCTTTCCCGGCTTGTCGGTGCATGCGACCTCGATGGATAAGGCAAAGGATCGCGTGATTGTCGCGGTGCAGGGGCCGCGGCTGCCGCCAACCTATTATTTTCTCGACCGCACGACGCACAACGCCACCAAAATCCTTTCGGCCTATCCCCAATTGAGCGAGGCCGATCTCGGCGAGATGAAGCCTTACGCTTACAAGGCGCGCGACGGTCTCGAAATTCCCGCGTACCTCACGCTGCCGCCCGACAAGCAGGCGAAGAACCTACCCACCATCATCATGCCGCATGGCGGGCCGGACGCGCGCGATGTGGTGGGCTTCGATTGGTGGGCGCAATTTCTCGCCAATCGCGGGTATGCGGTGTTGCAGCCCAACTATCGCGGCTCAAAAGGATACGGACGAAAATTCACCGAAGCGGGCCTGCATCAATGGGGCCGTGCGATGAACGACGACCTGACCGATGGCGTGAAAAAGCTGATTGCCGACGGCATTGCCGATCCCAAACGCATCTGCATCGTCGGCGCGAGCTATGGCGGGTATGCGGCGCTCGCGGGCGCAACTTTTTCACCGGAACTTTATGCCTGCGCGTTCAGTTTTGCGGGCGTCTCCGACCTCAACGAATTCATGTTCACACAGCGCAGCGATACCGGAAAGGACTCGCAAGGCACTTCGTTCTGGAAATCGCGTATTGGCAGCGATTGGGAAGAGGGCGATCAACTCAAAGCGGCTTCGCCTGCTCTTCATGCGGCCGACGTGAAATGTCCCGTGCTGCTGATGCATGGAGAAGGCGACACAACCGTTCGCATCAACCAGAGCCGGATCGAATATCAGGCGCTGAAAGATGCAGGCAAGGACGTCAACTTCATCCGCGTCGCCGGCGAAGATCACTATCTGAACTTCGCCGACACGCGGATCAGGATGCTGAAAGAACTGGAAGCCTTCCTGAAAAAGAATATTGGGACGTAGCTTACGGCTTGAACTTTTTCGGAATGGCCTTCACTTCATCCGGCGTCATTTCCGTCATCGTCTTCACGATGCAGGCCTCCGGCGGACTTCCCGGTGCGCGAGCCACTTTCAGATCCCAATCGAGATTCGAACAGATACTGTTGGAACCGTGGAACGTCGTGATCAGGTGCGGATTGATGCCTTTCAATGCCGAACAAGATTCCGCCATATCCAACCGGTAATACCGCTTGCCGGTCGTCTTGATGTACATCGTCTTGTCGTCCGGCGCCTTCCATGTATCGAATTGATTGACGAAGAAGCATGATCTCGAAGGCGGTGCTGCCGCAGGTTGCGCGGATGCCGCGGACGTACCGAGAACGGCTGCCGCGGCGGCTAAAGCAAAAAGCGCAAATGTGCGCATACTGGTCTCCATGGATGTGCCCTTCCCAAGGAACATCCTAGAGCAAGACGCGGTTCCGATCACGCGGCGGCTTTTGTTTTCCGCGCGCGGATCAGCTTCAAAACCTTGCGAGCAGCTTCGGGGATGTTCGTGCCCGGACCGAAGATTGCGGCAACGCCGGCCTTTTCGAGGAAGGCGTAATCTTGCGCGGGGATTACACCGCCGCAAACGACAAGAATGTCATCAGCCTTCTGTTTCTTCAGCGCCTCGATCAGCATCGGTACGAGTGTCTTGTGACCGGCTGCCTGACTGGAGACACCGATTACATGAACGTCGGCTTCGATGGCGTCCTTTGCCACTTCTTCTGGCGTCTGGAACAGCGGGCCGATATCAACGTCGAAGCCGAGGTCGGCAAAAGCGGTGGCGATGATCTTCGCGCCACGGTCATGTCCATCCTGGCCCATCTTGGCGACAAGCATGCGCGGACGGCGGCCCTCTTCCTTCGCGAACTGTTCGACTTCGCCGATGATGGCGGCAAATTCATTGTCGCCTTCGTAAGCGCCGCCATAGACGCCGGAAATCGAACGGATCTCGGCGCGGTGACGGCCGAACACTTTTTCCATCGCGTCCGAAATCTCGCCGACGCTGGCGCGGGCGCGGGCGGCTTCCACCGCGAGCGCCAGAAGATTTCCGTTTCCTTTGGCGCCTTCGGTGAGCGCGTCGAGCGCGGCTTTCGTTTTCGCCGGATTGCGCTCAGCCTTCATCTTGTTGAGGCGCGCAATCTGCTGTTCGCGTACGGCAATGTTGTCGATATCGAGCACTTCGACCGGGGCTTCGTTCGCAAGCTGGAACTTGTTAACGCCGACGATCACGTCTTCGCCCTTGTCCACGCGCGCCTGACGGCGGGCGGCGGCTTCTTCGATGCGCAGCTTCGGGATGCCGGCTTCGACCGCCTTGGTCATGCCGCCCATCTTTTCAACTTCATCGATGATCTCCTGCGCCGCATGCGCCAGCGAATGCGTCAGCGCTTCGACGTAGTACGAGCCACCGAGCGGATCGACCACCTTGGTCACATGACTTTCGTTCTGCAGGATGAGTTGCGTGTTGCGCGCGATGCGGGCGGAAAATTCCGTCGGCAGCGCGATGGCTTCGTCCAGCGAATTGGTGTGCAGCGACTGCGTGCCGCCCAACACGGCGGCAAGCGCTTCGATCGTCGTGCGCACGACGTTGTTGTAAGGATCCTGCTCGGTCAGCGACACGCCGGATGTCTGGCAATGGGTGCGCAGCATCAGCGAGTCGGCCTTCTTCGCGCCGAACTTGTCCATGATCTGCGCCCACAGCAGCCGCGCAGCGCGCAGCTTGGCCACTTCCATGAAGAAGTTCATGCCGATGCCGAAGAAGAACGACAGCCGCGGCGCGAAAACATCGACGTCGAGGCCTTTCCTCATCGCCGCGCGCGCATATTCGATCCCGTCGGCCAGCGTGTAGGCGAGCTCCTGCACTGCCGTCGCACCGGCCTCGTGCATGTGGTAGCCCGAGATCGAGATGGAGTTGAACTTCGGCATGTGCGCTGCGGTGTAGGCGATGACGTCGCCGACGATGCGCATGCTCGGCTCCGGCGGATAGATATAGGTGTTCCGCACCATGAACTCTTTGAGGATGTCGGTCTGGATCGTGCCCGACAGCTTCTCGGTCGGTACGCCCTGTTCCTCGCCCGCGACGATGAAGCTTGCGAGCACGGGAAT
>DASZYI010000084.1:0-40230 GCA_035545475.1 Rhizomicrobium sp.
GATCTTTCCGCATCTCAATGTGGCGGACAATATCGGCTATGGCCTGCGGCGTTCGGGTTTGAGCAAAGCCGAACGCAGCGCGCGCATCGAAGACGCGCTCGCGATGATCCGCCTGCCGGATATGGGCAAACGCCGCGCCGATCAGCTTTCCGGCGGCCAGCGTCAGCGTGTGGCGTTGGCGCGCGCGCTCGTCAATCATCCCAAGGTGCTCCTGCTCGACGAACCGCTGGGCGCACTCGACAAGCGCCTGCGCGAAGCGATGCAGATCGAGTTGCGCCAGATCCAAAAAGCGGTGGGCATCACTTTCGTTTTCGTCACGCACGATCAGGAAGAAGCGCTTTCGATGTCCGATCGCATCGCCGTGATGTCGAACGGACAGGTGTTGCAGATCGCCGATCCGCGGACCTTGTACGACCGGCCGAACTGCCGGGAAGTGGCCGATTTCATCGGCACAATGAACTTCTTCGATGGCAGGGTCATCGGCACCGGCGGCGACATCACCGAAATCGACGCGGGCGCCGCGGGCCGCTTGAGCGCGGTAAACGTGCCCGTCGAACTCGCAGGCCCCGGAAACGAAGTGCTCGTCGCCGTGCGCCCCGAAAAGATCGTGCTCAAAACGGCGGGCGCAGGCGGCATTGTCGGCAAGATCGGCGCCGCCGCCTATCTCGGCGAACGCAGCCATCTGCAGGTCGTGGTGCCGGGATTGAAAGAGCCCGTCGCGGTCGCAGCACAAGCCGCCCACGAACACACAGGCACCGACGTTTCGCTGTCATGGCCCACCGAAGCAGCCATCGTTCTACCCAGACATTGAACGCACTCTTACCTCCCCCTCGCGGGGAGGTCGACGTGCGAAGCTCGGCGGGTGGGGGACGTGCAACGAATTCGGTGTTTGAGATGAAGCACCGCGGCCCCACCCGTCGTCGTGCCGATGCACGACGCCGTTCGCACGCTGCCGCTACGAACCCCCGCGAGGGGGAGGTAAGAAACTCTTTTCAAAATGAACGAAGATGAACGATCAACATCTTCCACCACGAAAACCGGCAAACACAATTGCATCACCCCACTTTGTTTTCTTTCAATCGTTTAACCCCCCTCAGCGTAACGCTGCATTTTTCTCGCGAAAAACGAACAAAACACTTGCAGCGCAACGCTCCAGCGTGCACAATAATCACCTTCCCGAAATCTCGTTTGGATTTTCAGCCCGGCAGGATCTGTTCGAAGATTCCGCGCGCACGGTCCTGCGCTTCGGCGAGTTTCGCTTCAAGCGTTGCGAAATCCGCAGCTTCGCCAGCGCGGGCCAGCAACGCCTTGAGACCGGGAGACGCAGCTTGCGGATCAAGCGTGGTGTCCAGCGCGATCCGCAATATCTGTTGCAGATTGCCTTCGAGGTTCGCCGCGTCGATCAGTGCTGCGGCATCTGAGGCCGAAAGCGAACCGGATTTCGCAAGCTGTTGAAGTGCGTCGACAGTGTTCTGCGCAAACACGTTCGGCGCTTTGGCGCCATCGCGCAGTTGCAGGATTTGGGCTGCGAATTCGATGTCGACCAGGCCGCCGCGCGCGAATTTCAGATCCCACCGGCTCTTGCCGGGAAATTGGGTCGCGAGCTTGTCGCGCATGTCGCGCGCATCCTTGAGAAGTTTGCCCGCGTCGCTCGACGCCGAAAGGGTTTTGCGAATGACGTTTTCCACTTTGTGCCCCAGTTCCGGGGGCGATGCGATCACGCGTGCGCGCGTCAGCGCCATGCGTTCCCATGTCCAGGATTCGGTTTCGTGATAGCGCGTGAAGGATTCCAGGCTCACAGCCACCGGCCCCTTGTTGCCGGTCGGACGCAGCCGCATGTCCACTTCGTAAAGCGTGCCTTCGGCGGTTGGCGCGGTCAGTGCGGCGATGAATCGCTGCGCGAGCCGCGCGTAATAGACGATGACCGGAAGCTTTTTCGGTCCCGTGCTCTCGCCATCGGCGGGCGCGTCGTAGACGAAGATGAGATCGAGATCGGACGACGCCGTCATCTCGCGTCCGCCGAGCTTGCCCATGGCGATCACGCTGAACGCGCCGCCTTCGATGTGGCCGGACGCGGCAACAAGTTCGGCTTCGACCACCGGCAGAAGTCCCGCGATCACCGCGTCCGCGATATTTGCGAACGCAGGCCCTGCTTCTTCGGCCTTCGCCACGCCGTCGACGATCTGCGCACCGACGCGGAATATCTGTTCCTTGGCGACGCGCCGGGCGGCATCGAGCGCGCCTTCGAAATCGCGCGCAGCGGAAAGTTGGGTCGCAAGCGCCTTGTCGAGTTGTTTGCGCGACGGCAATTCGCCGAGAAAGCCCGGATCGACCAGTGCATCGAGCGTCGCGGGCGACCGCGCCAGATGCGTGGCGATGCGCGGCGCGGAACCGGCGATCTCCGCGATCAACCGCAACAGTTGCGGATTGGCGTGCAGCATCGAGAACAACTGCACGCCGGCGGGAAGCCCGCTCAGGAAACGGTCGAACTGCGCAAATGCCGCGTCGGGATCGGCGGTTTTGGAAAGCGCTTCGAGCAGCGCGGGCATCAGTTGAGTCAAAAGCTCGCGGGCGCGCGCGCTTCGCATTGCGCGCACCCGTCCGTGATGCCAGCCGCGAACGGCGGCGGAGACGTGCCGCGCATCCTTGAAGCCGAGTTTTGTCAGCGTTTCGAGCGTTTCGGGATCTTCTTCGACGCCGGTGAACACAAGGCTCCCGCCTTCCGCGGCCAACGGCGCCTCGCGTTCGAACAGACGGCCATAATGCCCCGTCACGATTTCGAGCCGCGCCGTCAACGCCTTGCTGAAGTCCGGCAAATTGTCGAACCCCGAGAAGTAGGCGACATGCGTCAACTCTTCCTCGTTCTTTGGAAGCGTGTGCGTCTGCTGATCCTCGATCATCTGCAAGCGATGTTCGACGTGGCGAAAGAAAAGATAGGCTTCGTGCAATTCTTCTTCCGTCCGCTCGGCGATCAAATCGCGTTCGCACAATGCGGCCAGGGCAGCCAACGTTCCCCGCGGCCGCAAATTCGGATTGCGGCCGCCGAGGATGAGTTGTTGCGTTTGTGCGAAAAATTCGATTTCGCGAATGCCGCCGCGGCCGAGCTTGATGTTATGTCCCGCCACCGCGATCTTTGCGTGGCCTTCATGGGCATGAATCTGGCGCTTGATCGAATGAATATCTTCAATCGAGGCGTAATCCAGATTCTTGCGCCATATGAACGGCACCATCGCCTTCAGGAATTGCGCGCCGGTTTCGGGATCGCCCGCGCAGGCCCGCGCCTTGATCATCGCCGCGCGCTCCCAATTCTGCCCCATGCCTTCGTAATAGGCCTCGGCGGCATCGGTGGAGATCGCAACCTGTGTTGCGCCCGCGTCAGGCCGCAAACGAAGATCGGTGCGGAAAACGTAACCATCGGCCGTCGTCTCGGAAAGCAGCTTCACCAGCGCCTTCACGATATCGACGGCGGCAGCCCTGGAGTCGTCGCGTTTGCGAAAGGGAAATTTGTGCGCGTCGTAGAAAACAACGAGGTCGATATCGCTCGAATAGTTCAGTTCGAACGCGCCATATTTGCCCATGGCAAGCACGACGAGACCGGTTGTCGCTTCCAGCGCCGCACCGTCGCGCTCGGTAAAATCGGCGCGGATCGCGGTGTCTTTCAGGACGAAGCGCAGCGCGCCCTTCACCGCAGCATCGGCAAATTGCGTGAGCGCAGCCGTCACCTGCTCCACGCCCCACACGCGGCCGATATCGGCCAGCGCAATGGCGAGTGCGGCCTGCCGCTTTGCGCGGCGCAGAATGGCCATCGCAGCGGCGATGTCGGGCGCATCCGCAGCGGCAAGGGTTTCGGCTTCGATCCTTGCAAGCTCGGTTTCGGGATCGCTGTCCAGAAGAGTGCGGAGGAAATCGCGATCCCTCAGCGCCAGCCGCGCGAGATAGGGCGAATTGCCGAACGTGCCTTCGAGCAGCGCGGCCAACGCACCGTCGGCAACGAAACCGCCCTCGCCCGCCGCGAGATCGTCCAGCGTGCGCCGGGCGCGCGCAGGATCGAACGGTTTGGGAAACGGGCCCGGGGACTGGCGAAAAGGAATTGCGGACATGCCGCCACTATATCAGCAACCGGCCGAAGCCTTCAGTTGCGAAGATGGTTTGAACCGCAGGCTTTTGGACGCCTTGATCTTCATCGGCTCGCCGGTCTGCGGATTGCGTCCCATCCGCGCGCCGCGCTTGGTGACGCGAAAGGTGCCGAAGGTGCCGATCTGGTATTTGCCGCCGTTCTTGCAGGCCTTGAGCCCTTCTTCGATGGTGCCGAAGACCAGTTCGATGGCGCGTTTGGCCTCGGCCTTGGTGACCTTGCCCTCACGGGCCACGGCTTCGACAAAATCGGCTTTGCTCAACGCACTCTCCCCTCCGGCGACTCTGCGAAGAGTAACCCACGAGGACGGGCGTGCCACCCAAAAATTGGACGTTCGAATCGCGAATCATTCCGCCGGTGCAGCGCGCGGGCGGCGAAGAGGGAAGCGCAGCGTTGCACGCAAGCCAGGCTTGTTGTCGTCCAGCGTGAACACCGCGTCGTGCAGCCGCGCGACGGCGGCGACGAGCGACAGACCCAATCCGGTGCCGGGAGAATTGCGGCTCGCCTCAAGCCGTACAAAGCGCTCCATCACGCGCGAACGATCCTCGGCCGGAATGCCGGAGCCTGTGTCTGCGACGCAAAGCTCCACGCCGCCCGGCGTTTCGCTTGCGGCCAACGTCACCTCGCCTCCTTCGGGCGTGTATTTGATCGCATTGTCGACAAGGTTCGCCAAAGCCTGCGAAACAAGGCTTTTGTTGCCTTCGATCGGCGCAGGCCCACCAGGTTTGACGGCCAGCCTGATGCCTTTTTCTTCGGCAAGCGGTGCGTAAAGTTCGGCCACGCCTTCGACAACGGGGGCCAATGTCATCGGCTTCATTGCTTCGCGCGCAGCTCCTGCCTCCGCCTCGGCGATCAGAAGCAGCGCGTTGAAGGTCGTGATCAGATGATCGGTTTCCTCGATGGCGCTCTGAATCTGATCGGCATTGTCGCCTTCCGAATGCGACAACGCCGTTTCCAACCGGTTGCGCAACCGGTTGAGCGGCGAACGCAGATCGTGGGCAACGGAGTCCGTGACTTCGCGCATACCTTTCATCAGCCGCTCGTTGCGATCGAGCATGCGATTGAGGTTGTTTGCGAGCACATCGAATTCGTCGTTGGAACGCGTGGTCGGCACGCGCCGCGAAAGATTGCCCTGTATGATGTCCTCGCTGGTGCGATTGATGGAATCGAGGCGGCTCAGCATGTTGCGGCTGACAAAAACGCCGCCGATGAAGCCGAGCAGCACCATCAACGCCACCGTCCACGGCAGGGTGGTGGTGAACAGGCGCACGGTTTCGTAGCGTTCGTGCACATCTCGCGCGACCAGAAGCTGGAATCCGCCGGTCAGCGCAAAGGCCCGGCCTCTCGCCCGCCTGCGTTCGGTTTCCGAACCGTAACGGCGTTCGTAGTCGAACTCGATGAAGTGACCCGAGTGGGATTGCACCTGCGGCCAGCCATCCAGGTTGCCGGCAAGCGGCCGGTGAACCGCATCGGTCAGCAGATAAAGCCCATGATCTCCATGGATCGAACGGCTGATGATGACGTCGACCAGGCCGCGCAACCCGAGACGCTGATACTGCTCCGAAAGGCCGGTGATTTCGGCTTCAATGGTCTGGTCGGTTTGCGCGTCCAACGCCCGACGCGTGTTCCAGTAGCTGAACGCTATCAATGCCACCGCCGAAACGGCGAACAGCACGAGATAGATCAGCAGAATCCGAAATGCCTGGGAGCGAAGAAGTCTCGGAATGCGGAAGTTAGTTGCGCGCACGGATCATATAGCCTGCCCCGCGGATCGTATGCAGGAGAGGCGTCTCGAAACCCTTGTCGATCTTGGCACGGAGACGGGAAATATGCACGTCGATGACATTGGTCTGAGGATCGAAATGATATTCCCAGACGCTTTCGAGCAGCATGGTGCGTGTCACCACCTGGCCGGCATGGCGCATGAGATATTCCAAAAGCCGGAATTCTCTGGGCTGCAGGTCGATGGGGGTGGCCCCGCGATTGGCGGCGCGGGTGAGCAGATCGAGCTCAAGGTCACCCACCTGAAGGCGGGTCTTGACCGTAGCGGGGCTTCGGCGGCGCATCAGCGCATCGATGCGGGCGAGAAGCTCGACGAACGCGTAAGGCTTGGTGAGATAGTCGTCGCCACCGGATTTCAGACCCTTCACGCGGTCGTCCACTTCGGACAATGCGCTGAGGAACAGAACCGGCGTCGAATTGCCGTGTTCGCGCATTTCCTCGACCAGCTTGAGACCATCGAGCTTGGGCAACATGCGATCCACGACGGCAACGTCATAAGGCCGCGAAAGGGCAAGCGTCAGGCCGGTATCGCCGTCGGCAGCGTCGTCGACGACATGTCCCGACTCCTTCAGGCCGTTGACGAGATAACGCTGCGCTTCGAGATCGTCTTCAACGACGAGTATCCGCATGAAATCTCCTGTTCAAAAAATAGTCCGCGCCGGCAGCAACGGGGGGGATGGGGCCGCCACCGGCGCGGGGGCCGAGCGGCACAAGTGCCGCCCGATACGCCAAACTCACGTCTCTCCAATATCGACCGCGATGAATCGCTCACCGCCGCCACGTGTCACAAGAAGCAATACGCTCTTGCGGCCTGCCGCGTGGGCATCCGCAATACGGCCCTGAACGTCCTGCGGCGAACGCACCGGCTTGTTGCCGATGGAGCGCAGGATATCGCCGGGCCGCAAACCCTTGTCCGCAGCGTCGCTGTTGGGGTCGACGTCGGTGACGAGCACACCATTGACGCTGTCGTCGAGATTAAATTGGCGGCGCACATCCGGGGTCAGCGACGAAAGGCCGAGACCCATGGCCTTGGTCTTGCTTTCGGACTGATCGTTGCCGCTGCCGCCCTTTTGATTGGAGGCGATCTTCTGATCGTTGCGCAGAGTGATATCGGCAGTGATGTCCTTGCGGCTGCCGTCGCGCACAACGGTGAACGTCGCTTTCGAGCCGGCCGGGAGTGCCGCGACGCGACGCGAAAGATCGCGCGAGTCCTGCACCGCCTTGCCATTGACCGCGACCACGACGTCGCCCTGCTGCATACCGGCTCTCGCTGCGGGTCCGTCGGGAACGACTTCGGCGATGATGGCGCCCGTCATGTCCTTCGAACCGAGGCTTGCGGCCATCTCCGGTGTCATCGACTGGATTTGCACGCCCAGCCAGCCGCGACTGACATGGCCATGGGCCTTCAATTGCGCGACCACGTCATGAATGGTCGAAGCAGGGATCGCAAAACCGATGCCGACACTGCCTCCAGTCGGCGAATAGATCATCGAGTTCATGCCGATGACTTGTCCGCGCAGATCGAAGGTCGGACCGCCCGAATTGCCGCGATTGATCGGCGCGTCGATCTGGATGAAATCGGTATAGGGACCATTGCCCACATCGCGGCCAATCGAAGAAACGATGCCGGCCGTGACGGAATTGGAAAGACCGAAGGGATTGCCGACCGCGACAACCCAATCGCCCACCCGAAGTTGGCGATCATCGCCAAATTCGACAGTGGGAAGCGCTTTGTCGCTTTTCACCTTGATCAACGCCACATCGGTTGCCGGATCGGTGCCGATCAGCTTGGCATCGAAGGTGCGCCCGTCAGGCAGTTTCACGGAAATCTTGGAAGAATGATCAACGACGTGGTTGTTGGTGACGATATAACCCGCCTTGTCGATGATGAAGCCGGATCCGACACCAATGGACTTCTGCGGCACCGCATTCTGACCGCCAAAATTGCGGAAGAACTGACGGAACGGCTCGGGAATGTTGTCTGGCAATTGTCCCATCGCTGCCATCGGCTCGGCCTTGGCTTCGACGGTTACGCTGACAACGGCAGGGCTCACACGCTCCACGAGATCGGCGAAACTGAACGGCGCGCCGTTTTCCAGCATGCGCGGAGGCTGGATGCGTTGCTTGGTCGTCGGCGTGTTCGCAGCGAAAGCTTCGGTGGCATGCGGAACGGGCGGGGCGGCCTGATGATCGGGAGCGAGCGCAAATGCGCCGAGCCCCACAACGACGATGACAGCCGCAGATGCCGCGGCGAGCAGGCGCGAGTGGCGCTTATGCTGGCTCGCGGTGGGCTGGTTGTTATCCATGAAAGGCGACTCCTTGGGATGTAATGGCCATGACCCCGTTGGCCCTTGGTTCTGGGCAAGGGTGTACAGAGCTATTATTGCTCAATTCTATCCCGAATATTACCGATTTGTAACTTATAAAGAATGGAGCAAAATCAACCGGTTCGCGCGCGTTTCCGCGCTCCCGCTACCACGCCTGTGGCGACGCCGGCAGCGATCGCGAGCACAACAACCGGCCCAAACCAAAGCACCCAGGTATTCGGCTGCAAGGGCGGCTTCATCAAAACGAAATCGCCGTAGCGGCCGACCAGGTAGTCCTTGATCTGGCCATCGCTATCGCCGGCTTCGATGCGCTCACGGATGAGTTTGCGGATATCGGCGGCGATGGGCGCATTCGATTCATCGATAGATTCGCCCTGGCAAACCACGCACCGCAGTTCTCTTTGCAGAGCGCGCGCGCGTGTTTCCAGCGATGGATCGGAAAGCGCGCCTGGAGCAGGCGCCGCCTGCGCAGCACCGGAAAT
Organism: Rhizomicrobium sp.; assembly: GCA_035545475.1. Classification (GTDB taxonomy): domain Bacteria; phylum Pseudomonadota; class Alphaproteobacteria; order Micropepsales; family Micropepsaceae; genus Rhizomicrobium. The sequence continues at coordinate 8,727 of DASZYI010000084.1, forward strand.
GAGAAGAAACGCGAGAACGACGAATCTCATTCAGCAGGTACCGCATCGATAATGCGTTGCGCGGTTCGGGCACGAACACGTCCCCACAAGCTGGCGAGGCCGCCCATCGCCATCACAGCACCGCCGAACCAGATGAAAGGTGCGAGCGGATTATAGTACGCGCGAACGACAAAACGCCCCCTGCCCCGCTCATCGCCGAGGGCCAAATAGAGATCCGATACGCCGGTTGTTCGGATGGCGGTCTCGGACGTTTCCTGCTGCTCGGTCGGATAGACACGCTTGGCCGGTCTGAGCGTCGCGATGGTACGATCTTCATTGCTGACGTGAATATCGGCACGAATAGCGGTGTAGTTGGGACCGTCAACCCGCTCGATACCACCCATCGTCAACGTATACGGTCCCACTTTGGCTGTTTCGCCAGGCCCCAGTAACGATAGCGTTTCTGCGCGCCACAAAGTGGTGCCCGCGATTCCCATAAGCGTTACGCCCAGCCCGGCATGTGCGAGCGCGACAGCAACGCTCGCGGCCGTCCGGACACGCCTTTGAACAAGATCGAGAAGGCTTGCGGCAATGACCCAGGCGGCAAGCGCAAACGCTCCGATCGCAGCAAGCAAATGAGATCGGACGACAAAGCACACTACGACGGCAACGACGGCGGCGACGCCGAGCGCGGGAGAAAGAGGGCGGAGTGTTTCCCCAACCGAAGCATTACGCCACGCCAATCGCGGGCCAAAGGGAAGCACGATCAAAAGCGCAACAAAGATGGGAACGAAAGTGAATGCAAAGAACGGCGGCCCTACAGAAATTTTGGTGCCGGTCAAGGCATCGAGGAACAGGGGATAAAGTGTTCCCAAAAACACCGTAGAGACCGCAGCGATCAACAGCACGTTGTTGGTCAGCAGTGCCGTTTCTCGGCTGACCGGTTCAAATGCCGAACCGGTTTCGAGTGAAGGGGCGCGCCATGCGAACAGGCCAAGTGCGCCGCCGATCGCGAGCACAAGCATGATGAGAATGAATGTTCCGCGCTCAGGATCGTTGGCAAACGCGTGAACCGACGTCAGAACGCCGGAGCGAACAAGGAAGGTGCCGATCAGGCTAAGGGAAAACGCCGCGATGGAAAGAAGCAATGTCCAAGTGCGAAATGCGCCGGTGCGTTCCGTGGCGAGCGCCGAATGCAGGAGCGCGGTTGCCACCAGCCATGGCATGAGGGATGCGTTCTCGACCGGGTCCCAGAACCAGAAACCGCCCCACCCCAATTCGTAATAAGCCCACCAGCTTCCCAGCGTGATGCCGACGCTGAGTGCGATCCAAGCCGCGAGCATGAAAGGCCGTGCGGCCCGCGCCCATGACGCATCGACCTCGCGTGTGATGAGTGCAGCAGCAGCATAGGCGAACGATGCCGAAAGACCGACATAGCCGATATAAAGTGTCGGCGGATGAACGGCGAGCCCCAGATCCTGCAACAACGGATTGAGACCCGCACCGTCAAAAGGCGGCGGATCCACGCGAAGAAAAGGATTTGACGTGAAAAGAATGAAGAGAAGGAACGCGACGGCAAGAAGTCCTTGAACGCCGAGAGCCGCGGAAGTGAGCCGTTGGCTGCCCCGCCGGGCAAAGGCGATGGCGGACGTATATATCGCAAGCACCAATACCCACAGCAGCATTGAACCTTCGTGATTTCCCCACACCCCCGTTATCTTGTAGAGCATCGGTTTTGCGAGGCTCGAATTGTTCGCGATATTCAGGACGCTGAAATCTGAAGTGATTGCTGCATAGACCAGGGTGGCGAAAGCGAGCACTATAAAAACAAGCATTCCAATCGCTGCACTGGATGCAAGATCGCGCGAAATCCCCGCCGTCACACGCGCGCCCGTAAGACCGCTGATCGCCATCACGGACGCAAGGGCCAGCGCAAGCGTCAGGGCTAGCTGGCCGATTTCGGCAGTCATGTGCCACCTTCTTTCCAGCGGCCAGAGCGCTTCAACGCGTCGACTACTTCGGGCGGCATGTAGCGTTCGTCGTGTTTGGCGAGGACTTGCGTGGCGTCGAACGAGCCGCTTGGGTCGAGCGCGCCCATAGCGACAACGCCTTGGCCTTCGCGAAACAACGCCGGAAGCACACCTTGATATTTTACCGGCACATTCGCCTTGCCATCCGTCACGGTGAACGCGACTTCCGCACCCTTGCCGTGTCGCAGACTGCCTGCCGCGACGAGGCCGCCAATCCGGAATGCCGTTCCCGGCTGGATGTGCTTCGCGCCGACATCGCTGGGGCTGTAGAAATAAAGGACATTGTCGTTCAAGGCTGTGATGACCAGGGCCGCCCCCCCCGCGCCGGCGATCAGCAAAGCGAGAACGAAATAGAGGCGACGCTTTTTGCGGGCATTCATGGCGATGCAATATATAGAAGGGCTGGAGGCCCGACCAACGTGGGAATCTGCGGCACACGGCCCCGCTTGGCGGGCGAAAGAAGCGGAAGATGAAGGCATTTCGCGCGGCTGTCGCAATATGCGCCCTGTTTCTGGGGGCGGCTTGCTATCCCGTGACCACGACCTCGCCTGTGGGAACCTCTGTCGGCTTTTCGGCCGATCCGGCCCTGGCAGGGCTTTGGCGCGCCGAGATGGCGCACTCCAAGGACGACATCGTCTATTTCCATTTTCTTCCGATGGGCGATGGAAGCTTCAAGGTCGTGATCGTTTCCGGCGGCGAAAAGCTCGACGGCGAATGGAGCGTCGCACGCGTAACCGCTGCGAGCTTGGGCGCATTTCATTTTCTCAATGCGGAAATGGTGTTTAACAACGGCAAGCGAGAGAGCGATACCTCCCACGGCACAGTACCGCTGCTCTATCGGGTCGAAGCGAACGGGAACGTTGGCCTGTTCCTGATTTCCGAAGACAAGGCAAAAGATGCGATCCAAAACGGCAACATCGCGGGCACCATAGAGCCGGGCGCTCTTGGCGACGTGACGTTCACGGCGGAACCGGACGATCTGGACAAGTTCTTCGCCGGAGATGAGGGCGCGGCGTTGTTCACGGAGAAATTTGCGACGCTCACCAAAGTGAGTCAGTGACCGCCACGGCGAAGAATCTCTTTGGCTTCGCCCGTATCGTACGTCAGGCCTTCCATCAGAAGCGTGATCTGCCGCGGCCACTCGCCCCGCGCCAGCCCCTTGCGCGTCAGCGCGTTCCAGACGGCTTCGTTGTAAAGACCGGTCGCGTCCTTCCCCGCAACAACCGCTTCGCCCAAATGAAAATGGTCGCCGTGAGCTTGAGGGAAGGTGTGGATGGTGATCTCGCCTTGTCCAGGGCCGCCCTGCGCTGCAGCCGGAAGACGCGCCAGCGCTTGAAGCAATGTAAGCGTGCGAAGCTGCAATGGGTTGAGCTTGAGCGGGTTCGATCTGGGGGGCATTCGCGATCCTGAGGCCATGCATTTCCGGCGGACAGGGGTATAGTTCGGCCATCGCCATATCGCAATCGCAAGGACTGAAATGACTGGACCTCTTCAAAGGCTGAAAGTGATCGACTTCGGCCGCTACATCGCCGGCCCCTATTGTGCGGCCCTTTTGGCCGATCTGGGCGCCGATGTGATCCGCGTGGAGAAGCGCGAAGGGCGGGAGGACCGCACACTTGTCCCCCTGGGCGAGAAGGAGGACGGCAGCCCGCGCGAGGGCGCGATGTTCCTGCAGATGAACCGCAACAAGCGCAGCCTCGTTCTCGATCCCATGCACGAGACTGGGCGTGAAGTGGTAAAGCGGCTGGTGCGCCAGGCCGATGTGGTGATCGCAAACCTGCCGGGCGAAACGCTGAAGGCAATGGGTCTCGACTACGAGAGCGTCTCGGCGATCAATCCGCGGGCGGTTGTGGCCGTGGTGTCGGCGTTCGGGCTGGAAGGGCCATATGCGTCGCGAGTGGGGTTCGATGGTGTGGCCCAAGCCATGTCCGGGTCGACCTATTTTTCCGGTACCGAAGATCAGCCGGTGAGATGCTCTGCGCCTTATGTCGATTTCGGAACGGCCTCGTTGCTCGCCATGGGCGTGCTGGCCGCTCTGCGCGCACGCGACCAGACGGGACGCGGTCAGCTTGTGGAAGGTGCGTTGTTGCGGACAGCGCTGACATACTTCTCTCCCACGCTCATCGAAGAAGATGTGTTGAAAATCGACCGCAAGCCCACGCTCAACCGCAGCCAGACAGCCGGGCCGTCCGATATTTTCCGCACCAAGGACGGCTGGATCACAGTTGCAGTCAACGGCGATCCGCTGTTCCGGCGCGTTTGCAAACTGATAGGCGCGCCGGAATGGATCGAGGACGCACGCTTCGCGTCCGACAAGGCGCGCGGCGACAACGGTGAAATCATTTCCCGACGTGTGGGTGAATGGTGTGCGGCACGCTCCAGCGAAGAAGCGATTGCAGCCTTCGAGAAGGCCCGCGTACCCGCCGGGCCGGTTTATCGTCCGCGCGAAACATTGGCCGATCCGCATGTGCAGGCGGGCGGATTCTTCACGCTGGTCGATTTTCCGGGCATTGGAAAAGCGCCGGTTGCGGCGACACCGGTGAAATTGCACGGCACGCCGGGGACCGTTCGCAAACGGCCACCGGTTCTGGGCGAACATTCGGATGAAATCCTGGGTGAGCTTGGTTATTCGAAAGACGAAATCGAGAGTTTGAAAAGGAGCGGTGCGCTCTAGGCAGCCATGCTCGCGCGGGCGCGGCGGCGGAGGAAATCCGCCTCTTCTTCGCTGAACAGGATCGCCGTCAATTCGACAGCGGTACGAAAAAACGGTTCAGCCTTATTTCGTTTCGCTTCGTCGGGATCGCGCATGAGCTTGACGATATCTTCGTTATAAACACGCAGTTCGCGCTCGATCTCGTCGCTTGCATCCTTGTGTGTGGCACCGAAGGATGCGCGCGAGGCAAGGTGACGGCAACCCATGACAAGCTTGGCATAGCGTATGGCACGTTCGACCTTTTCGTCCTGATCGGGCATATGGTCGATGTTTGGAACGCGCGGACCGCCGCCGTAAGAACCGCTTTTATGCATCGGCAGCGCACCGAGAATTTCCTTGGGCGCCTTCTGCATCATCGCGTCCATGGTCGTTCCGACCAGGCTGCGATCTTTCAGAAGGTTTTGACCCCAGCGGCCATCGCGGCGAATCTCGACTTCTTTGACGACGGCGCTCGATAGCTCGGTAAAACGCGAGAGATTGCGCAATAGGATCTCGACATCGAAGTGCGGCTGGCGCACCGCGCGGATCTGGAATGCATAATCTTCAAGATCATGGAACAACAATTCGCCGGCCAGCCCCATATCGGTCGAGGAAATCAAGGTATCCTGGGCCTTGCGGGTGATCATCAGCGGAAGGCGCAGAGCTTCCCAAGGCTTGGCTAGCCTGCTCATCGTGATGACGGTGACGTAAGGTGCTGCGTCCGAGTTGGTCTGCAGAAGCGCGTCGTAAATTTCGCGTAAGGCCCAGATGAGTTCCTCGGTGAGCGCAGCGGTGCCGCGCGGAAGTTTCCTATGGATAGCAAGAACCTGGTCGCCCACGCCCAGCATCAACGCCATTTCTTCCGCATCCGCCAAAGCAAGGTCTGCCAGCGCCGACCGGGCAGTGGCGCGCGTTTTCTCATTCGCCATCGCGGAACGAATGGCATGAGAAGATGTCGACCAGAATTCAGCGGCAATGGAATAGGCCGACGTTACATCGTGCTTCTCGATCGCCAGACGCACGTCATTGGAATAATTTTGCGATTCTTCAGGAAGCAGTGTGTTGCTGAGCCACGTCCACACCGGAAGGATACTTTCGCGCGCGATGCGGCCTTTGAGTTTGGCTTTGCCGCCCGCATTGATCAGCAGATCCTCGAACGGTTGGCAGAACAGACGTAAAGGCGTGAGGACACGGCCCTCGGGCGGAACCTGACGTAGTGCGGGGCGCAGGCTTTCGAGAATGACATCGTGCGGCAAAGCTTTGCCGTCGTAGAGCTTGTCGGCCTCGATGGCGCGCGCAAGCTGCTGCGCCGTTGCCGGCGGCAGGCGGCTCAAGAAATTGCGCAACAATTTTTCTTGTGTCGGAAGCATGTGTGTCCGATCCCCCGGCTAAACCTAGCCGGTTGTGGTTAATGGGTTGTTTAATGTGGCTGGCGGCAGCGGTTTCAGACGATTGCCGGCAGGATCAACCGGGTCTGGAGGCCGCCCAGCGGGCTTTCGTTCAACTCCAGCGTGCCGCCATACAGCTTGGCGATATCACGTACGATGGCGAGGCCAAGGCCGGTTCCGGGCACGGATTCATCAAGGCGTTCGCCGCGTTCGAATACCCTTGCGCGGTCTTCCGGGGGCAGGCCGGGGCCATCGTCGTCGACTGTGACTTGCAACTTTGCGTTGATACGCTTTGCGGTCACCTTCACCGAATGCTTTGCCCATTTGCAGGCGTTGTCGATCAAGTTTCCGGTCATCTCTTCCAGATCCTGCCGCTCGCCGCGGAAGAACAGGTTGGGGTCGCAGGCGAGGTCAATTCCGATATTCCGTTCGGCATGTATGCGGGTGAGCACGCGGACGAGATCGGCAAGCGCTGGTTCGACGCGTGTGCGATTGCCCAGAACGTCCACCGCACCGGCGGCGCGGGCGCGGGTGAGATAATGGTCGACCTGTCTGCGCATGGCGCCGACCTGCCGTTGAACGGCATCGGCAAGTGGGCCCGGTTGCGCGCTCGCTTCGCTGGAAAGAATGGTCAGCGGCGTTTTCAAATAGTGCGCGAGATTCGAGACGTGCGTGCGGGCGCGGCCTACGACCTCGGCGCTGTGTTCGATGAGACTGTTCAGCTCAGCGGCAAGCGGCGCGATCTCCGAGGGGAATTCGCCTTCCAGCCGGCGCGCCGAGCCATCGCGGATACGGGCGAGCGATTCACTCACCTTGCGCAAAGGCAAAAGACCTATCCGCACCTGGATAAAGATCGCAACAATGAGCCCCAGCCCCAGAATCGCGAACGACCAGATCAGGGTGCCGTTGAATTTTGCGATGTTCGCTTCGCCCTGAGCAGTATCGCCCGCAACGAGAAAGACGAACGAACGCGTATCGGATGGATCGGCGGTGGCGGTGATAGGAAACTCCACACGTCTTTCAAGTACACGCAAATGCTGATCGTCGGGACCGGCGGCATGGCCCCAGGTGAGATTGCCGGACTTCGTCGCCCCTTCGATCTTGATCGACTTGTCCCACAGCGAACGCGAACTCTGCTGGAAACTCTTGTCGCCGATGGGGACGATCTGCCAGTACCAGCCGGAATAGATGCGCTCGAAACGCGGATCGGTGAAGCGACCCAACAGGGAGACGATTCCGTAACGATCCGGCTCGGCGGCGGCGATCATGCCGTCGAGATCGAATTTGAGCTGCGAATCGAAATTGCTTTCGACCGTGGTGCGGAACATTCCGGACAGAATCGCCCCGCCCGCCGCGAGACCGAGGATCGTCCACACCGCGGCAGCGATGATGAGACGTGCCGAAAGCGATCTAGGCCTTGACGCTATCTTTGCCGCCAGCACTGTTGGAATCTTCGAGGCTGTAGCCAAGTCCGCGCACCGTCTGAATCAGGTCAGGATCGAGCTTCTTGCGAAGACGCCCGATGAAGACTTCGATCGTGTTCGAATCGCGATCGAAGTCCTGATCGTAAAGATGTTCCACCAATTCGGTGCGGGACACCACCTTGCCCCTGTGATGGGCGAGATAGGCGAGCAAGCGGTATTCGAGCGAGGTCAGCTTGACCGGGTTGCCATTGAGCGTGACGCGGCTGGCACGCGTGTCGATGCGCAAGGGTCCGATTTCGATTTCGCTGGTCGCAAGCCCTGCCGCACGGCGCAGCAGCGCGCGAACGCGAGCCAGCAATTCTTCCGTATAGAACGGCTTCGCCAGATAATCGTCGGCGCCTGCATCGAAGCCTGCCACCTTGTCGCTCCAGCGGTCGCGCGCCGTAAGAATCAGCACCGGCATGGTACGGTTGTCGGCGCGCCATTTTTCGAGCACGCGCACGCCATCCATTTTCGGCAGGCCGAGATCGAGAATCACGGTGTCGTAAGGTTCGGTGTCGCCGAGGAAATGGCCTTCCTCGCCGTCCGAGGCGACGTCGACCACATAGCCGGCATCGCTCAGCGCCTTCTTCAAAAGACGCTGCAGATCCTTGTCGTCTTCCACAAGCAAAATGCGCATTCAATGACCTCTGTGATGGCCGGGATTGTTGTTCCAACCACGGTGGCGGCCGTTGTTGCCCCAATCTCCATCGCGGTTGCGCCAGCCTCTGTCGCGATCGAAGCGGTCGCGCGGCGGGCGCGTCTCTTCGTTGCGCGAGTCAGGCGGACCGCCTTCCATGCTGTGTTGCGGACCGTATCGGTCCTCGAAATAGTCCCGAGCCGCCGGCGGTTCCAGCGCACGGCGGCGCACACCTTCGACGCCCAACACGCGGCCGGTGCGCGCGTCGGTGTCCAGCCAGATGATCCGGCCTTCGGGTGTCATCCATTTCAGGCGGTAGCGATAGTCGCCGTCGGGACCTTCGACCGGCCCTTCGGCATCGTAGAAGGTGCCGGGATGGCTCCTGCGGATATCGGGGAGGATGCGGTCCAGGGGGCGGATTTCGCCGTTCCTGATGCGCTCACGCATGTGATCGCGCTGGGCTTCCGCAGGGGTTGCGCCCGCGGCCAGCATGACCAGAAGCAGCGCGGACACACCAATACGCATAGCGCCTTTTAGTTCCCTTCAAATGAACCGTCGATGAATGCGGCAGCCAGAACACGTTCAGAAACCATAACGCAATATGACCGCCAGAAAACGAGGTTAAGCCTCAAATCTGAAGTTCTTGAGGTGGCGGTCCGCGGCAAGCCCCTCCCCGTCAGGACCAAGACCGTCAAGCGAAAACCCGCGCAGAGAGTACGTTCTGCGCGGGTTTTCATTTTCCCGAATGGAACGTCGCGAATTCCTCCACCGGCGCGCGCTCGCTGACGAGGCTGTTTACCGGCGCGGCTTCGTCGGCGTAACCAATGGCCATACCGCAGAAGACGATTTCGTTGTCCGGCACGTTTAAATAGGCGCGCACCACTTTGTGCCACACCGCCCAAGCTTCTTGCGGACAGGTGTGCAGGCCGTGCTCTCGCGCCATCAGCATCACGTTCTGGATGAACATGCCGAGATCGGCCCATTGGCCTTCCTGCATCTGGCGATCCATCGTGAAGATAAGGCCGACAGGGGCGCCGAAGAATTCCCAATTGCCGGAGAAGAATTTCAGGCGCGCGGCCTTGTCTTCACGCGGAATGTTCATCGTCGCATACATCATCTCGCCGACGCGAAAACGGCGCGTGCGATAGGGCTCGGTCAGATCCGGCGGATAAATCTTGTATTCCGGCGGCTCGCCCATCGGATGTTCGGCGCGCGCGGCACGGATGCGGCGAAGGAATTCCTCGCGACCTTCGCCCATCAGCACATGCACGCGCCACGGCTGAAGGTTGCCGCCGGTCGCCGCGCGGGAAGAAACCGCGAGGATATCGCGAATGATTTCCTCCGGCACAGGATCTGGTTTGAAGGCGCGGATGGATTTGCGCGTGAGGATGGCTTCGCGGACGTCCATATCATGCTCCGAAATGGCGAGAGCACATGAAGGCAGGCGCATGGGCGGCTGTAAAGCCGGTCTCATCCCAAGGCTTTCATGGCGGTTACAATCTGGGCGTTGAGGGCTTGCCATTCCGCGTCGGTCGGATCGCGCTTTTCGGCCTGGAAGGCGCTGATGGTGGTGCGCAACTGGGCGAGCAACGCTGCGGCATTGCCGCCGGCCTTGAGGATTTCGTCGAGGGCGGCCAACGCCACGGCGACATATTGCAGGACGGTCACCGTGTTGCTCCTTTCGGCGGGAGGTTCGCGGTGATGGCGGCGAACGCCGTCACGGCGCCGTTGGCGGCGGCGACGCTCTTTTGGAGTGCGTCGCCATTCTGGAATGCCGGATCGGTGACGACGCTTTGCGCGGCGTCGAGGCTGGCTTGCGCGGCTTTCGCCGATGTGCGGACGGCGGCGACGGTATCGGCGTCGGCGCACAGCGGTTGGGCCGGACAAGACGGCAGGGCGGCGTAATCGTCCGCCGCGCGCAACGCCACAAGGAATGCGGCCTTGCTTTCATAGACCGCCTGCGCGGGCGTTTGCGGCGCGGGAAAGAGATTGGCGCACGACGCCAGCAACAGCGCGATGCAGGCCGCGATGAATTGTGCGCGCATCATTTGATCTCCTTGAACACGTTGTGCAGGAGCCATGTTGCGATGGTCTGTAGGGCCTGGATGAGCGCGACCGTTTCGAGCTTCACATTGTCGGGCATGTCGATGCCGAACAGCGTGAGCAGCATCGCGAGGAAAGCGACGGCTTGCGTCCAGTTGATCTTGGAAAAAGCTGCGGGATTCATGTTTTCACTCCAAAAAGAAAAAGCTCCGCGCGAGGATCGCGAGGAGCTTGTGCGTTCGCCCGGAAACGCCGGGCCGTTCGGTTTTCAACCGATCACGAAGCCGAAGCTGCGCGAAACTGCTGCGGGAGCGCTCGGCGTATAGGTGATGACGATGATGCCTTGCGCGCCGGCGCCGCCCGCGAAATCGCTGCCCGCACGGCCACCGCCGCCTCCGCCGCCGCCATAGCCTCCGCCTGCACCGCCTTTTGCGTGCGCGATTCCGGACGCATTGCCCGCGCCCGAACCACCGCCGCCGCCGGGCCCGGCAACGGAGCCATCGGAGGTTTGCGTCCAGACGTTCTGTTGCCCGCCCGCGCCACCGCTGGACGATGTGCTGCTGACGAACGATCCGCCGCCACCGCCGCCGCCATTCGTTCCCGCGCCGCCGTCAACACCAGCGGACGACGAACCCGCGCCATGTCCGGTTCCGGCATTTCCATCGCCGCCATTGCCGCCGTTCGCCGTGTTCGGCCAACTGCCTGCGCTCGAACTTCCGCCGTTCGCGCCGCCGCCGCCCGCGCCGCCGACATTCGCGGCGGCGTTTGCTGTTGCACCCGACTGGCCTGCGCCAGATGGGCCAGCCGCGCCGCCTCCTCCGCCACCGGGCCGAGACGACCCGCCACCCGTTCCGCCTGCGAATTTGGTCGAGCCGATGGAATTCGCGGTGTCGCCGCCCGCGCCGCCACCGCTACCACCGCCCGCGCCTGTGTTCGCGCCGTTCGTTCCCGCGCGTGCGCGCAAGACGATGGTCGAGGTGTTGTCCTTGAGCCAGCTATCGCCGGTCGATCCGGGACCGCCGCCAGCAGCGCCGATCTGTATCGAAAGCACATCGCCCGGATTGATGTTCGACGGAGCCGAGATAGCCGCATACGCGCCACCGCCACCACCGCCGCCGCCCGCGGTCGTCGATCCGGCCGCGCCATTCCCGCCCGCGCCGATCGCTTCGATGGTTGCACCGCTGGCGTTCCAATCCGAAGGGACAGTCCAGGTCGAACCGGAGGTGAGAAAGATCGTCTTCATGCGCGCACGACTTTCAGCAGCAGCGTCACGCGCGTGACCGCCGTTGCGGAATCGACGTTGAAGCGCAGCGTCTGGCCGGCGGAGATCGAAGTGGTCCAGCCTGTAAGTGTCGTATCCTGCGATTTCGCGGCGCTCGATAGCGTGGGTTTCGCGGACGCGACGATGGAATCCGCCGAGGTGGGCGGATAATTCGCATAGTCGTCCTTCCATATGTCGATCACGATGGAGCCGGACTGATCGGCGAGAAGTGTGGCGCTGGCGATCGTGCAATCGAACGGGATCATCAGATCGCCCTTCACACCTGTCGCGATGGCCGAACCGCCGCCGTCGATGACGAAGGCGATGGCGACCGTCTTCGCGGCCGTATCGAGATCGGAGACAGCGACCGAATTCTTGCCTGCGAGCGCACCAGCGCCGGAAAGCGATGAGATCGCAATGTTGGAAGGCGACACGTCGATGTCGATCTTGCTGTTCGTCGTATCGTCGGCGATGGCGAGCTTGGACGATGCGGCGTTCAATTTTTTGAATTGCAGATCGACACCGGATTTCTGTTTGAAGACGCCGATGCCGGTGCTGCCGACATTGCTGGCGGTGTTGGCTTCGCCGCCACCGCCTCCTCCGCCGCTATTGGCATCGACATATTGCTTGGTGGCCGCCTGCAAGGCGGATGTGGGATCGCCCGCGAGCGTGAGGAGGCCGGAGGCGTTGTCGATCACGATCGCATCCGTCCAGGCGCTGCCGTCGGGCGAGACTTTGAAATGGAAATCGTCGTCGCCTGCGAGGCCGATTTCGGCGCGACCGGAGAAGCCGTTCTGAAACAGCAGCGATGCGGTGTCCGAAGATGTTTCCTTGTTCACCGTGAAACGGACGTCGCCCGTGCCGCCGGCAGAAGCTTCGAGAGCGGCGAACAGCACCGCGTTGGATTTCACGGCAAATTTGTTGGTGCTGTCGGCGGCGGTGTTGACGCCGAGCTGGCCCACATTGTCGAGCGGAATATAGGCTGCGTAATCGTTCCACGAGCTGCCATCGAAAGCGATGAACTTGTTTTCGTCGGCAACGAAGGCGGCGAGACCCGCAAAGGGCATGTAGAAACGCCAATCGCCATCGAGGCAGAAGGCGATCTTTCCTTCCTGCCCGGCCCAATCGCCGGTGGCTGTGGCGTGAACGAGATAGGCGTCGCCATCGCTGGGTGACGATGGAGGAGTTGCAAGATCGCGGTCGAGGAACCGCGCGCCGATCAGCGCATCCAGTTCGGCAAGCGCTTCGTTGTGCGTGACATGTTTCTGCGCCTGGGCCGCCGCGATGAACGGCAGCCCCACGCGTGGGGTTTCGGTGGTCATGGTTGGTCTTTCAGATGAAGATCGCCGCCGTGGCACGAGAGCCGCGGCCGACGGTTGTGGACAGTTGATAGACGTTGAAACGGAATGGCGACGGCAGACCGCCGGGAAAATCGGTTGCGATGTCGGACGCCGTGTAGGTCAAGGCTGGCGTTGCGATGGCGCTTACGGTTCGCACCACGTCGCCTGCGGCATCGAGAATTTCGACGTCGTAACGCTCGCTGGATTCGCTCATGGGGATTTCGGTTTGTTCCCAACCGTCGCTGCCGGGCGAGCGGTCGCGGCGAATCCAGGAGAGCGCGATGTCATCGCCCGAATATGCCGCGCGCAATTGGCACGGTGCATAGGGGCGAAGACCCGCGCCGGTGAATTGTTTCGTTGCGCCCTGAAACGCCGGATCGGAAATCGGTTTGCCCTGCGGACCCCAGAGATAGTTGAAGGGCAGATTGTATTGATCGAGCGTCAGCGCGAGCTGTTTCTGTGCGCCGTCGAGCAATACAACACGCGCACCGGCGGGAACGGGGTTGCGCATCGCGGATTCGGTTCCGGCCTGACCGCGCAGGAGTTTGGTGAGGGACCATTGTTTGGGCGCGGTCAAATCGGCGTTGGCGAATTGTAGGATTTCCCATTCGCCGTCCTGATTTTCGAGCGCGAGCGCATTTGCGCCGCCGAAAACCGTGAGATCGTCTTTGGATGACAACGCTCCGTTGAAGAGGCGAATCCGCAAAGTGTTGGTTTGGTCCCAGCGCGATGTGGGGCCGCTGTAGAAATCCGCGGTTGTAACGCCGATGATCGCGGCGCGCGTAAGCGCGGTGTCCAGCGTGTAATTTGCTTCTGTGGCGCTTTTCAGGATCACCACCTGACCGGGCCACGGGCTTGCGAACGCGGCGGCCGTTGGCGCCCAGGCGATTTCGTTGCCGGTGAGAAGCGGCAAATCCATGAAGGCGACGACCGCGCGGCCGGTATAGGCGACGGATTGGATCGCGCCGAGCGCGCGCGACGGGCCCGAGATGGACTCGTAGATCGACGGATCTGTGGCGACGGTTTCCAGATTGCGCGCCCCGGCGTCGTCAATGGACGCAATGCGAACGCGATGGTTGCGGCCGTTTGCCGAGAGGACGATTTCATCGGCGGGATCGAGCGCGAGTTGCGACGGCGGCAAGGCGAAACGACCGGTTTCGCGCATCATCCATGCATCTTGCAATAAGCGCGCACCGATACCGATGGCCTCGCCTTGATCGAGAACCAGCGGCAGGTTTGATGTGGCGACGCGATCGGACAGCGTGACGAGGCGGCGGGATTCGGCAATGGCCTGGCGATAGTCGGCGCTCGCATCGATATAAGCGATGCGCGAGGCGTTCGGCAGATCGGTTTCCTGTGCGCGGGTGAAATTGAAGCCGGAGGTGACCGCGCCTTCGGGCAAGACGAGATCGTTTTGGCTGATCTCGCTTGTTGTTGGGCGACCGCGCATGACGAATTTGATCTTGCCTTCGCTTTCCACGGCATCGAAACCGTAAGCGAGACCGAGCGGGGCGAGCGCATCGCGCGGGCTCATCGTGTCGGTGACCGCGTAGCCGGTGACGAGACCGCTGAGGCCTGACACATCGCAATCTGCGAAACCGGCATCGGTGCAGAGTTCGGTCACCAAATCGGATAGTTGCACCGCGCCGAGACGGCCGTTCAGCCAATGGCCCAGGCGATAATTCTCCGCATCGCCCCAAACATCGCTGCGCGACGGGAAGAAGGGAAAGGGACGCGCGTCCCACGTCCAGAGATAAAGATTGGATGTGTCGATCATACGGCCGGCATATTCGCCGGAGGCCGGGTTGTTCGCCGATGTGTTCCAGAACTTCAGATGCGCTTCGAGGAAGCGGCGCTGGATGAGATCGTCGCGCTCGCCATTGGAATAGTAAGGGACCGCGCTTTCCGATGATTTGGCGTCGACAAAGACGTTGGGCTGGTTCGCGCCTTTTTCCACGGCCGGACAACCCAATTCGCAGAACCAGATAGGTTTGGATTGCGGCACCCAATCGGTTGCGCTTGCGCTTTCGCTGCCGTCGGCGCGGTCGTAATGGGGGTTGGACCACCAGTTCCAGAAATCTTTCTGGCGATAGAACCACGGCTTGCCGAGACCGTCGGTGATGGGCGTGCGCAATTGCGCGTTTCGATCCGCGTCACTGGCGTAATACCAGTCGTAGTCCTCGCCGCCCTGGATGTTGGCTGCGAGATAGGCGGGATCATGCGTGTCTGTGGGGCCGTTCGCCGCGTCGTAATCGGCATGGGCGGTGCCGTCGCGCCAATCGGCGAGCGGGAGATAATTGTCGATACCGATGAAATCGATGTTCGCATCCGACCACAACGGATCGAGATTGAACTGGACGGCGCCGGGCGCATCGCCGGTTTGATGATTGTTGTATTCGGACCAATCCGCGGCATAACCGATCTTGGTCGACGGGCCGAGGATCGCGCGCACATCGGCGGCGAGCGTTTTCAGCGCGGCGACGGCGGGATAGGTGGTGGCGCTGTCGCGCAGCCGCGTGAGGCCGCGCAATTCGGAGCCGATGAGAAACGCGTTCACGCCGCCCGCCTCTTTGCAGAGTTGCGCGTAGTGCAAAACCATGCGGCGATAGCCCCATTCGCCATTGAAGAAGGCATCGATGTCGGTTGCGGCGGCGCTTGTTTTGTCGGCCGCCGATGTGATGCGGCCGCGCCAGGGATAGAGCGGTTGGCCCGTTTCGCCGGTGACAGGATCGGGAAGCGTGTTGCCTTCCGCGATGTCCATGAACAGGAACGGATTGAACATCACGCGAAGTCCGCGCGCTTTCAGATTGCGGATCGCGGCGACAATCGTTTGATCCGAGGGCGTGCCGCCGTAAGCGGGGCGATTGTCTACGCGGCTGATGACGTGGGCGTCTTCACGGGCGATGCCGTTCACTTCCCAGGTTTCGGGATAGGTGTTCTTGTCGGTTTCCTCGACGCCGGGTTTGATTTCGCATTCGCCGCAACGCAGGTCGTTTCCGAACCAGCCGCAGACGAGCGAGACCGCACCGATATTGGGCGCAATCGCCTGCAATTCGTCGAGCGAGGACGACAGATCGGATTCACCATCGGAATTGTGGGCGTTTTCGGGCGTGGTGGTGCCTTCGCCATCGTTGGACATGACGATTTCATCGGCATAGATGAATTCGCCTGCGCCGGGGATGAGCGTGACGCCGGTGAGGCGGTTTTCCAGCGCGTCCGGCTTGTCTGTCGAGATGGAACGGACGATCTCGAATTGCAGTTGCGGGATGCGGTTGCCGAATTGGGCAAGCGGCATATCTTCGAAGACGATATAGCTCAAGCCGCGATAAGCCGGCGTGTTGCCCTCGCCCTCTATGTTCTCGATCAGGGGATCGAAGGTCTGTGTTTCATCGCCTTTGTAAAAGCGGGTGATGAATTGCGAGAGATCGACCAGTTTGCCATCGGCCCAGACGCGGCCGATTTTGGTGGTGACACCTGCGCACAATCCGACCGCGAAGGAGATGGAATAGGTGTAATCGGTTTCCGTTACCTTCACGCTGGAGCCGAAGCCTTTGCCGCCGCCCGTATTTGTGGTGGTGGCGGTTTCCTTGAACTTCGAGGCCCAGATGAGTTGACCGGCAACGCGGATGCGGCCGAACACGCGCGGGATCGGCGCGCCTTCGGTGGAGGATTGCACGTTGATATCGGACAGCCGCGGGCCCTGGCGCACGATGTGCTGGCCGGGCATCAGCGCGGAATCGATCAGCGAACCTGCGAGCGCACCGATGGCGCCGCCGATTTGCGCACCGGTAATGCTGATTCCGAAGGCCGAAAAGCCTGCGCCAAAAAGCGATGGCCCGACGGCTTGACCGACGGTGCCGAGAACGAGAGAAGCCATGATTTTCTTTCACCTCCCCCTTGTGGGGAGGTCGGAGGTTTCGAAGCGGAGCGGAGAAAGCTCCGGGTGGGGGGCGGTGTTCGCAACGGGCGTCGGTCCCCCACCCGAAGTGCGTACCGCGCTTCGACCTCCCCACAAGGGGGAGGTAAGTTCGAGACGGAATGCATACGCCAGCTTGCCACGCCAGAAGGCGGAAAGCGGTTCCTCGCTTACCCGCCTGTTCTGGCGGGCGTGAATGAGCGTTTGGATGCCGTTTCTTTCGGAGACGATGCCGCAATGTTTGGCGGGGCCTCGCGAGGCCATGCGAAACAGCGCGATGTCGCCGGGTGCGAGTTGCGTCACCGGGATCTCGCGCAAATGGCGGGTGAGCGCCTGGTGCAATGTTTCCTGTCCCGTCGCTTCCGCCCAATCGGGCGCATAAGGCGGCGGGGTTTCCGCATCTTCGCCTTTCAATTCGCGCCAGACGCCGCGCAGCAGGCCGAGACAATCGCAGCCCACACCCTTCACGCTTGCCTGATGCACATAGGGCGTGCCGAGCCAGTCACGCGCTGCGGCAATGATCGCGTCAGTTTCCATAGCGGCTGCCGCCATCGAGCGCCTGGCTTTGGCTGGCGACCGAGACAATCGCATCGTTGCCGGGCATGTAAGGAAAGCCGCGAAAATTCGCGGCGTTGTTGAATTTCGCCTTGCAGGTTTTGAATTGTTTGTCGCAACCGGCGGTGATGGAAAAGGCATCCGACACGGCGATGGCCTCGCTCATCGGCTGCCACAATTCGATGCTGACGCCGAGACTGGAAACGCCGTGGCGTTTGACTTCCATGGCGCGGCCTGCATTGGCGCCGCTTGTGAAGACGAGTTTGCCGCCCGTGAACCAGCCATCGGCATAGCTTTCGATACCCGACACGGTGAGGCGGCGGTTGTCGGCCACACTGGCGACGATGCCGTCGGCGGTGAAAGCGGACGTGGCAAGCGAGATTGTGCAGCGCGCATCGCCGAGATCGGCGTCGCAGGAATAGCCGAAGGCGCGGCCCATCGGTTGATTGAGAATGTGCGCGAGACCGCGCACTTCCGCCTGGAAGCCGGTGCGGCCGCGCTGAACTTCGCCGAGGCTGCCCTTGCGCATCAGCACGCGCTGATCGGGCGATTGCCAGTTCACGCGCCAAATTTCGATGCTCGCGTTGTCATAAAGACCGGCGGCGAGATCGGATTCGTTGATGGTGGCCGAGTTGAGCGCGCCGGTGACGGTGAGATTGTCGACAGCGAGGCCCAGCGAGGATTGCACTTCGCTGGCGGTGAAGCCGGAAGCTGCTTCATAGGTGACTCCATCGAACGTCACGTTGACATCGTGATCGGTGAATCCTTGCGTGACGTTGTCGTTGCGAACAATCTTCCAGCACCAGCAGAGCGTGGTGGCGCCGGACTCGAGGTGGCTTTGCAGGTCCGGGGAAATGTTCTTCATAGCGCGATCTCCACAATGGGGATGCTGGGGATTTCTCCGGCGGCGAAATGCGAGAGGTTCACGGACAACGAATCCGTATCGAAGCGGACGGGCGTGTCGAATTCGAAACCGGCGGTGATGGCAGCGCCATTTGCGGGCGCGGTGTCGAAAGTGAGCTCGCCGGTGGTTGCGTCGAGCGTGAACGCAGTCGTTTCCGTGTTGTCGATGGCGGCGCGCACCGTGCCGGCGACCGGCTTTCTGATTGTGCGTGTCCAGTTCGCCGAGCCGGAGACGTAGGTTTTCACGAGCTGGAACGTTTTCGTTGTGCCGTCGCCGGTGCCGATGGTCTGGTCGGTGGGTGCTACGGCGGCTTGCGGCGCGCAGGATTTGAAATCGGCGAAATCCTTGAAGCGGAAACCGTAGAGCCGCGCCATGCGTGCTTCGAAGAAGGCGATGACGGCGTGAAGATCGTCGAGGGTTTTCACGCCGTAGCCGACATCGTAGCGCCTGCGGGAATTGGCCCACACGGCATTGCGCTCCTCGAAACCGGAGCCGAGCGTGACGATTTCGGTTTTGCGTTCGGGGCCGCCGCTGGAATGGAACGCGATGGTCGTGGGGAAACGGATTTCGTGGAAGTTCATCACAGATTCCTTTGGCCGCGCGCCAACGCACGCGACATCATCGCGGCGAGTTGCGGTTCGGATTTGAAGAAGCTGGGTGCGTCTTTCGTTTGAACGTTGAGCACAATCTGCGGACGCGCGGGACCAAGCGCGCTGTTGGGCGCGATGCTGCCGTTCGACGAGGGCACGAAAAGTTCGGGGCCCTGTTCGCCCACGAGATAAGGCACATCCGCCGCGACGGGGCCGCCGCTGGCGCGCGCGCCGCCAACGCTGATCAGCGAACTGGCGATGTTGCTGACCACGCCTTCTATCGGCTTGACGATGAACTGGCTGATCGCGACACGTTCGAGATCGGCCAGGATCGCGGTGACCATGCGGTCCATCGACAGTTTGCCGGAAACCGCTGCGCGGCTGATGGTGTTGGCAACGGAATTGAAGCTGCGATTCACCGCCGTTTCAATGCGCGCGCCGGTATCGGCAACCGGGCCGTTGGCGAAATCGGACAGCGCCTTGGCGGCGCTATCGAGCGCGCCGTTCAGCGGCGACAGATCGGCGCCGAGGGAAATGGTTTCATCAGCCATCGGGATGGGCCTTCATCAGATGTTCAAGTTCGTTGCGTTTGAGCGGTGTTGCGCGTTTGGGCAAATGGCGCGCTTGCCAGCCGGTTGCGGCAGCACGCCATTCCTTCAGGCTCATGTTCCAGAAGATGTCGGGCGGAAGCGCCATCAGGCCGAGACCAAATTCGAGCCAGCGCTGCCAGGAAAAGGGCGCGTATCGCCCTCCCCTTGCGCATCGTCGCCCAATCCTGCGGCTTCGAACGCCTCGCGCACGGCGCGCACGATGCTGCCGAGATCGCACGACAATTTGAGCACGTCGGCGGGACAGATGTTGTGGCCGCCGCCGCGCAACAGGGCGGCGGCGACGATGGCGAGATCGGCGGCGCGCAAGGTTTTCAGGCGCATGGAGACCTGGCCGAGATCGTCCAGGCCGAGGCCATCTTCGATTTCGGCGAGCGCGCCGAGCGTGAGCAGCAAACGATAAGTGTTGCCGCCTGCTTCAAGAGCGGCTTCGCCACGGATCTTGTTGGGCATGTTGTGTTCCTTTTTTTGGTGTGGCCCCCTCCACCGCTTCGCGGTCCCCCTCCCCCGCAGGCGGGGGAGGAATGGGGCGTCGAAATCAAACGGATGCGAAGGTGAGCAATCCCGCTGATGCAAGCGACAGTGAGATCTTCACTTCGCCGTCGTAAGGGCCGTCATATTGCAGCGAGGTGATCTTGAACGGGCCGGTGACGGTGCCGAAGTTCGGGATCACGATCTGGAAGTTCGGCAGCGTCTGGTTGAAGAAGGCGGCGCGCAACGCTTCGTCGCTTGCCGCGTCCTTGAACACGCCGTTGCCGGAGAGCGTTGCGGATTTGACGCCGGCATCCAGCAATTCGCGCCAGGCATCGGCGGAATCGGCGTTGGTGATGTCGACCGTTTGCGCGTTGAACGCGAGTGTGGTGGCGCGCAAACCGGCGACGGTGGTGAAGGTTTCAGGATCGCCGCCATTGCCGATCTTGATGAGAAGGTCTTTGCCCTTTTGGGCGGACATGGTTTTTCTCCTTGTTACTGTGGTTCGGTTACGGCTCTGAACTTCAGAACCGCGTGATAGGTCTGGCCGTCGGTTTGGCGCAGGAATTCGCTTGATTGGTGCTTGATGCCGATAAGCGTGTGGCCGGTGAGTGAGAGCGCGGCGTCGTCCAATACGTCGCGAACCGCCGCTGCGACCGTTTTGGATTCCTTGCGGCCGCGCGCACGCGACCAGACATGCAGCACCAATGCGTGTTCGGTGCCGGTGTCGGTTGCCGTGCTCCAGTCGCTTTCCTTGCCGTCGCCGATCACGAGATAGGGCATCGTGGCGTTACGGGGCACTTCGTCATAGATGCGCGGCGGATTGCCCAGCACCGATTTGACGTTCGCATCGGCAGACAGCGCGGCGAAAATGGCGATTTGCAACGCCCAGCTTGCGGAGCTCATGGGATTTCCTCGCAGAGCAAGGTCATGGTTTGCGCTTGCGGGCCTTCGTCGAGCACGCTTTCGATGGCGAACCAGCGCGCGCCGACATTGACGCGTTGGCCCGCGACGATGTCTTCGTTGCGGCGGAGCGTCAGGCGGTGGCGCACCTGCTGTTCGTTGCGGTCGGCGCCGAATGTTTGCGTGCCGCTTCGCGGTTCGATGCGAACCCAGGCGGTTGCGATGGTGCTCCAGCCGTCGTCGAAGCCGCCGCCGCCATCGGACACGAATGTCTGCGCCTTGATGGTGGCGCGCTGGTTGAGGGCGCCGATCATAGTTTCAGCACCCGGTACGGCGCGAGCATGGCTTGCGCGATGGCGGGCGGATCGGATTCGATATCGCCGCGATTGGTGTAAAGCTCGGCGATCATTTCCAGGATCGCGGTGCGAATGGCTTGCGGCACGTCGCTGGCCGCATCGCCGTAACCGGCGGTGAAGGCAATGGCGATGGCGTTCAGCTTGCGCGTGTTCGCGATCACGGCAGTCGATTTGAGCGTGACGCGCGCGGGCGACGACGCGGTGTCGACCTGAAAAAGATTTGCGTCGAGAACCGTTGCCGCGTCGTTCGCGGCGTAGGTTGTTATCGAGGTGACCGCCTGCAACGGGGGCAACGGGATCTCGACGCAATTTCCGGCCGGCCAGCCATCGAGCCACAACACCCAGCTCTGCGTGACGAGCGCACGGCCCGTGTGCCATTCGGCGCGGGCGCGCGCGGCGGCGATGAGCGCGGTGATCAGCGCATCGTCATAGGCGGTATCGACCTTGAGATGGGCCTTGGCTTCTTCGAGCGTGATGGGCTCGATGGCTGGCGGCGTGATGAGTTGAAGGGGCATGTATGTGTTCTCTTTCACCTCCCCTTTTGTGGGGAGGTCGAAGGTTTCGAAGCGCAACGGAGAAAGCTCCGGGTGGGGGCGGTGCAAATTGCGATACCGTCCCCCACCCGAAATTTGCGTTGCAAATTTCGACCTCCCCACAAGGGAGAGGTAAGAGCAGTGCGAAGCGTCAGCTCGTTCCGAACTTCATCAGCTTGATGGCTTCGAAGTTCTGCACGCCGCCGCCGACGCGTTTTGTCGTGTAGAACAGGATGTAGGGTTTCGCCGTGTAGGGATCGCGCAGCACGCGGATGCCGACGCGGTCCACGATCAGGTAACCGCGCGCGAAATCGCCGAAGGCGACCGAGTAGGTGTTGGCGCCCACATCGGGCATGTCTTCGGCTTCCACCACGGGATAACCGAATAGCGTCGCAGGCGCGCCCGCGATGGTGCCCGGCTGCCAGATGTAATTGCCGGTCGTATCCTTGAACTTGCGGATCGTGCTTTCCGTCTTGCGGTTCATCACCCAGGTGCCGTTGGCGCGATAGGCCTGTTTCGGCGCATAGGCGAGATCGAGCAGATTGTCGGCCGGGTTGGAGGCTGCGAAACCGCCGGAGACGCCGGTTGCGACGTAACCGATCTTGTTCCACGCCCACGAACCGTCGGCGACGGTGGTGTAGTTCAGGAAGCCTTTCGGTTTGGCCGTGCCGTCGCCGGTGACAAAGGCGGTGCTTTCCTGTTCGGCGAACACGGTTTGCACCTCGCTTGCGAGCCAGGCTTCGGTATCGACCTGCGCATCATCAAGCAACACCTGCGTCGCCGCGGGCATGGCGTACAATTCCATCGCGGGGAAATCGATGGCCGAGAGCGTGGGCGACGTCGTTTCCGTACGCTCGTCGGTTTCGGCGACCCAGCCGGTGGCGGCACCCGATGTGGTGATCGGCTTGCGATAGACGTTGCCGCCGATCTGGCGCACCGTGGCGATGGCGCGGATCGGCGAATATTTCGCGAGCACGCGGTCGATGGTCTGTTCGATCTCGGTCGGCACGACATAGCCGCCATCGGCGGGCGTTCCGGCAGAGAGCGATTTCAGTTCCAGCGATTCAAATCCGCTGGCATCGCCCTTGCGCATGTAGCGGTCGAACGCTGCTTTGCGTTCGCGCGTGATACGGTCGGGCGCGGATTTGAATTCGCCGCCGAGAGAGGGGCGCGCGGCTGCAAGCGAGAGCTCGTCGATGGCGCGCTTCTGTTCGTCGAGCGCGCGGTTGATGCGGTCGACCTTTTCGTCGGTGATCACATCGGTGCTCTTGCGCTCGATCTGCGCGAGGCGTTCGTCGTTCGATTCCTTGAACGCTTCGAAGGCGCGCAGGAAATCGTCGAACGCTTCCTTGATTTCCAGAGAATTGGAAGCGTCTTTGGTTTCGAGGGACTTTGTTTCGAGATTCATTCTTTCTTCCTTCAATAAATGATTGTCATTCCCGGCCGAGCGACAGCGAGGGGAAGGGAACCCAGCTGGCAGACACCTTTCGGTGTTTGGCGCCTGGGTCCCCTTCCCTCGCACCACGCGCTCTGCGCGTGATGCTCGCCGGGGATGACAAGGGGGTGTTACGAAGCGAGGTGGTGGCTTTGCGAAACGACTCCGCAAGCTCATCCTTCTTCGTTCCGATGGCCGTGATCTGACTTCCTTGCAGCAACGGGAAGGTCACGACCGAGACTTCCCAAAGCTCGATGTCCAGCAGCGTGCGCAAACCCGTTGCCGCATCGCGGCGGGCACGGCGTGTGCGAAAACCGATGGACAATCCGTTGAGCGCGCCTTCGTTGAGGAGCGCCAAAACTTCGCGGCCGCGTTCGATGCTGGTGAGGATGCGGCCTTTCACATAAAGCCCGCGCTTGTCCTCCCGCATCGCTTCCCAGACGCCGATGGGTTCGTGCGCGAAATGCTGGTAGAGCATCCGCACGCGCGAAAACCCGTCGCGCCGGAGAGATTGCGCAAAAGCGCCGGGGGCGACGACATCGCCCGCGCCATCGGCCACGCCGAAGAGAGAGGCGTAACCTTCGAACTGGTCGCGGTCGAGCGAGGAGATCAGCGCAGGCGCGCTGACATGCGCGAGGCGGCGCCTCGCGTTTTGCACTTTGACGGTCATGGTGATCTTTATCTGTTGGTGCGATCGAGCTTGGCTTCGATGCGGTCGAGCGATTGCTTGATCGTGGTGACTTGTTCTTCGAGCACGGCCACCCGTTCGATGGCGGCCTGGTTGTTGGCGGCGGTTTTTTCCAGAACCGAAATCCGCTCTGCGGCGGACCCGGCCCAGAAGAGAGCGCCGGCGGTTTGGAACACGAAAGCCGCGATGAGTGCGCTAGGCAATTTGCGATCGATGATGGTGCCGAATTCGGCGATGGTCATTTCTTCTCTACTCCACATTACAGACTGTCATCCCGGCCAAGCGGCGATAGCCGCGCAGAGCCGGGACCCACAGTGCTGCTTCTCGATGGGTCCCGGATCGCGCGAAGACGCGCGTCCGGGATGACAATGATTTATTCAGTCGTTGTTGTGTCGCCGTTTGATGTTGGGCTGTAACCTGCCGCCACGCGTTTCTCGTTCAGCGTCAGGAAGTTGGCGTTGCCGATGCGGTCCCAGACGGTTTCGCGTTCCAGCGCGAGGGCTTCCACGGCGTCGGCGTCGTAGCCGATGCGCAAGGTTTCGCCGAAGCGCGGGGCTAGCCAGCGCGTTAAATCCTGCGCGGTGCGGGCGACGAGCGGGAGAACGGTTTGGCGCCAGAAGGCGAGATTGGCTTCGCGATAGTTGGCGTAGGTGTTGTCGCCGGGCAATCCCAGCAGCATCGGTGGCACGCCGAAGGCCAATGCGATTTCGCGGGCGGCGTTTGCGCGGGTATCGGCGAAATCCATGTCGTTGGGGGTGTAGCTCATGGCGCGCCAATCGAGGCCGCCTTCCAACACCATCGGACGGCCGGCGTTGCTGGCGCCCTGATAGGCGTTTTCGAGTTCGCTTTTCAGACGCTGGAATTGATCGTCGGACAACGTCGTGCCTTCGGGGCCTTTATATATAAGTGCGCCGGAGGGGCGCGCGGCGTTGTCGAGCAGCGCTTTCGTCCACGCGGCGCCTGCGTTGTGCACGTCTATTGCCGTGGCCGCGGCGCGGATCGGCGAATAGCCATAGAGATCGTCGAGCGGGTGGAACAGGCGCGCGTGCAGCACGGGGAGAAAACCGTTGGCGTCGCGATGGATGCGCGTGGTGTGGCCGTCGACGGTGTAGTCATAGGCTTGCGGCCAGCCGCGCGCACCGGGGACGACTTTCATGCGGTCGGGACGCAGAACGTGAAGTTCGCGCACTTCGCCGCGCAAGGTGGCAGCTTCGAGATAGGCGTCGCCTGCGCATTGCAGGAAGGCGTACCAGCGTTCGAACAGAGCTGTGCCGCTGTCTTGCGGGTTTGGTGCGGTGAGCAGCGCGAGCAGCGGATGGGATTCGAGTTCGTGTTCGCCATCGTAAAGCAGGAACGGCACGCTGGCGGCACCTTCGGCGATCATGCGCACGCAGCGATAGGCGACCGCGTTCTGCATCACGCCTTCGCGGGCGAGTGTGGGGTAATCGCGGGCGGTCCAGGTGGCGGAGGTTCCGCGCATCAGAGCGAGGAAGCCGGTCAGCGATTTTTGTTCCAGCGCGCGCGGTGCGCGGCGGGTGAGGAAGTTGAGCATTTTTTTTCCTTTTTTACCTCCCCCTTGTGGGGAGGTCGGAGGTTTCGGAGCGAAGCGGAGAAAGCTCCGGGTGGGGGCCGGTGCGTATTGCAGCTCGGTCCCCCACCCGAAATTTGCTTTGCAAATTTCGACCTCCCCACAAGGGGGAGGTAAGTGGTGGCTATAAGCTTCTTATCTTCGGTTCGGTTCGTTTCACGCCGAACAGATCGGTCAGCGCCCAGACGAGCGCATCCATTCTGTCCGGGCTTTCGCCTTCGCCGTCGTATTGGCACATCTGGTCTTCGAGGTCGGCGAAGACGCCGGTGTGATGAATACGGTTTTGTTCGTAGAGGGCGGCGATGGGGGCGGCTCTGGTTAGTTTGCTGCGTGTCGCGTGTACCAATCTTATCGGCAAGTTGGGCGCTGCGTGTTGCAGCACGCTTTTCACCATCTCGCCGCCCTGATTGGCTTCGGCGACGACGAAATCGGCTTTCCAATGTTCGAACGCGTCGGCCACTCTTGCGGCCCAGGCGTTCGGCGATAAACCGGCGGCGGAAAGATCGGCGAGCACGAAGCCCGCGTCACTTTCCGCTCGGCCGGCGACAACGATGCCGCATTCGTCGCCTTTCGACGACGCGGGCGGGTCCACGCCGATGACGACGCGGGTGAGCGCGGGCGGCATCGTGCAACGCGTTCGCTCTATCCAGTCGCGGCGCCAGAGCGCGGACTCGTTGTCTTCGATCAGTTCGGCATCCAGTTCCTGCCGTCCCAATCGTGTGCCCGCATAACGGCGTTCCATCAGCGCGCGGAAGCCGGGGGCGAGGTTGGCTTCGTTGTCGGCGGTGGTGCTGTGGGTGCGGATCACGTTTTCGTCTTCCAGTAAATTCTTCAGGGCCGCGATGTTGCGCGGTGTGGAGGTGAGCGCGAGGCGCGGGTCTTTGCCCAGACGCATCGACATGAGCAGCATGTCGAGCGCGTTTTGCGGGTTCGACCATTTCGCGAACTCGTCGCCCCACGCGGCATCGAATTGATGACCGCGAATGGAATCCGGTTCTTCGGCGCTGAGCACGGTCGCCATCGCGCCGGAGGGCCAGAGCACGCGGTTGTTCGACGGTTCGTAGCGCGTGCCGGGACAGACGCGCAGCAAACCGCTTTCGCCTTCGATCATCACCTGTCTTGCATCGTTATGGGTTGCGCCGATCAGACCGACGCGGGCGTAACGGCCGCTTGCGATAAGGCTTGCGATCCATTCCGCGCCCGCGCGCGTCTTGCCGCTGCCGCGTCCGCCGAGAAAGAGCCAGATGCGCCAGTCGCCCGGTGGGGCAAGTTGCGCATCGCGGGCCCAGAAACGCCAGTCGCGGCAGAGGAATTCGGCTTCGTCATCACTTAGACTCGTCAGGAACGCCTGCTTTTGCCGTTCGTCCAGAGAGTTGATCGAGGCGGCTTTCAAGCGTCTTTCGTGCATTGGTTTTCTTCACCTTGCTCTCGCGCCGGGCATCGCGTTCGCGTTCCAGATGCGAGAGTTCCTTGAGTGTGCGTTGCAACGAGGCGAGCGTGCGGGCGTTTTGCAGACGCGTCGCCCCGTCGAAGTCCTGTTCGAGCTTCTGATTTTCGATCCGCAGCAGTTGGCGGTTCAGTTCGCTGAAAAGTCTTTTGACCATGAGGTCCATCCAATCGGATTTGATGTCGTCGAGCGTGATCGTCCAGAGCTTTTGCAGCGCGGCGACGATAACGGCATCGCTGCGATGACCGGGCGAGCAGGCGTCTGATGGCATCTTCGGTTTCTCCAAAACAAAAAGCCGGCGCGCCTTTCGGCGGCCGGCGACGGGGTATGTGGAAACGATTACGCCCCGGTTTTGGCCGGGGCGTTTCGCTTCGTCGCAATTCTTGGGATTTAGTGAGTATGCACGGAAGAGCGTTGCGCTGCAAGTGCCGTGTGAGATTTTTCGCGAAGAAAATGCAGCGTTACGCTGAGGGGGGTTAAACGATTGAAAGAAAACAAAGTGGGGTGATGCAATTGTGCGTGCGGAGCTATCGAACGGAAGATGTTGAGACTCGATTTCGTTCATGTTGGAGTTTTTTTTTGAAAAAATGATCGGCGCGATGGCTGCGGCGCAGGTGTTGGGCACGCGGATGCGGGGTGGTCGAGTTTAAGGTTTCACGCGGAGGCGCGGAGATCGCGGAGGATGGAGAGAACTCCGCGTGAGACATCAGGCAGATGCGTTGGTGAAGGAAGGTGCGCTGGAATAGAGCGCAGTTTAAGGTTTCACGCGGAGGCGCGGAGGTCGCGGAGGATGGGGAATACTCCGCGATCTCCGCGTCTCCGCGTGAGATGGGTGATGGCGGTTTCGACCTCCCCACAAGGGGGAGGTGAGGGTTGGCGGCATCCGCGTGCTGACATCGACCTGCCCGCGAAGGAAAGGTAAGTAGATGTGACGCCTTGAATGCGCCGCAAAGTTCCGGGATCAGTTGGTCATGCCGAGTTCCAGTATGAAGAAGTCCCTGCGGGCGTTTTGGCGGCGGCGGCGGTCGCTTGTGCTGAAAACGGGGTTTGTTGTGGCGCTGCTCGCGGTGATCGCGGGCGGCACGCTTTATATATTGCCGGATGTGGTGGCGTCGTTCGCGCCGAAGCTGGACCTGAAGCGCGATCTTTATGCGATGAACCGGCCGCCGGCCTTCACCTTTCTCGATGCGGAGGGGCGCGAGGTTGGCCATCGCGGCGCGATTGTGGGCGAGCGGCTGACGCTGGACCAGATGCCCGCCTATCTTCCGGCCGCGTTCATCGCGATGGAGGACCGGCGGTTTTACGATCATCGCGGCATCGATGTGCGCGGGCTCATTCGGGCGGCGTGGGTGAACTGGCGCGCGGGCCATGTGGTGCAGGGCGGTTCCACCATCACGCAGCAACTTGCGAAGATTCTGTTTCTCACGTCGGACCGCACCTATTCGCGCAAGATGAACGAAGTGATGGATGCCGCCGCCATCGAGCAGCAGCTTTCCAAGAAACGGATCCTCGAACTTTATCTCAATCGTATCTATCTCGGTTCGGGCGCGTATGGCGTGGATGGCGCCTCGCGGGTTTATTTCGGCAAGTCGGCGCATGATCTGACGCTTTCGGAAGCGGCGATGCTGGCGACGTTGACGCGCGCGCCATCGGCGTTTTCTCCCCGTCGCGATCTGGCGGCGGCACAGGCGCGCACCAAGGACGTGCTCAAGGCGATGGTCGAAACGGGCGCGATCACCAAGAAGCAGGCGCGATTTGCCGAAGCGAACCCTGCGCGCATCGTGGATCGCACGACGCAGGAGGCACGCAATTATTATCTCGATACCGCAGCGGACGAAGCGAAGAAGCTTGCCACCATTGCAGGGCAATTGCCGGGCGAAGATCTGATCGTTCACACCACGCTGGAACCGAAATTGCAGGAAGCGGCGCGCAAGGCGCTGGTGCGCCACCTGAAGAAAGACGGCAAGCGGTTGCGCGTGCATGAAGGTGCGGTCGTGGTGATGAAGCCGGATGGTGCGGTGGTGGCGCTGATCGGCGGACGCGATTACGACGAAAGCGTGTTCAATCGCGCGACACAGGCCAAGCGCCAGCCGGGATCGGCGTTCAAGCCGTTCGTCTATCTCGCAGCGGTGGAGAACGGCATCAGTCCGTGGGACACGCGCGACGACGGGCCGGTGGACATCGACGGCTGGCAGCCGACGAATTACGGCCATCGCGAATATGGCACGGTGACGCTCGCAAGCGCGCTCGCACATTCCATCAACACCGTCACCGCCGGGCTGGCGCAGGAAGTGGGGATCAAGACGGTGATCAAGGCGGCGCGATCGGCCGGCATCACTTCGCCGCTCGAAGCCAATGCGTCGCTCGCGCTCGGCACCAGCGAAGTGACGCCGCTGGAATTGACGAGCGCCTATGCGACGTTCGCGTCGGGCGGGATGAAGGCCGATCCCTATTTCGTCACCGAGGTCGAGGATTCGCGCGGGCACATCTATTACACGCGCAAGACCGTTCAGCCGGTGCGCGTCATTCCCGAAGACGCGAATATGGATCTCACTGCGATGCTTTATGACGTGGTGCTGGAGGGCACGGGCTATGCCGCGCGCCTGCCCGACCGCGAGGCGGCGGGCAAGACCGGCACCACGCAGGATTATCACGACGCGTGGTTCGTGGGCTTTACCACCGACTATGTGACGGGCGTGTGGGTGGGCAATGACGATTCCAAACCGATGCGCAATGTTACCGGCGGATTGCTGCCCGCCGCGATTTGGAAAGACGTGATGGTTGTGGCAGAGAAGGGATTGCCTGCGAAACCGCTTGCCAAATCGCAGCCGCAGGCGCCGGAAGAATATGACGAGGATTCGCCTTATGCCGGAAGCGACGCGGCGCCGGGCTATCGCGGTGACGACGAAAGCTGGGGCGACCGCCGCAACAGCGCAGCGCGCGCGGAAAATCGCGGGCGGGGTTTTCTGGACTGGTTGTTCGGGCCTTCGGACGACGAACCGCCGCCGAGACCGCGACGGGATCGCAATCATGGATATTGGTCCAGCGACGAGCCGCCGGTGGGGGACGATGAGAATTGAACTTACCGCCCCCTACGCGGGGCGGTCGACGCGCGATAGCGCGGCGGGTGGGGGGCTGTCGCAACAAACTCCGTACGTGAAGGCCCCACCCGTCGTCGTGCCGATGCACGCCGACGACCTCCCCGCAAGGGAGAGGTAAGTGATGTTGCGCTTTCTTCTGAAACTTCTTCTCTGTCTCATTGTCGGCACCGCGCTCGGTCTGGCGGCGACGTGGCTGGCGGTTACGCGGTTGAATTTCGGGACTGTTTCCAATGGGCCGTGGCGGATGAGTTTGCTGACCGGCAGCGCGCAGAGCGGGCCTTATTTGCGGGCGAACATCGCGCGGCATGGATTGCTGGCGCTCAATCGCTCCGAGACGATCTATTATACCGCCGATCACGACAGCAATGGCGAATGGCTGGACGGGAATTGTTTCTACAAGATCGAAGGGCGCGAGCCCCGCGCGCGCTGGTGGAGCATCACCGCTTACGGCGATGACGATTATCTGATGAAGAACAAATACGATCTTTGGTCGATATCGGGGGAGACGGTGCAGCTCAGATCGGACAGCACCTTCATCATCACGGCATCGAAGCATCGCGCGCCGACCAACTGGATTCCGGTGACGCAGCGGCGCTTCAGCCTTACCTTGCGGCTTTACAATCCGGCGCCGGGCGTGGTGGACGATCCGGCCAATGCGCTGGTGCCGGTGATCAAACGATCGGTGTGTCTGTGATGCGGCGCTGGGCTTTCTGGATCGTGGCGACATTGGCGGTTGCAGCCGTGGTGCATTATTTCACGCTGCTGCGCACGCCGGAGTTCATTATGAACAAGGTGATGATGCGGATGGGCGAAGTGAACCACATCCATCATCAAGGGCGCGTGACGGACAAATCGCGCGGCGTGGTGCGGCCGTCGCCGGACCTGCTCTATTCGGTGTGTCCGTTCGATCTCGCCCAGGGCGCGCTGCATGTGACGGGCAAGGTGCCCGCGGGCACCTATTGGTCGGTGTCGATCTTCGATTCCGACACCAACAATTTCTATGTGAAGAACGACCGGCAGGTGAAAGGCTCCGTCGACCTGCTGGTGACGACGCCTGCCAACGACGTGCGCCGGCCCAAGGGTGCCGTGGAAGTGATCTCGCCCACGGTGAAGGGATTGGTGCTGTTCCGCACGCTGATCGACGACGAAAAGAATTTCGCGGCCATAGATGCGGTGCGGCGCACGGCGAATTGCGAACTCATCCGCTCACGCGCATCATAAAAAGCGGCGTCTGGCCGGTGGCGATGAGGGCGGCATCTATGCGGTCGATCAGGCGATAGGGCTCGAGCGGTTTGACATAGAGGCCGGTGAAGCCGAGACGCCGGTAGGCCGCTTCGGGCAGGCCCGTGATGTTTTCCGTTACCGCGATGACGGGCGCGGTGTGGCCCCTGCGCCCCGACAGGCGGATCTTGTTGAGCGTGTCGAAGCCGTCGCCCGCGCGCAGATTCATGTCGAGCAATACGACGTCGAGCATCAATGTGCGGAACAGCTTCACCGCCTGCGGGCCGCAATCGGCGAAGGTGGCCTGCCCCCCGATCAACTGGCAGCTTGCATCGACGATCTTCCGTGCGTT
>DASZYI010000085.1:0-7212 GCA_035545475.1 Rhizomicrobium sp.
ACAGACAGGTTTTGCAGCCTTCCGAACTCGCCCAGACTTTTTCAGCACCTTTCATCAACGTCGTGTCTTTGACCTGGGAGCATCCATGGCCAAGCGTTCCGCGCGTCAGAAAAACCGTGAAAACAACTTCCGTGAAGGCAACGTCCACCCCCTCTTTCCGTCCGGCAACAGCAACTGGAATCCGCTAGACAGCGATCAACGCGACAGGAAATACGTCAAAAACATAAGAGCGATGAGCCCGCTGCAGCAGGCCCTCATCGAAGCCATCGACGAACGCTCGGTCGTTCTGGCGCTTGGCCCCGCCGGAACCGGCAAAACCTATCTCGCCATCGCAAAGGCGGTGGAAGCGCTGGAGAAGGGACGCGCCTCTCGCATCGTCCTGTCCCGCCCAGCCGTCGAGGCGGGCGAGAGCCTCGGCTTCCTGCCGGGCGACCTGCAGGACAAGCTCGCGCCTTATCTCCGTCCGCTCTACGACGCGCTCACCGAACGGCTCGGCACCAAGCGGCTCAAAGCACTGGTGGCGGAAGGCGTGATCGAGATCGCGCCGGTCGCCTATATGCGCGGGCGCACGCTGAACGACTGCTTCATCGTCATCGACGAGGCGCAGAACTGCACCTATGGGCAGCTGAAGATGTTGCTCACACGCCTTGGCTGGCGTTCGACCATGGTGTTGACCGGCGATCCCGACCAGACTGATCTGTTGAGCGGTTTGTCCGGTCTCGGCGACATCGCGACGAGGCTGGAGCGTGTGCCGGAGATCGCCGTGATTCGGCTTGGTGAGGCGGACATTGTGCGTCATCCGCTCGTGGCCGGGATGTTGACGGTGCTTTAGAGCGGATTGCTCGCCTCAAACGAGAACCTGTCATGGCCCGCGACTGCGGGCCATGACGGCAAGTTCCTTTTCCAAATTTGAGTCCGCTAAAGCGCGAAGAGGATTCTGAGCACGACCATCCCGAGCACCAGGCTCCAGTAACCCGACACGATGGCGGCAAACCAAAAGGCACCGCGCGAGCTTTTCTGTTCGCGCATCGCTTTGAAGGACGTGCCGAACAACACGCTGGGCCCGGCGAAAACCATGACCCCGATATGGGCGGTTCT
Organism: Rhizomicrobium sp.; assembly: GCA_035545475.1. Lineage (GTDB taxonomy): Bacteria > Pseudomonadota > Alphaproteobacteria > Micropepsales > Micropepsaceae > Rhizomicrobium. The sequence continues at coordinate 1,099 of DASZYI010000085.1, forward strand.
GGCGAAGCCGCTTTCCGCCTTGGGGAAAAGGAGCTGGCAAATATTCGCGAGGATGCCGGACGCAGTGAAGCCGGTCGCTATCGAGAAAACCACAACATACAAATCACGCAGCATTGTCTCACCGCGAGCCGCCCCTTCACCGTCTTGCAGGCATCGTGCCTCGGTTTCCTTGGGTCCGCGCGGATAAAATGTGCCATGACGGGTCAGTTCCCGCTTCCCGATAACCATGGCGGCGTGCGGCAAAGACGTCACGGCCGCCAACAATCGCCCGTTTGCCGGAGCAGATGGGCTTGTGCCGCCGTTGGTCATGGTAAGAGCAGCCTGCGTGCTGCGCCGACCAATTCAGGCGAGCCTCGCGGACCATGGTCATGACTCCTACCGCCGACGACGCCGGAGAACCGATCCAGAAGCGGTCGGGCTGGCTTGTTCCGTTTGCCGTGTTCGTGGTGACGGCCGTTCTATCGGCGGCCGTGCTCTACTATTACGTCGGGCCGCGTCCGGCGAGTTTCGTGCGCGACGTGCCGTCACCGACAGCGGCGACGACGCCGGTTCACCTCACAGTCAACGGCGTGGCCTTCGCGATCCCGGCCAATCATATCGTCTACCGTTCCGCGCAGCGCGGCGGCGAACAGAACGACCTGGCGCTTTTTGCCTTGCTGCCCGACTTTCGCGGCTTCTCCGTTGCCGATGCTCAGCGCTTTGCCAGCAATGCGCCGGACTCTGGCGCGATCTTCATCCTGGTGCGCGGGGATCGCCTGAACCTCACCGAGAGCGAGCGGCTCAAACGCATCTATATGGGTTACGTCGACAACCCAATGGGCCTGACCGGACCTTATGGGTTGACGCAGTACCAATTCCGCAGCGACTCCGGCTATCGCGGGGAAGACCTTTTTGTCGGCCAGACCGCGCGGGGACCGGCGGTGTTCCGCTGCGTGCAGTTCAGCGCGGAAGTGCCGAGCCCCAGTTGCCTGCGCGAGACGCCGCTGACGCAGGGCGTGGCGCTCAGCTACCGCTTCAAGCGAGCGCAGCTAGCGAAATGGCGCGAGATCAGCGCGGGCGCGGACGCACTCGTGCGGTCGTTCCTGACGACGAACTGATCGGTCTGGCGCCATCCTGTCTCGCCCGGAGATGTGAGTACGGCACTCCAGCTTCACTCGTGAATGCTACCGGACGTTGCATCTGCTGTGCTGCCTGTTATCATCGTTGTGGCGGGGCATGCTGGGGGATTTCATGAAGCGGTTCGTGATGGCTGCTGTGGCGGTGTTTTGCTTTGCGTCGCCGGCTGTGGCGCAGTCCAATTTCACAGCGGACGCAATCATGATCACCTTTGCGACAATGAACCAGCCGCCGCCAACACCAGACGCCGATACCGGCGACTACAGCAATTTTCACAAGGTCGCCGTTCTCTGCGCCCTCAATGAGGTCGTACCGTTCTACGGCAGGGGCGACGATGGGATGATCGATATCTCGTCCTGGAGGATCAATGCACAGATGTGCGATCTTCTGCGCAAGCGTCTCGCGGGACGGTTCGAGTTTGTCGATTTCGCGGTGGATCCAGTAGCGCTTGCGCGCCATGTGAGCCGTCAGGGAACCACGGAAGCCTTTCTCAAGACGCTTACCAACCCTGGCGTGGACGCCTACATCGTCGTGCGGCCGGTGGACGGCAGTTATACGGAGCCCGGAGTGGCGTTGCGCACCAACGCGACGGAAGGCGAGGCATCGCTGTTCGTCGACTATGAGATCGACATCATCGATGCACACAAGCTGACTGTCGTCGGCAGTGCCGATGGGTGCTTCCGCACACGCGAACCCCAGCACGCGTTCTATCCTGTCACCATTCTCAAAAATATCGACAAGGCTGCACTTATTGCAGGCAAGGATCCCGAGGCGTTGGAACGCGTACACCGGGCGCTCGATTGGTCGCTTGAGCTTTCGACTGTCGAAACGTTGCGGGCATTGGAGACCGGCGCCGTGTTGCCGCCGGTCGGTGATCACAGCATCGCCACGCCGCAGTTTGCCGCCACGATGGCCAAATATAACAACGTGGAGGTTATTTCGGACCTCGGCAAGGACCTGCGCTTCACTGTCGGCGGACACCTGTTCGTCCATAAAGAGAACGTCGTTCTGCCCGGCGTTCTGCCCGAGGTCGATCAGCAGATCGAGTCCGTGGCGTCTGCCGTGCTGGCCCATCACCACACCGTGAAGCCCACAGAAGTAGACCGCGCGCTGCTCGCTAACGCCGCGATTTCTGTGAGCGGAAAAGTGGAAGATATTGCCGGCCTGCACTCGTCCAACGACGTGGACGCCTATGTGCTGATCCTCAAGGCTTCGTTCGGCAGTGATGACACTCAGCAACAAGGTGGCATCACAGCAACCCATTGGATACCTGCGACCGACAATACACTGACGGTCTACGCCAATGCTGGCATCGCGGTCGTCGACGCACATACGCTGGAAGTGGTCGACACGACCACGCTCAGCGCTGGCCCAAAAGATATCTGCGACCATCCCACCATGGTGTTCATCGCGCCCGGACCGAATTGTCTGATAGACGAGAAAAAGTATGCGCCGGAAACTCCGGCTGCCTTATCGGAAGCAGCCAAGACGGAAATCCGCGCCACCACGCAAAAGATATTGGCCGACGCGGTCCCGGAGACCCTGTTCGCAATGGGATTGGACTGGCCTGCAGAGATCGGATCTTCGAGCACGGTTCCGGGTGCAATAAAGGCGGAGCAAGCTGGTCCCTCGCCTGCAGACACGGCGACTGTGCCGCCGGCCGCTGGACCTACGACGGCACCAAATTGAAATCTGTCTTGAGCTATGTCCGCGAGGCTGGCGGGGGCGGCAGGTCCATTTCGAGGATCGCCATGTTGAAGGCGTAGGAGGTTTCGCCGTCCTCCTCGTCCTTGAAGATCACGCCGATGAATTCGCCGTTGACCTGGACCTCGACGGAGTCGGCCTGCTTGGGGCGCTCCACCACGGTAATGGTGTCGAGGCGGAAGAGATTGCGAAGGTATTTTTCGATGCGCCAGATTTCGCTGCGGGTCAAAGCCAAAAGTCCTATGGGCGAGGCAAGTCCATTCGCATGAGCCCCCTTATGGGTCAAGATCGGCCTTGATTTTGCCGATTCTCAGCGTCACTCCCACGGCATGAACACGCCCGGCCCCCAGGGCTACTACGCCGCTTCCGCGAAGCCCGCATCGACCTGCCCGGCGATGCCGGGGAACGAACGCGCCGACGTGTGCATCGTCGGCGGCGGTTATACCGGCCTGTCGGCGGCACTGCATCTGGCGCAGAGCGGCGCGCGCGTAATCCTGCTGGAGGCCGAGCGCATCGGCTTTGGCGCATCGGGGCGCAACGGCGGGCAGATCCATTCCGGGCATCGCAAGTCGCAGGCCGAACTCGAAGCATGGCTCGGCAAGGAGCATGCGCGCGATCTGTGGGAACTTGCCCAAGAAGGAAAGGCCACCGTTCGCGGCCTGATCGAGCGGCACGAGATCGAGTGCAATCTCAAGGCCGGGCTGGTGAACGCCGCACACAATGAGGAGGCGCTGAAGGCGCTGGCCGACGAGACCGCGCATCTCAACGCATCCTACGGCTACAACGATGTGCGGATGATGGATGCTGCGGAGATCGCGTCGCACCTCAGCACCAGCATCTATCCGGGCGGACAGTTCGATGCTGGCGGCGGGCATCTGCATCCGCTCAACTATGCGCGCGGATTGGCGAGCGTGGCGGAAAAGGCGGGCGCGCAGATCTTCGAGCATTCGCGCGCGCTGCATGTGGAAGGCGGCAAGGTCACCTGCGCGCAAGGCACGGTGACGGCGGATCACATATTGCTGGCGTGCGATGCGTTCACCGCAAGCGTGGCGCCGCACCTCGCGCCTTATATCGCCCATGTCGAGAGCTTCATCGTGGCGACGGCGCCGCTGGGGGAATTTCTGAGCAGGCGGCTTATTCCCTCCGATGTCGCCGTGGCCGATACGCGGCATGTGCTCGACTATTATCGCAAGAGCGCGGATGGGCGGCTGCTGTTCGCCGGACGCGAGAGCTATTTCACGGTGCCGAAGGACATTGCTTCCATCGTGCGGCCGCGCATGGTGAAGGTTTTTCCCACCTTGCAGGACACGCCGATCGAATATGCATGGAGCGGGACGGTGGGCATCACGCGCACGCGTATGCCGCATTTCGGACGGATCGGCGAGCGCGTGTTATTTGCGCATGGATATTCGGGGCATGGCGTGGCGCTGGCGACGCTGGGCGGGAAATTGCTGGCGGAAGCAGCACAGGGAAAGAGCGAGCGGTTCGATGTGTTCGCGAAAGTGCCGGCGCGGAAATTTCCCGGTGGCGCGTGGCTGCGCAAACCGCTCGTGACGGCGGCGCTGCTTTGGTACAAGTTGCAGGACGCGATGTAGTTGGGGAACTTACCCCCTCCACCACTTCGCCTGCTTGCGCAGGCTTGTGGTCCCCCTCCCCCGCACGCGGGGGAGGATTAGAACGCGCTTTCTATTTTCCTCCCCCGCTTGCGGGGGAGGAGGCGAACGTAGTGAGCCGGAGGGGGGAAGTATCAGATCTGGAAATCCGGGCTCATCTCTTCGATGACCTGGTTCATTTCCTGCGACGGGTTCTTTGCGCCCGCGCATCCTGTAAGCCGCGCCGGAACGCCGACGGCGGTGCAGCCGGGGGGCACGTCTTTCAGCACCACAGAGCCCGCGCCGACGCGCGAATATTCGCCGACTTCGATGTTGCCCAGGATTTTCGCGCCGACGGAGATCAGCACGCCGCGGCGGATTTTCGGGTGGCGGTCGCCCTCTTCCTTGCCGGTGCCGCCGAGCGTTACGCCGTGCAGCATCGAGACATCGTCTTCCACCACGGCCGTTTCGCCGATCACCACGCCGGTCGCATGGTCGATCATGATGCCGCGACCCAGTTTGGCGGCCGGATGGATGTCGACATCGAACAGTTCGGAAATGCGGCTTTGCACGAACAGCGCCATCGCGTGCCGGTCCTGATTCCAAAGCCAGTGGGAAACGCGATAGCCCTCTAACGCGAGGAAACCTTTGTAGAAGAGGAACGCCTCCACATAGGAGTGGCAGGCGGGATCGCGTTCGAAGACAGCCGACAGATCGGCGCGCACGGCGGCGCCGATGCCGGGATCGGCGTCGATGGCTTCTTCGAAGATTTCGCGGGTGAGCATGGGGCTCAAATCTTCGCCGCCGATCTTCTTGGCGAGGTGATAGGAGAGCGCGCCTTCCAGCCGGTCGTGCTTCAGGATCGTCGCGTGGACGAAGCTGGCCAGCGACGGCTCGCTTTCGGCCATCGCTTCGGCTTCGGTGCGCAGCGCCTTCCAGATGGGGTCGCAGGTCGCGAGCTTTTCGTGCGGGACGGACATCGGGGCTTCCTCTCGGTTCTATTGTAGGGCGCGATTATGAAATTTCCTAATCGCCCATCCTTGTGACCCTTGGAACCCCAGCCGGTTCAACGGGTTATTCGCGGTTCCTATGCCGGAAGATTAGGAGTTGGCGGGGCCGGAGGCTCCGGCGCGGGCGGCGGTGTCACGATGGGGCCGGGCTGCGGACGGTAGTTGCTCCGGTAGGGGCTGTAGGTGCCGCGCCTGCGGGCCATGATGTGATCGACCATGCGGTCTTCCCATTCGCGCCCGATGTGGCCACCGAACAGCCGCGAGGCCTGGACCACCAGCACAATGCCCCAGATCAGCGCCACCCAGAAAAAGAAGAAGTTGCCGCCCCACCACCAGCCGCCGACGATATTGGCGAGGAACATCACGCCGATGACGGCGATGTAAGTGAGAAGGTGGTTCTTGAACTGGTGGACTTCGTACTGGACGCGGCGCAGTTCGATATCGTCATCCGGGAGTGCCATAGGTCTTCCGTGGCTCGTTTCCATGCTTAGATAGGAAGTTCCTCCCGGTTTCGCCAACCCCAAAAGGTATTTTCCATTGAGTACAACAACGCATGAGGGCCATGCCCTGAACCGGCCCTCGCCTACTACCCTGGATTTGCTGCTTTCCCGCCGCTCGGGCACGGCCAAGGCGATGAAAGAACCGGGGCCGGACAAGAAGGAACTGGCCCTGATTCTGCAGGCCGCGGCGCG
>DASZYI010000086.1:0-3205 GCA_035545475.1 Rhizomicrobium sp.
ATCACCACGTATCCACAAACGTCCGCCGTTTTCCACTGCGTTCCTGCGGCGGCAGGGAACGAAGCCCGCGCATGATCCAGCGGCGCGTATCCGAAGGATCGATCACGTCGTCGATTTCGAGATACGCCGCCATGTTGATCGCCTTGCCGCGCGCATAGGATTGCTCGACCATCTTCTTGAACAATTCCTCGCGCGCTTCCGGTGTGGGCTGCGCTTCCAGCTCCTTGCGATAGCCCAGCCTCACGGCACCCTCCAATCCCATGCCGCCGAATTCGCCCGTGGGCCACGACACAATGAAGAACGGCGCATGAAAACTTCCCGCCGCCATGGCCTGCGCACCCAAGCCATAGCCTTTGCGCAAGACGACTGTGAACACCGGCACGCTCATCGTGCCCGCCACAACGAACATGCGCGACACACGCCGCACCAGAGAGGTCTTCTCCGCTTCCGGCCCCACCATGAAGCCGGGCGTGTCGCATAGCGAAACGATCGGCAGTCCAAACGCATCGCAAAGCTGCAGGAAGCGCGCAGCCTTGTCCGCGCACGGCCCGTCGATGGCGCCTGCCAGATGCACCGGATTGTTGGCGATCAGGCCAAACGGCGCGCCTTCGATGCGCACCAATGCGGTGATCATTCCTGGCGCGAATTCAGGCCGCAATTCCAGCACGGAACCGGTATCGCAGACCGCCTCGATCACCTTGCGGATTTCATAGACGCGCAGACGGTTCTCCGGGATCAGATGCCGGAGTGTCCGTTGATCGACGCATGACCAGTCTTTCGTGGCCCCCTGAAAGTAACCCAGATATGTCTTCGCCGCCGCCACGGCCTCGGCCTCGTCGGCAACCGCAATGTCCACCACGCCGTTCGGTATCTGCACCGACATCGGCCCCACTTCCTCGGGCTTGTAAACGCCAAGCCCGCCGCCTTCGATCATCGCCGGCCCACCCATGCCGATATTGGAATTGGCGGTGGCGATAATCACGTCGCTGCACCCCAGCAGCGCCGCATTGCCTGCGAAACAGCGGCCCGAATTGATGCCGATGCGCGGCACCTGCCCGCTCAATTTCGCGTAACCGCGAAAGGTCGGCGTATCCAGCCCTGCAACGCCCGGAAAATCCGTGTCCCCTGGACGTCCGCCCCCGCCCTCGGTGAAACACACGATGGGAAGTTTCCATTCTTCCGCGATGCTGAGGATGCGGTCCTTCTTGCGATGGTTCATCGCGCCTTGCGTGCCGGCAAGCACGGTGTAGTCGTAGGCCATCACCGCGCAACGCGCAGCCTGTTCGCCGAATTGGGCCGCGTTCACTGTGCCGATGCCGGTGATAATGCCGTCGCCGGGTGTGTTGCGGATCAGATCGTCCAGTGTGCGCCGCCGCTTCTGCGCCGCGAACGCCAGCGCGCCATATTCGATGAAGCTGCCCGGATCGCAGAGATCTTCCACATTCTCGCGCACCGTGCGCTGGTTTGTCTTGCGCCGCCGCGCCACCGCGTCAGGCCGGTTCGCGTCGTAGCCGAAGGCGTGGCGCTCGTTGCTTTCGCGCAGATCGGCCCGGATGTGATCGAGATCGATTACGGCGGCAACGGCTTCTTCGCCCTCGGCCACGTCTTCCGGCACCAGGAACAGCAACGCTTCGCCTTCCATCAGCACATCGCCGGGTTTTGCCGCCACAGAATGTACGCGCCCCGAAACACCGGCGCCAACCAGATGCTCCATCTTCATCGCTTCGAGCACGGCGACATTCGCACCCTTGCGCACCATCGCCCCAGGCGCTGCTTCGATGCTGACGATCTTGGCCTGCATGGGAGCAGTAACGGCCACCGTACCTGCAGGCGCGGCGATGGCGGTACGCGCCTGTTCTTCAACCTGCGCAGGCGCCACATGCAGCGGTTTCCAGCTTTGCGCCGCCTCCAAAAGGGACGGGAGGTTTTCCTCGACAAACCGCGTGTGGGCGCGCCCCTCGGCCACTTCGCCGTTTTCCAGCAATGCGTGAAGGAAGCCGATATTGCTCTGTGCGCCCGCAATGGCGAATTCCGTCAATGCGCGCAGGCCGCGCGAACGTGCCTGTGCGAAGTTCGCGCCATGCACGATCAGTTTGGCGATCAGCGGATCGAAGGACGGGTTGGTCCGATATCCCGCATAGCCCGAAGTGTCGACGCGCACGCCCGGCCCCGAAGGGGGCGCGAATTGCGACAGCACGCCGCCCGAAGGTTTCACCACGCCCTCGGCATCGATGCTTTCCAGATTGACGCGCAACTGAATCGCCACGCCTTGCGGCTTCGGCACCGCGTTCTGCTTCAGTGCCAATTCTTCAAGCGTTGCACCCTGCAACAGGCGAATCTGCGTCGTGACGAGATCGATGCCCGTCACTTCTTCCGTCACCGTGTGCTCCACCTGCAGCCGCGGATTGGCCTCGATGAAGGCGAACACCTGCGTCCCGCGATTCGCATTCGGATTGACGAGGAACTCGAATGTCGCAAGTCCCAGCAACTCCACATCCTCGGCCAGCCACACCGCCGCATCGAGCAGTTGTTTCCGCACATGCTCGTCGAGGAATGGGGCAGGGGCGATCTCCACGATCTTCTGGTGCCGCCGTTGGATGGTGCAATCTCGTTCCCACAGATGCACGGCGGTCTTGCCGTCGCCCGCCACCTGCACTTCGATATGATGCGCATTCGCCATGAACGCTTCGACATAGACCTCGTCGATCCCGAACGATGCCTTCGCCTCCGAACGGCAGCGCGCATAAGCCTCGTCCAACTGGCCAGCGTTGGCGACGATCCGCATTCCCCGCCCGCCGCCGCCCGCAATCGCCTTGATGATGACCGCGCCATGTTCTTTGAAGAGCGTGCGCACCTCTTCCAGAGAAGTTGGCCCGCTGGTGCCTTTCAGAATCGGCACACCGAACTTGTCGGCCAGCGCACGCGCTTTCGCCTTGTCGCCAAACGCCGAAAGCACGGCAGGCGACGGTCCGATAAACGTCAGTCCGGCCTCGGCACAGCGCGCGGCAAACTCCGCGTTCTCGCTCAGAAAGCCATAACCGGGATGCACGCAATCGCAGCCCGCATCCTTCGCGACCGCAATCACTTGCGCTAGGTCGAGATAGGCCGCCGGACCCGTGCCCTTCAGCGCGCGGGCCTCGTCTGCCAGTTTCACATGCAAACTTTGCGCATCGTCCTCCGAGAAAATGGCGACCGACCGGATGCC
>DASZYI010000087.1:0-16685 GCA_035545475.1 Rhizomicrobium sp.
ATGATGATCCGCGATCACACCGCATCGACCGACAAGCTGGTGGCGCTGGGCGGCATCAGCAAGGCGAGCATCGAAACCAAGATGCAGCCGGGCAAGGACGGCAAATATGCCGGCAACGATCTGATCAGCTCATCGAAAGCCGACGAATTGAACAGCCTGAACGCCAAGAGCAACGCCGATTTCGACAAGACCTATATGGACGACCAGGTTCAGGGTCACAAGGATGCGGTGGCGCTGATGGAGGATTATGCGAAGAACGGCGACAACGCGAAGCTGAAGGCGTTCGCAGCCCAAGTTCTTCCCACCATCAAGGAACATCTTGCGATGGCGCAGAAAATCGACGCCAAGCTCGACAAGAAAACGATGTAACGCGGACGTTCTTTCCGCGAGCGGAAAGCCCCGGTTCGCCGGGGCTTTTTGTTATTCGAGGATGTTCAGAAGCGGCACGAGCGCGCGGCGATAGCGGCCCTCGCGGATGCCTTGTGCCGCGCGCGCGATGTCGGGTGCGAAGAAGCGGTCGCGATCATAGGGCGGGACTTCGGCGCGCAGTTGGGCGTGAAGTTGTTCCAACAGCGCCGAGCTTTTGAGGGGGCGATGGAATTCGATTCCTTGTGCAGCGGCGAGCAATTCGATGGCCACCACGTTCGCGGTGTTTTCCGCCATCTGGGCGAGGCGGCGCGCGCCATGCGCGGCCATGGAGACGTGATCTTCCTGGCCTGCGGAGGTGGGAATCGTGTCGACGCTGGCGGGATGGGCGAGCAGTTTGTTTTCGGAAACCAGCGCCGCCGCCGTGACCTGTGCGATCATAAACCCGGAATTGACGCCGTTGTCGCGCACGAGGAAGGCGGGCAAACCGCTCATCTTTGGATCGACGAGAATGGTGACGCGGCATTCCGACATGGAACCGGTTTCGGCGAGCGCGAGCGCGATCTGATCGGCGGCGAAGGCGACCGGTTCGGCGTGGAAATTTCCGCCGGAGATCACTTCGTCGCGTTCGGGGAAGATCAGCGGATTGTCGGTGACCGCATTGGCTTCGATGACGAGCGTGCGGGCGGCGAAGCGCAAGAGATCGAGCACCGCGCCCATCACTTGCGGCTGACAGCGCAGCGAATAGGGATCCTGCACACGGTCGCAATCGATATGCGACTGGCGGATGGCGCTGCCTTTTTCCAGCGCCCGCAGAACTTTTGCGACCGCTATTTGTCCGGGCTGGCCGCGCAATTCATGCAGGCGTGGATCGAAGGGGGCGTCGCTTCCCTTCAACGCATCGACGGACATCGCGCCGGAGATGAGCGCGGCGGCAAACGAATCTTCCGCGGCGAACAATCCGGCGAGCGCCATGGCGGTGGAGGCCTGCGTGCCGTTGAGAAGGGCGAGACCCTCTTTCGGGCCGAGTTCGAGAGGTTTGAGGTTTGCATTCGCGAGCGCGCGTTCGGCGGAAACGATTTCGCCGTTGATGCGCACGTCGCCGATGCCCATCAGCGCCGCACTCATATGCGCGAGCGGCGCGAGATCACCGGAGGCGCCGACCGAACCCTGGCCGGGCACGCAAGGATAGATATCGCGGTCGAGGAAGGTTTTGATGGCCTCGATCACCTCGCGGCGCACGCCGGATGCGCCGCGCGCGAGACCGGCTAGTTTCAGCACCATCATCAGGCGCACGACCGAATCCGGCATCAATGCGCCGACACCGGCAGCGTGAGAAAGCACCAGATTTTTCTGTAGCTGCTTGAGTTGGGCGTGATCGATGCGGGTCTGCGCCAGCAATCCGAAGCCGGTGTTCACGCCATAGGCTGTTTGATCGTGCTCCACGATGCGGGCGAGTGCTGCGGCGCTGGCATCCACAGCGGCGAGCGCGGTTGCGTCGAAGGTGATCGAGACCGGATGTTCCAGCGCGGCGCGCAACTGCGCCAGCGTAAGCGGTTTGCCGATGGTGAGGGTCTTGCGGTCCATGGTTCAGATGTGGATGGCGTGGCCGAGCGCGCGAAGTGCTGCTTCGTGGAAGGCTTCGCCCAAGGTTGGGTGGACATGGATGGTGCCCGCGATGTCTTCCAGCACCGCACCCATTTCGAGCGCGAGCGAAAACGCGTTCGACAATTCGGAAACGTGTGCGCCGACCGCCTGAATGCCGAGAACGCGGTGATCGGATGCGCGCGCGAGAATGCGCACGAAACCGCCGTCGTCGCCCGCTTCCATGCTGAGCGCGCGGCCATTGGCGGCGAAGGGAAAGGATGCGGTGATGATGGAAGCGTCTTTCGCCGTTTCGGGCGTCGGCAACAAGCCCGCGCTAACGATTTCCGGTTCGGTGAAACAGACCGCGGGGATCGAGGCGGGATCGAATTTGCGTTTCTGACCGGCAATGATCTCGGCCACCGTGTCGCCCTGTTTCGCCGCCTTGTGTTCCAGCATCGGTTCGCCGACCAGATCGCCGACGGCCCAGACGTTTTTCATCGAGGTGGCGCAGCGATCATCGACCTTCACGAAACGGCCATCCATATCGACCGCCATGTTTTCCAGGCCCCAGCCTTCGGTGTTGGGCTTGCGGCCGACGGTGACGAGGATTTTGTCGGCTTCGAGTTTGAGCGTTTCGCCGTCTTTGGCTTCGACGACGAGCTTGCCTGCTTCGAGACCTTTTGCCTTGGCGCCGAGATGAACCGTCACGCCGTTCTTCTGCAACCATTTGCGCACGGGCTCGACAAGTTGGGCATCGTAAAGCGGCAGGATGCGATCCAACGCTTCGAGCACCGTCACTTCGGCGCCGAGTTTGCGGAAGGCGATGCCGAGTTCGAGACCGATATAGCCTGCACCGACGACTACGAGACGCTTCGGCACTTCGCTGAGCGACAGCGCTTCGGTGGAGGAAATCACATTGCCGCCGAAGGGCAGGAAGGGAAGTTCGACCGGTACGGAACCGGTGGCGAGAATGACGTGTTCGGCGGTGATCGTGATGTCACCGTCCCTGGTTTTGACGTGGCAGGTCTTGCCGTCGCTGAACGTGCCCCAACTGTTCACCACGCGCACCTTGGCGCGTTTGAGAAGCGTGGCGACGCCGCCGTTAAGTTTGTCGACGATGCCGTCTTTCCATTTCACGGTTTCGGCGAAATCGATGGCGGGTTGCGTGGCGAGCGAAATGCCGTGTCGCGGTTTGGCCATCGCTTCGAACTGGCCCGCGACATGGATGATGGCTTTGGATGGAATGCAACCGCGAATGAGGCAGGTGCCGCCCACGCGGTCTGCTTCGACGAGCGTGGTGTCGAGGCCGAGCTGGCCCGCGCGGATCGCGGCGACGTAGCCGCCGGGACCGCCGCCGAGCACGAGCACTTTGGTGTGGATCGTTTCGGCCATCGTCAATCCATGAACAAGGTTGCCGGATGTTCCAGCATCGCCTTCACGCGCTGGATGAATTCGGCAGCGTCGAAACCATCGACCACCCGGTGATCGAAGGAGGAGGACAGGTTCATCATCTTGCGCACGACGATCTGTCCGTTCTTCACCACTGGGCGTTCGATGATGGCGTTGGGACCGATGATCGCGACTTCCGGATGATTGATGACGGGCGTGGTGGCCAGCCCTCCGAGCGCGCCGAGGCTGGTGATGGTGATGGTCGAGCCCGAAAGATCGTCGCGTGAGGCTTTGCCCTCACGCGTCAGTTGGGCGATGCGGGCGATTTCGGTTGCCAAATCCCACACGTCGCGCGCTTCGGCGTGGCGCACCACGGGCACGATCAGGCCGTTTGTGGTCTGCGTGGCGATGCCTGCGTGGACGGCAGCGTAACGGCGAACGATTCCTGCTTCATCATCGTAGCGCGCATTGATTTGCGGATAGTCGGGCAGGATGCGGGTGAGCGCGCGGATCAGGAACGGCAGCACATTGAGCTTGGGCTGATCGGCGCGTTTGGTTTTGTTGAGATGCGCGCGCAATTCTTCCAGCTCGGTCATATCGATTTCGTCGATATAGGCGTAATGCGGGATGCGGCGCTTCGCTTCCTGCATCTTCTCGGCGATCTTTCGGCGCAGGCCGATGACCTTCACCTCTTCGATGCCATCGCGTTTGGCTTGCGCGGGGCGCGCGGTTGCTCCGCCGGATTGCATGTAGGCATCGAGATCTGTGTGGGTGATGCGGCCTGCGGGGCCTGAGCCGGCGACGTATTGCAATTCGATGCCGAGATCGCGGGCGCGTTGGCGGACGGCGGGCGATGCGAGGGGTTTGTCGCCTTGCTCATTCCCTCTCCCCCAGCGGGGGGTGCTGAGCGGCAGCGAAGCACGGTTAGGGTGAGGGGGAGATTGTTGTAACGATTTCTGCTGTTCGGAGTGTGCTGAGGCATTCGCCCCCTCACCCCGACCCTCTCCCCCTCCGGGGGCGAGGGAGTCTTTCTTTTCTTTCGGTGTCGGAGCGGGTTTAGCGGTGGGTGGCGGTGCTTTGCCGTTTCCTCCTGCATTCCCCACACCCTCGACTTCAAGTTCGACCAACGCCGAACCAACCGCTGCCATCTGGCCGGGTTCGCCGTGGAGGGAGATCACTTTTCCGGAAACCGGCGAGGTCATTTCTACCGTCGCCTTGTCGGTCATCACGTCGACGAGATTTTGGTCTTCTTCGATGGTGTCGCCGACCTTGACGTGCCAGGCGACGATTTCGGCTTCGGCGGTGCCTTCGCCGACATCTGGGAGTTTGAAGACGTAGCGGCCCATCTCAAGTCTCCATCGCGCGGCGCATCGCTTCGACGACGCGTTTCGGTCCGGGGAAGTAGTCCCATTCGAAAGCATGCGGATAGGGCGTGTCCCAGCCGGTGACGCGTTCGATGGGCGCTTCGAGATGATGAAAACAATTTTCCTGCACCAGCGCGGAAAGCTCTGCGCCGAAGCCGGATGTGCGCGTGGCTTCGTGGACGATCACGCAGCGGCCGGTTTTTTCGACGGATTTTGTGATGGTATCGATATCGAGCGGCAGCAATGTGCGAAGGTCGATCACTTCGGCGTCGATCTGTGCGTCTTCGGCGGAAGCGAGTGCCACGTGAACCATCGTGCCATAGGCGAGCACGGTGAGATCGGCGCCTTCGCGCACGACCGCCGCCTTGCCGAGCGGCACCGTGTAATAGCCATCTGGCACATCGCTTGCGGGATGTTTCGACCAGGGTTGCACGGGGCGGTCGTGATGGCCGTCGAAAGGGCCGTTGTAGATGCGCTTGGGTTCGAGAAAGATCACCGGATCGTTGTCTTCTATGGCCGCGATCAAGAGGCCCTTGGCATCATAGGGCGTGGCGGGGATCACCGTTTTCAACCCGGAAACATGGGTGAAGATCGCTTCGGGACTTTGGCTGTGCGTCTGGCCGCCGAAGATGCCGCCGCCATAGGGCGTGCGCACGGTCATGGGTGCCGTGAAATCACCGGCGGAGCGATAACGCAGGCGCGCGGCTTCCGACACGAGCTGATCGAAGGCGGGATAGATGTAGTCGGCGAACTGGATCTCGACGACAGGGCGCAAACCATAAGCGCCCATGCCGATGGCAACCGCCACAATGCCGCCTTCGCCGATGGGCGTGTCGAAGCAGCGGGTGACGCCGTGTTTTTTCTGCAAGCCCTCGGTGGCGCGGAAGACGCCGCCGAAATAACCTACGTCTTCGCCAAAGATGAGAACATTGGGGTCGCGTGTCAGCATCACATCCATCGCGGAATTGATGGCCTGGATCATGTTCATCGTCGCCACGATCAAACCCCCAATTGCTGGCGCTGACGGCGCAGATGCCAGGGCATCTCTTCGTAGACATCCTCGAACATGGTCTTCACGCTGGGCTTCTTGTCGCCGCCGAGCACGCCGTGGCTTTCGGCTTCCTTGTTGGCGGCGCGGACCTGTTCCACGACGTCTTTCTGCGTTTGTTCGTGACGTTCTTCCGACCATTCGCCCAGCGCGATGAGATGTGTCTTCAAACGGTCGATGGGATCGCCCAGCGGCCAGGCCTTGCCTTCGTCAGACGGGCGATAGCGGCTGGGATCGTCGCTCGTCGAATGGCCCTCGACGCGATAGGTGTAAAGCTCGATAAGCGTTGCGCCCTGATTGTCGCGCGCGCGCGTGGCCGCCCATTCGGTGGCGGCATAGACGGCGAGGAAATCGTTGCCGTCCACGCGCAGGCCCGGAAGACCGTAACCGATGGCGCGCGAGGCGAAGGTTGTTTCCTCGCCGCCCGCGATGCCCTGGAAACTCGAAATCGCCCATTGGTTGTTGACGACGTTGAGGATGACCGGCGCGCGATAGACGGAGGCAAAGTTTAGCGCTTGGTGAAAATCGCCTTCGGCCGTGGTGCCGTCGCCGATCCACGACGCTGCGATGCGATCATCGCCTTTGTAGGCGCTTGCCATCGCCCACCCGACGGCTTGGGGGAATTGCGTGCCGAGATTGCCGGAGATGGTGAAGAAGCTGTCCTTCTTCGACGAATACATGATGGGAAGCTGGCGGCCTTTCAGCGGATCGCATTCGTTGGAATAGACCTGACACATCATGGTGACGAGCGGATAATCGCGCGCGATGAGGATTCCCTGCTGGCGGTATGAGGGGAAACACATATCGTCGCGATCAAGCGCGAAGGCCGCCGCGATCGAACAGGCTTCTTCCCCGGTGCACTTCATATAGAACGACGTCTTGCCCTGACGTTGCGCGCGATACATGCGGTCGTCATAAGCACGCGTGAGCATCATCACGCGCAAACCGCGGCGCAAGGTTTCCGGATCGAGGCGCGGATTCCATGGGCCGACTGCTTGTCCGTTGTCGTCGAGCACGCGGATCAGCGAATAGGCGAGATCGCGGATCTCGTGATCGGGCGCATCGGGATCGGGACGGCGGACGATGCCGGCTTCGGGCACCTGCATGCCGCTGAAATCCGGGCGGTCGCCGGGGCGCGCTTCGGGCTCCGGAATGCGAAGCGAGAGCGGTTTGCGGTTCTTCATGGCGTTTCACATCCCTGCCAGCATTCGCCTGTTTTTTGGCGGAAAAGCTGGGAAAATCCGGTTCAATCTGCGCCCGGTTTGGGCCCTTCTCAAGCGCTTCGATGGCGCGCAATAATCTTTCTCCGGTGCTTCTGTAACGCCTGAAACCGTGTCGCGGATGCAAGGCTGCGCAGGGCAGGCATTGCGCCGCTGGGACCCGGGCGAAAAGCCCGCCTATGCTGCCTGCGCAGAATCTCTCAAAGAGCAGGACCATGAAGCTGGCGACATTCGAGACCAAAAACGGACCGCAGGTGGGCATCGTGACGGGCGAAAGCATCGTGCCGGTGCCCGGTGTGACGATGCTCGATGTGATTGCGCGATGGTCTTCGCTTGAAGGAGATTTGCGCAAACGATCCGAAGGTGCGGTGCCGCTTTCGAGTGTGACGTTGATGGCGCCGATACCGCGGCCGGGAAAGATTCTCGCGATCGGCCTCAACTATGCGGACCACATTCGCGAGATGGGGCGCGACATGCCGACCAAACAGGTGTGGTTCTGCAAACACACGACGGCGGTGAACGCACCGTTTGCGCCGATCCAGATTCCAAAAGTGTCGTCGCAGGTGGATTACGAAGTGGAGCTTGTGGCGGTGATCGGGCGTGGGGGAAAGCACATTTCACGCGAGGATGCACCGGGCGCCGTGTTCGGCTATTGCACCGGCAACGATGTTTCGGTGCGCGACTGGCAGAATTTCACGCCGCAATGGATGCTGGGAAAATCCTTCGACACCCATGCGCCGTTCGGACCCTGGATCACGACGGCAGATGAGGTGGGCGATGCGCACAGGCTGGGCGTGCGCTGCTTCGTGAACAGCGAGCGGCGGCAGAATTCGAACACGTCGAATTTCGTGTTCACTCTGTGGGACCAGATTGCCTATCTCTCGCAGGCTATGACGCTGGAGCCGGGCGATCTGATCTTCACCGGCACGCCGGGCGGCGTAGGCATGGCGATGAGCCCGCCGGGGTATTTGAAGGCAGGCGACAAGGTTCGCTGCGAAATCGACAAGCTGGGCGCGATTGAAGCGGAGTGCGTGGCGGAAAAGTGAACTCTCACCCTCCCCTTGAGGGAGGGTCGATAAAATTTCGTAGCGAAGAAATTTTTCGGGGAGGGGTCGGTTGCAACGATGACCCCTCCCCGAAATTGCTTTCGCAATTTCGACCCTCCCTCAATGGGAGGGTTTAAGAAGCTAGCCTAGCCTTGACCTTTTGTCCAGTTTCCAACCGTTCGGCGCCGCGGACGATCACCTTGTCTCCCGCCGCAACCGGGCCGCGCAGTTCTATTAGCGAACCGTCTTCGCTGCCGGTTTCGATGGCGACGCGCTGGGCGACGTTTTTCGGGCCGACCTTGAAGATATAGGTGTTGTCTTCGCGCAGCACGAGCGCATCGCGCGGCACGGCGAGCACGTTGCGCGCGATGGCCGACGGGATCAGCACTTTGGCGGCTTCGCCCACCAAAGCGTCGCCTGCTTTCAAGGTGATGCGCACTTCGATGGTGCGGCTTGCTTCATCGCCCACGGGAACGACGGCGCGCACGCGGCCAAGAATGTGCTTGTGTCCGGCTTCGACCGTCACCGTCATGCCTTCGCGGAGATATTGGGCATTGTCTATGGGCGTCTGCGTTTTCACTTCGATATTGCCGATATCGACGAGGCGCACGATCTCCTTTCCGGCAGTAGCATATTCGCCGGGCTGGATGAGACGGGAGACGACGCGGCCCGCGAACGGCGCGCGGATTTCGCTGTGGGTGAGTTGATAGCGCGAGCGGTCGAGTTGCGCGCGGGCTTGTGCGAGCGATGCGGCCGTCACGTCGCGTTGCGAAGCGGCCTGGTCGCTGGTGCTTTTGGCGATGGCGTTCTGATCCATCAGGGCCTTCATGCGGGCGGCTTGCGCGCTGTCATAGCGCAACGAAGCGGACAGGCGATTGACATTGGCGGCGTCGGATGCGGCCTGCATGGACGCCATGCTTTTGTCCAGACGCGCGATGACATCGCCTTTCTTCACCACGTCGCCGACATCGGCCACCCAGGCGACGCGGCCTTCGACTTCGGAGGCGAGTTTGGAATCGTTGCGCGATACCACCGTTCCCGGTAGCGCCACTTGAGGGGCCATGCGCACCATGCGCGCGGTCATCACGGAAACAGGCGCCGGATCGCCGGACGCTTGCGCAAACGCCGTGGAAACGAATGCCGCCAGAACGAGCGTTGCACACAGATATACGCGAACCATTTTCATGCGGCCTGCCTTGCCGGGGTCATCGGCGCCTGACGCAGCGCCATGGGTTTCTCGCCGAGACGCAGCATCGCGGGCATCAGCACCAGCGTGAACACATGGCTCACAAGGATACCACCCACGATCACCGCGCCCAAACCACGGTAGATCTCAGCGCCGGCGCCCGGCACGATCACAAGCGGCAGCATGCCGAAGATCGCCGTGAGCGTAGAGGAGAAGATCGGACGCAGACGGGTTTCGAGGCTGGAACGCACCGCATCGACGCGGCTCATGCCTTCGGCTTCGGCCTGGCGCGTGCGCGCGACGAGCAGGATGGTGTTGTTCACCACCAGGCCCAGCACGATGATGAAGCCGATCATGGTGAGCAGATCGAGCGGCTGGAACACGAACCAGCCAAGTATCTGCAGCGCGAGCATTCCGCCGACCGTGCCGAGCGGAAGCGCAATGGTGGCAATCGCTGCATCCCACACCGATTTGAACAGCGCAGCCATGATGAGGAACAGGATCAGCACGGCGAGTGCGAAATTCTTGCCCATGGTCCACAGCGCATTGTCGAGATGGTTGGCGGCGGCGCCATAGGTGACGGTGCCGTCCGACGGCAGCAGCTTGCGGATTTCCGGTTCGACCTCATTGCGAACCTTGTCCATTGCATCCTGCAAGGCCATGCCTTCCGGCGGCTGGAAGTTGAGCGCGATGGTGCGGCGGCGGTCGAGACGATAGATGCCGCTGGCAGCAAGCGTCTGGCGGATATCGGTCAACTGTCCAAAGGTCATCGTGCCGCCATTGGGTGTCGCGAGCGGTGCGCCCTCCAGGGCTTCGGGCGATGGCAGCGGCTTGGATTTCAAGATCAGATAGAGCTGTTTCTCGCCGTCGTAACGCTGGCCTACATAAAGACCTTCGCCCAAGGCTTGTGTGATGTTCGCGACGTCTGGGCGCGACCAGCCCGCTTCGGTGATGGCGCGGTCATCGGGCGTGATCTTCAATTGCGGTTGATCGAAATCGAGCGAGGGCTGCGGGTTCACGATGGCGGTGGGAAATTTCTTGGTGAGAAGTTCGAAGCCCTTTTTGGCTGCGGCGCGCATCGCGTTGGGATCGTTGGACTGGATATTGATGGAGACCCCGCCGCCTTCGTCGAAACCGCCGAACAGATTTCCGATCGCGGTGAAGGTTTGCGTGTCGGGCAGGTCTTTCAGGATTTCGTTGCGGACAATGTTTTCCATCTTCTTCAGATCGCGGTCGTCCTTCACGCGAACGGCCATATCCATGAAGCCGGGACCATTGAGCTTGACGTACCAGTTGAGAAGCTGGGGCTGCTTTTCGCCCTTCATATAGGGCGTGAGACGCTTGATGATCGGTTTGGCGATTTCGTTGTCGGCGAAATCGACCGTATTTCCGGCAGGATATTGCATGAAATTGTCGACGGCCGCGCGTTTGACTTGCGGCAGATAGTGGACGCTCGGCAGCAGTGCCCAGGTGCCGATGACCGATAGGCCGATCAGGCCTACGATCCAGCCTGCGCGTTTCTTCGGCGTGTCGGTGATGTTCATGATGAAGTCGGTCATGCGGCGCCAGACATTGGTGAGTTCGGCGATTCTGGGCCGCGTCTTGAGGAACAGCACCGAAAGCACCGGGATCACCGTGATGGCGACGATCAAGGACACCAGAACCGATGCCGCGATGGTGAGCGACAGATCGGCGAACAATTGGCCTTCCACATCCTTCAGAAAGATTACGGGAACGAAGATCGCGACATTGGTGGCGGTGGAAGCGAGCAGCGCGCCCCAGACCTGATCGGTGCCTTTGAGGGCGGCTTCGCCCGCGGGCATACCGCGTTCGCGCAGGCGCAGGATGTTTTCGAAGGCGACGATGGCCGCATCGAGCACCATACCCGTGGCGAACGCCAAACCGGCGAGCGAAACCACGTTCAAAGTACGCCCGAACATCTGCAACAACACCACCACGGCGAAAAGGCAGATGGGGATGGAACAGGCGATGATGACGGTTGCGCGCCATTCGCGCATGAAAAACCACAACACGCCGACCGCCAGCAGAATGCCGAAGATCAGGTCGGAGGTGACCATTCCAACCGCCTGATTGATGAAATGCGACGGATCGAAGGAATATTGCAGGGTGACGCCCTGCTCTTTCGCCACCGTATCGTTGATCTTGCGCAATTCCTTTTTCACCGCGTTGACGGTGGCGAGCACATTTGCGTCCTGCGCTCGCAGGATCTGAATGCCGAGTGCGGGATTGCCGTTCTGGTAACCGAAGCTCTGGCGTTTGCCGCGGCCGATCTTCACGTCGGCGATATCGCCCAGCCTGATCGGCGTGCCGTCGCGCCATTCGAGGATGAGGTTCTTCATGTCCTCGACCGAGTAACGGCCGCGGAACGACAATTGATAGCGGTGACGGCCGACATCTATGGTGCCGCCGGAGGCATCGTCGGCGGCGCCGATCTTGGCGGCCATCTTGGGAATCTGGATTCCCAACTGGGCCACGCGCATGGGATCGAAGACGATCTGAAGTTCTTCCGCAGCGCTGGCGCCATTGACGTTCGCGGAGCCGACGCCCGGGATGGCTTCCAGACGCGGAACCACCGTGTCTTTCAGGAAGCGTTCGTAGGAATCCACATTGCGGCTGTTGCCGGGCAGCTTTTGCATGAAGACCCAGAGCAGGGTCGCATTGGCATCCTGCTGGCTGGCGAGTTGTACGAAGGGCTTCTGCGCATCCTGCGGAAGCTGGGGCACGCGGTTGAGCCGGCCGATGACATCGACCAGTGTGGATTTGATGTCGGTGCCGAGCGCGAAGGTAAGGTTGATGTAGCCCGTGCCGGAATTGGCGTACGAATCCATCTGCTGCAGGCCCGGGATGCCTTGCAACACTTCCTCTTCCGGCTCCAGCAGTTGGGATTCGACTTCGCGCGGCGTTTCGGAGCGCCAATCGGTCTCGATGCCGATCTGGGGGCGGTCGATTTCGGGGAATAGCTGAATGGGCAGCGAAGTGAGCGCGAAGATGCCGAACAGGATGGTGACCGCCACCCCCACCGCCACGGCGGCAGGCGAACGAATGCCGGCTTCGGTTAGTGCGCGCATGTGCTCCCCGGATCGCGATCCCTTGCCTGACGGCATAGAGCGCGTTTTCACAGCTATATGGTGTCAAAAGCTTGTGAGGCCGAATGCACAAATGCGCGAGCAGGGTTTCGGCGCGCGAGGGGGCTTAAACTAGCCCGGTTTGCCTGGGAATCTGGGTGTCTGGCACAACAAACGGAAAGGGCGGCGGATGGGGCCGCCGCCCTTCGTTGCTAAGGGGATTGGCTTACCAGTTCTTGGTGATGCGGATGCCGAACAGACGCGGATCGGTGACGAAAATGTTGGTCGCCAATGCCGTGTCGTCAGAGTTGAGGAACGCGCCGGTGATGGCCGTCGTATCCCGCAGGTTCTTCACATAGACCATCGCCTGCCAGCCTTCCTGGTTGGTGAAGATCAGGGCCATGTTGATATTCGTGTAACCGCGAATTTCGTCATAGGGACGGTCGTTGAAGACGCGGGCAAACGAATCCGACTGCCAGTAGAAATCGCCGTGCAAGGTCCCGGCCCAGTCGGAAGACAGCGGCATCGAGAAATCGCCGGTCAGCGACAGGGTGAAGTGCGGCGCGCTTGGCAGCATGTTGCCGGAAAGATCCTTGGAGAAGCCTTCGCCGTGGTTCGGCGCGGCATCCGGATCGAAACCGGCATAGCCCGGCAAGGGACGCCCGTTTGAATCGACGCCGGGATCTGCCTTGTAAGGCAGGGCCGTTACCGGATCGATATGATAGGAATAAGCATCCACGCAGGTGTAGGCGAGCGAGGTGAACGGAGCCGCCATGACTTCGTTCACGACGACGGTCGGCACAATGCAATTCGAGGTCTGGGTGATGAACGGCTTGATGACCATCCAGTCTGTATGCCCTGCCGTGCGGTCCATGATGTCGATCGCCGACTGACCGCTGTCGATAGTCGCGTCTTCGTAGCCGGTGTTCAGACCGAATTTGAGACCCGGAAGCGGAGACCAGCTCGTTTCAAGTTCCGCTCCTTTGACCGTGGCGTTCACATTCATGTTCACGGCGGTGCGGTCGATGATCTGCGAGATCTGATAGTTCTTGTACTTGTACAGGAATACGTCGCCGTTCAGCGTCATGGCGCCGTCGAGCAGCGTGTTTTTCGTGCCGAGTTCGAAGGCATTGTTAAACTCGGGCTCGAATGTCGACGGATGGGTCTGATTGCTGGGAGAGGTTATGTAATCCGCCCCCCTGGTGACGGGAAATTCCGAGATGATGGGAATGACGCCGGGCGGATTGGCGCCGCCGCCTTTGTAGCCCCGCGCGTAAGAGGCATAGAAAAGCGATTGATCGGTGAAATCGAGTTTCGGCGTCCAGGTGACGTTGGCGCGGCCTGTGAATTCCCGCCATTCCTGGTTGATGACATTGGTGATGGGGTAGCCCTTAAAGGCGATCAACGACCAGCTCGGAATGACGTCGAAATGTTTGTTGTCGTCGGTGTAGCGAAGGCCGCCGGTGAGTTTGATGTCGTCGGTGATGTTGTAATAGACCTCGCCGAACAAGGCCCAGGATGTGAGCTTGTAGGGATTCTGGCTGCGGAAATAATTGTGACCCTGGCCGTCGATGCTATCGAGCGGATTGGGGTCGATATAGGCGCAACCCAAACCCAGAAAGGTGCTGGCGCCGATCGCCGCCGGATCGAGACTCGGAGGCGTCGTTACCGGGCAGGAATTCGCCCGCGCGGGATCGAACGGCACATGGCCGGTATCGGGAATGCCGGGCGAGCCGCCGAAGAATCCATTAAAGGTTTCCGTCGCCAGGCTGATAGCGTTGGAAAAGATCATGTAGTTTTCGAGCGTGCGATAATTGAGATAGTTCGCCCCGCCGACGAAATTCAGCTTGCCTTCGAACGATGAGGCCAGCCGTACTTCCTGATAGAATTGATGAGCGGTCTCGTTGGAGATGTCCTGAGCGACGAGCCGGCTGGAGCAGCCGAGTTGCGGATCGCAATATTCCCCATCCTTGCCGATCAGCGTATCGCCGCCCGGATCGGTGAATATGCCGGTGCTCGTGTTGTAGCGGTTGAAATCCTCCGTCGAATAGAGGCTGTCGGTGTTGTAAGCCGTTTGCGAAGTGAGCGTCAGCTCGGGCGTCACATGAAAGTCGACATTGAGTTCGTAGGTGTCGTTCTTCGCACGATATTTGGGATCTATCAGGGAGTTGATGACACGCAAATCCGTCGATTGCGTGATGCCGGAATACGGGTTCAATCCTGGCGCCATATACGGACTGAGCAATTGTAGAGCGGCAATGAAGGGGATGGAGGCAGCGTTCGGCGTGCCGAACGATTCCGGTGCATATAGCGATGCCGCATGACATCCCTGCTGCAACCAGACGCCGCCGAAATTGCCCCCGGACTGGGGGTTGTAATCGGGAATTCGCGGACCAGCCGGGCCATCGACCACCGTGGGCGGTTCATCGCGCGCACAAAGCTGCTTGCCGCTGCGCAAGCGGTCATCGTCTTCGTCGAAATGTTCCCAGATGGCGGTGGCCGTCAATCGGGAGATGGGGTGGAACAGCAGCGAGACACGCGAGGACCACAGATTGCGTCCGTCAGTCGAGTGTCCGGTCTCGTCGTTGAAGGAATAGCCGTCGCGTTTCGTCCACTCGCCCGCCACACGCAGATCAAGCTTGTCGTCCATTATAGGTACGTTGAGCATGCCTTCGAGGCGGCGATTGTTGTAGTTGCCGACATCGACGGAGGCTTGCGCTTCCCAATGATCGGACGGAAGGGCCGAGATCACGTTGACCACGCCGGAGGTTGCGTTGCGGCCATAGAGCGTGCCTTGCGGGCCGCGCAACACTTCCACCTGCGAAACGTCGAAGAATTCCTGTTCGAAGAAGTGATTGCGCAGGAAGGGCGTATCGTTGAACGACACCGCAACCGCCGGATCTGTGGTGACAGAAATGGCCTGCGTGCCGATGCCACGAATTTGAATGTTGTAGCCGGTGAAGTTGGTTTTCGAGAACGTCAGGTTCGGGACTTGCTTTACAAGATCGGGACCGCCTGCGGTTTGCGTGGCCGTCAACTGTTCCTGGCTCATGGCCGTGATGGCGATCGGCACGCTTTGCACATCCGCGCCACCGAGTTTGGACGACGTGACGGTGACGGTTTCGACCGACTGCCGGACCGGCGCGGCCTGCGCCAGTTGCATCGGGATGTCGCCCACTGGCATCGCTTCGGAAGATTGGCCGCGCGAAATGCCGAGCGCGCCGCTGCTGTTGCGATGGATCACAAAGCCGGTCCCGGAGAGAAGCCGGGACAGCGCATCGGTCGCAGGCAAATCGCCCTTCACGCCGTTGGAGCGGACGCTTGCCACCTGATCGTCGAGATAGATCAGTTCGATGCCGGACTGGCGCGAGTAACTGTCGAGCGCGCTCTTGAGATCGCCGGCCGGAATATCGAATTCCTTTGCGAAGGCCGTTCCCAGAACGGTCGCCGACGCGGCGGCGAGAAGCATCGCCTTTTGCAGATATGAAACGGTCATTCAATCCCCCCTTCCTCGTTGCCGGGCGCGCCGGATGCGGCCGCGCGGTCAATGCGAGATGACAAAATCCTGGCCCCGGCGTTCGACGCGAAGACCCAATAGCTGCTGCATGATTTCGACGAAGCCGTGTACATCCGCGGCACTGAACTTGCCGCCGATGCTGCGTTGCGCGATGGCCGGATCGGCGATGATGAGCTTCGTCTTGTTGTAGCGGTTGAATTCTGCGGCCGCTTCGGCAAGCGTCGTGCGGTCGAAGATCAACATGCCACGCCGCCAGGCAAGCTCGTTGGAAAGTTCGCTGGTCGATTTGCGCGTGACGGCGAGACTGGCCGCGGTGGCGAGCGCCACATCGCCGGGCTTGAGCACGATGGAGCGATCCTTGTCCTGCGCGTTGGCGGGGCCGATTTCGGCGCTGCCTTCCACCAATGTGACCTGAAGGCTGTCGGCGCCCTGGCGCACGGTGAATTTGGTGCCGAGATCGGTGATGCGGTGCGTGCCAGCGATCACCACGAAGGGGTGGGCCGCGTCGTGTTCAACCTGGAAGAAGGCTTCGCCGCGTTCGAGGACCACCTTGCGCTGGTCGTCCGCTGCCGCCAGACGCAATACGGAATTCGTGTTCAACTCAATGCGCGTGCCGTCGCCCAGGGTGACGAGCTTGCGTTCGCCGACCGCGGTTGCATAAACGGCTTCCGATTCTTGCATCCGCGGCCAAAATACCACCGCACTCGCCGCAATGACGGCAGCGGCTGCGCAAGCCGCCGCCAGTCGCAGAAATGGACGGCGCGTGATTTGACGCGCAGCGGCTTGCGGCATGGACCGCAGAACTTCGAGGCGCGCACCGCGATCCCACGCCGCTTCCAGACGCCAGAACGCGACGCTGTGCGCCACGGATTCGTC
>DASZYI010000088.1:0-5109 GCA_035545475.1 Rhizomicrobium sp.
CGACGATCCTTCCGAAGCGGTGATCGATGAATTGGCGGGGCAGTGGCTGGCTTGCGCCTTCGCGCCGCTGTCGTGGCAGGGCTATCTGGCGGCGTTCGTTTTGTTCCGCTTTTTCGACATGACGAAGATCTGGCCGGTTTCAGCCGCCGAGCGGGCGCGCGGCGGATGGGGCGTGATGTTCGACGATATCGTTGCGGGATTGATTGCAGGGGTTATCGTGTGGGCGTTGCATGACTGGAAGGTGTTGTGATGTTTTCGCCTCCCCTGCTGCGTCTGGCCGAAGTGGTTTTGATGGAAGCGCGCGAGAAGAAATTGCGCGTCGTGACCGCCGAAAGTTGCACCGGTGGATTGATCGCGGGGCTGCTGACGGAAATTCCCGGATCGTCCGACGTGGTGGAGCGCGGGTTCGTTGTCTATTCCAACCGCGCGAAATCGGATCTGTTGGGCGTGCCGGGCGATTTGATCGCGGATATGGGCGCGGTGTCGGAAGCGGTGGCGCGCGCGATGGCGGAAGGGGCGGTGGAAAATTCCAACGCGCATTGTTCGATTGCGGTGACCGGTGTGGCGGGGCCCGGCGGCGGGACGGCGTTGAAGCCGGTGGGATTGGTTCACATCGCGGCGGCGCGCGAAGGGCGTTCGATTTTGCATGAGGCACATCGCTTCGGCGATATCGGGCGCAGCGAAATACGCATGCGCACAGTGGAAGCGGCGCTCAATCTTTTACAGCGGATGTTCTGAGAGCTGCTTGGCGCGCGTTTCGAAGGCGTCGGTCATCTTGAACAAGACGTGTTCGAAGGCTTGGCCCGCCACCATGTTAAGCAAGCGGCTTTTGAATTCGAAATCGATGCCGAAGGTGACTTCGCTGCCGTTTTCCTTCGGCACGAAACGCCAATGGTTCGCGAGAATGCGGAACGGGCCTTCGGTTTGCACCACGTCGATGGTGCGCGCGGCAGGATCCAGCGTCACGCGGCTGGTGTAGCGTTCGCGCAGGCTGCGATAGCCGACCAGCATTTCCGCGATGAGAATGTCGCGTTCGCCCTCCTTCGCGCGGCTGAGAACGCGCAGGCCTGTGCACCACGGCAGAAATTCGGGATAGCGCTCGACATCGGCCACAATGCCGAACATGAGATCGGCGGAGTATGGCAACAGGCGCGTTTCGGAGTGGGACGACACGATTATTTGCGGGCTGCCCTCGCCGCCTGCATCGTCGCGAAGTCGGCATCGGCGTGATAGGACGAGCGCGTCAGCGGCGAGGCTGACACCATCAGGAAGCCTTTGGCGCGGGCGATCTGTTCCAACCCGGCGAATTCTTCCGGCGTCCAGAAGCGTTGCAGGGCGGCGTGTTTTTTTGTCGGCTGGAGATATTGGCCGATGGTGAGGAAATCGACATTGGCGGCGCGCAGATCGTCCATCACCTGCATGATCTCTTCGCGGCTTTCGCCCAGCCCGACCATCAGGCCCGATTTGGTGAAGCCTTCCGGCGACAATTCCTTGGCGCGTTCGAGCAGACGCAGGCTCGCGAAATAGCGCGCGCCGGGGCGCACGGTGAGATAGAGACGCGGCACCGTTTCGAGATTGTGGTTGAACACGTCCGGCTTGGCCGCCGCCACGATCTCGACCGCGCCTTGCTTGCGCAGGAAATCCGGCGTCAGCACTTCGACGGTCGTGCCGGGCGAATATTCGCGGATGGCGCGGATGGTTTGGGCGAAATGTTCGGCGCCGCCGTCCGCGAGATCGTCGCGATCGACGGAGGTGATGACAACATGCTTTAGGCCGAGCTTGGCGACCGCCTGTCCGACATGGCGGGGTTCGTCGGGGTCGAGCGCGCCGGGCAATCCGGTTTTCACGTTGCAGAAGCCGCAGGCGCGCGTGCAGGTGTCGCCCATGATCATCATGGTGGCGTGGCGATGGGTCCAGCACTCGCCGATGTTGGGGCAGGCCGCTTCTTCGCAGACGGTGTGCAGCGCGTGCTCGCGCACGATGGATTTGGTTTCGGCGTATTCCCGGCTGACGGGCGCCTTCACGCGAATCCAGTCCGGCTTGCGCAGTACGATGGTGTCCGGGCGGTGCGCTTTTTCGGGGTGGCGCAGCGCCGGACGGTCTTTCGAAAGGTCGAACACGGTGGTCATGCGAAATTTATATAGCCATAGCCCGCGCGGAAATCACTCGTGATGACAAATACATCGCTTAGCTATTGATATTATTGTCAATGTTTGCGCTATTTTGCGCGCGAAATTCTCTTGCGTTCACCGAAATTTGGGGAATGATACCCTACATTCGAATGACATGAAGAGCCGCCCGCCCCCCGGGTAGGTTCGCATGATCGGGAAAAAGGCGGTCGCCCACGCGGTCGCCTTTTTTCTTTGGGCGCTTTCCCTTCGAACGCTCTTCGCGGTTGTCAATCGAATTCCTTGGGTTGCCACCTCCCCCATCTCAGGTAGGATTCGCGTGGAACGGCTTGCAGACAAATCCGTGGGGGAAACGTCTTGACCTTGGCCACCGTCGCCGCGGCATCCGGCGAAGAGATCGTTTCGTCCGATCTGGCTTACGAACCCAAGCCTGTCTTTCACGTATTGCTCGACGCGCGCAGCAAGTTCGGCGGCAAGCGTTCGATCCTCGTGGACGGCGACGGGCGCTCCCTGACTTACGACGAGATCGTTCGGGCGGCATTCGCGCTGGGCCACGCGTTGAAACGCGGCACGAGGCCCGGCGAATCGGTCGGCGTCATGCTGCCCACCGGAGCCGCATCCATCATCGCCTTCTATGCCGTTTCGGCTTATGGGCGCGTTCCCGCGATGCTGAACTTCACCACCGGCGCAGCGGGCCTGAAATCGGCGCTGCGCACGGCACAGGTGAAACGCATCGTCACCGCACACAAGCTGGTGGAAGTGGCGAAGCTGGAACCGCTCATTCAGGAACTGAAAAGCTCTGCCGACATCGTTTATCTCGAAGACGTGCGCGAAAATCTCTCGATGCGCGACAAGGCGATGGCGGTGGCGGGCTCGCTGATGCCGCAACTGATCGCAGCACGGCCTTCGAGCAAGACGCCCGCGGTGATCCTGTTTACCTCGGGCACGGAAGGCGATCCGAAAGGCGTCGCGCTTTCGCACTCTAATCTCGTCTCCAACATGGAGCAGGTGAACGCGCACATCGCGCTCTATCCGCAGAGCGACGTGCTGTTCAATCCCCTGCCGACGTTCCATTGCTTCGGGCTGACGGTGGGCGCGCTGCTGCCGCTTTATGTGGGCGTGAAAGTGGTTTGCCACCCCACGCCCTTGCAGCCGAAAGAAATCGCCAAACGGGTGCGGGAGAGCAACGCGACCATCCTGCTTTCGACCGACACGTTCATCTCACAATATGCACGCGCGGGCGAACCGGGCGACCTCAATTCGCTGCGGCTGGCCGTTTGCGGCGCGGAACGGTTGCGTGATGAAACACGGGCCCTGCTGCGGAAGAAATATTCCATCGAGCTTCTGGAAGGTTATGGCGTGACGGAAGCCTCGCCTGTCGTGGCGGCGAACCAGTTGGGCGCCAACCGTTCCGGCACCGTCGGTCATCTGATGAAAGGCATCGAATACAAGCTCGAACCGGTCGAAGGCATTCCGAATGCGGGGCGGCTGGTCATTCGCGGGCCGAACATCATGCTGGGCTACATCAAGCCCGATGCGCCGGGCGTCATCCATCCGCCGAAAGACGGCTGGTACGATACGGGCGATGTGGTGAGCATCGATGAGGACGGTTACGTCAAGATTCGCGGACGGCTGAAGCGTTTTGCCAAGATCGGCGGCGAAGCGGTTTCGCTAGCGGTGGTGGAAAGCTGTGCCTCGGCCGTTTGGCCGGATTACAGCCATGCGGCTGTTGCCGTGCCGGATCGCACCAAGGGCGAGCAGATCGTGCTCGTCACCGATTGCCCCAATGCCGAGCGCATGGACCTTGTGGGCTGGGCGCACAATCACGGCGTCTCCGAACTCGCTATCCCGCGGCGGATCGTGCAGGTCGATGCGGTGCCGGTGCTGGGAACAGGAAAAACAGACTACGCAAAGGTGCAGAAGATGGTGGCGGATGCCGATATGCGGAGCGGCGCATGAAAATCAATCGCCGTAACGCTCTTTCCCTTCTCGCGTTGACGGGCGCAGCCCCGCTCGCGATCACCGAAACCGAGGCGGCTTACACCGGCCGCGTTTCGTTCGACCATGGCGTCGCCAGCGGCGATCCGTTGCAGGACCGTGTCGTGCTGTGGACGCGTGTGACGCCTGCCGATGCGGGCGCGGCGGACGTGACGGTGGAATGGGAGATCGCGCAGGACTCCACATTTCGCGTCGTCGCGGGGCGCGGACGCACCACGACAAATGCGGATCGCGACTTCACCGTGAAAGTGGACGTGAGCGGACTGAGGCCTTCGCAGGACTATTACTATCGTTTCCGTTCGGGCGGCACGGTTTCGCCGGTGGGGCGCACGCGCACCCTGCCCTCCGGCCCGGTGAACGATATCGTGCTCGCCTTTGTGACCTGCGCGCTTTATTCGGGCGGATTCTTCAACGCCTATGACGACATCGCGAAACTGGAGCGTGTCGATGCCGTCGTGGAGTTGGGCGATTATTATTACGAATATGGCGCCAAGCCGGATGATTACGGCATGTCCATCGGCAGCAAGATCGGGCGCATTCCCGATCCGCCGCACGATATCGTGACGCTTGCCGATTACCGCACGCGGCATGCTCTTTACAAGCGCGACCCGGATTTGCAGGCAGCGCACGCACGCGCGCCGTGGATTTGCGTTTGGGACGATCACGAAACGGCGAACGATTCCTGGGCCGGCGGTGCGGAGAACCATAACGAGAAAACCGAAGGGCCGTGGATCGAGCGCGAACAGGCCGCGCTGAAGGCCTATTACGAATGGATGCCGATCCGCGAGCCGGAGCCGGGACACGCGTTCGAAGCCATCAACCGTTCGTTCCAGTTCGGCGACCTGGCTTCGCTGATTATGGTGGAGTCGCGGCTTGTCGCGCGTTCGCACCAGCTTGAATACGACAAGCCCGGCGACATTCCGCTGACGGTTTACGATTCAAACGATCCCGACACGCGCAAGGTGGTTGCCGATCCCGCGAT
>DASZYI010000089.1:0-31025 GCA_035545475.1 Rhizomicrobium sp.
CTCGACGAAGGCACGCTCAACGCCGCGTTCAAGGCAAGGCGGCCGCTTTGAGAGGCAAGTGCCACTGTGCTATGCTGACGCCATGACGAAATTCGAGCGCGCCATCGCAGAACTGAAGAAGCTGCCGCCCGACCAGCAGGAGGCATGGGCCGCCATGATCCTCCAGAATCTCGAGCACCAGACCCGTTACGCGCTGACCGACGAGCAGGTCGCGGAAGTCAAGCGGCGGCTTGCGGAAGAGGATCCCAAGGAGATGACCCTTGAGGAATTCGAAGACTTTGTCGTTCGGCTAACCGCGTGAAACTTTTCGTCCGCCGGAAGGCTGCCAAAGACCTTCAACGCATCTTCGAATATATTTCCCGGGATAGCCCGCGGAACGCGCGCCGCGTGATCAACCGGATACGCGATGGGATTCGCGACAGTTTGATAACGTTCCCGGAGATGGGACGGCGCGGTCTCGTGGAAGGAACGCGGGAGTGGCACATTCCGGATTTGCCTTACATCGTCATTTACAAAGTCGATCCGGGGAGAACCCGCCTCGATGTTCTTGCCATTTATCACGGCGCTCAGGATCGGTAAGTCTGGCCGTCAACTCCGAATCGATCATGTCCGAATCCGGCCAGACCGGCGTGGCGGCACACGGCATTCTTGCCTTGGATTTACCGAAGGAAATATCCATGGCCAGCATTCGCAAGGAATTCCACTTGAACGTGCCTGCAGAAGACGTGTGGGATGCATTGCGCGATTTCTATGCCGTGCACGAACGTCTCGCGCCCGGCTTTCTGACCGCGCTGGAAAAACAGCCCGGCGCGCGCGTGCTGACATTCTTTGACGGTTCGGTGGCGCGCGAAGTGCTGGTGAGCATCGACGACGAACACCGCCGCCTTGTCTACACGATCCCCAGCGAACGGCTCAGCTATCACGGCGCGTCGGCGCAGGTGTTTGCCGATGCCAAGGGTTGCCGCTTCGTCTGGATCACCGATCTCTTGCCCGATGCGATTGCGCCCTACATCTCCGGCCAGATGGACGCGGGTGTGAAGGCAATGAAAGCCCATCTCGAAGCAGCGGCCGGCTGAAACTTCACTTCGACCGGACAGGTCACGCGGAGACGCGGAGGGCGCGGAGGAATGCCACTCCGCGTCCTCCGCGCCTCCGCGTGAGCCGTTCGATAGCAGTAAAAATACCTTCATTTTCAACGATATAGGAAAAAATATAAGATATTTGCTCATAATTGCTTGCAAATGCCAGATTACTATCCTATATAGGCCGAATTGAAGGAGAACCACATGTCATCACCACAGGCGGATATCGCCCAATTCTACGCCACCAAGACGCCCGGCGAGGCCGAGCTGGAAAAGCAGCTCGCGCTGATGACCGGCGCCATTTCGGGTTGCTTCGCCCAGATGGGCACGGAAGACCACACCCCATTCCGCGACCAGCGCCGCCAAGAAGCCTCCATCGCTTCCGACCTGCTGCGCATCTCGCGCGATGTCGTGGTGTCGCTGTCGAAAATCCGCAAGCGCTACCAGCAGGCCGCCAATCTCGCCCACGAACTGGCGCAAGACGCCGCCGCCATCAAAAAAACGGTCTGAGGCAGAGGTTCAATTGGGCAAGCGCACCGGCAACAAACGCGGCGCCCCGTTCGGCAACAGCAACCGAATGGTGCATGGCCTTTATTCGCGTGCCCACCTCGCACGCCGCCGGGATTTGCGCGCGCTCAAGCGCCAAACCCGCTTCCTGCTGCAACAGGTGCTGATGTGGACCGAATGCGATCTCAATCCGCCGGCAGCGCTTTGCGCTCTTCGGGCGCAGCAAGCTCGACCTTCGCGATGTTCTGCGCGCGGGAATCGATTTTGCGTATCGAGACGCCGATATCGTCGAAATCCTTATCTGTCTGGCGAAAATGCTTGCGCAAGGATTCCACACGTTCGCCCAACCGCTGCACATCCTGCAACAGCACGCCCACCTCCTGCTGGATGCGATGGGCCTGCTCGCGCATTTTCGCGTCCTTCACCACGGTCTGCACCGTGTTGATGGCCAGCATCAGGATATTGGGCGAAACGACCATCACGCCCGCGCGGTGCGCGCGCTGGATCACGTCGGAGAATCCGTCATGCAATTCCGCATAGATGGATTCCGACGGCACGAACATGATCGCAGGGCTCTGCACCTCGCCGGGCAGAAGGTATTTCTCCGAAATATCCTTCACATGCTTGCCGATGTCGGCCCGCACGCGCGCCTCCGCCGCCTTGCGGCCGGCTTCGCTCTTGAGGCCCGCGAAACATTCCAGCGGAAATTTGGAATCGATCACGATCACGCCCGGCGCATTGGGAAGGCGGATGATGCAATCGGGCCGCGTGCCGTTGGAAAGCGTGGCCTGGAATTCGTAGAAGGTGGACGGCAACCCGTCGCGCACGATGTCTTCCATCTGCGCCTGGCCGAACGCGCCGCGGGACTGCTTGTTGGAAAGCACTTCCTGCAGGCTCACCACCTGTCCGGAAAGAGCCGTGATGTTCTTCTGCGCTTCGTCGATCACGGTAAGGCGCGTCTGGATTCCGGCGAGGCTCTCCGCCGTCTTGGTGGCGCTCACCGACAGCGTTTCGTTGAGGCGCTGGTTCAAAACGTCCATGCGTTCCGAAAGCGCCTTCTGCAACGCGGCCTGGCTTTCGATGGTCTGCTGGAACCGCTCGGTAATCCCGCCCTGCGCGGCGATCACCGTGTCCAGCCGGGGATCGGGTTTCGGCGGTTCCACGGGGACAGGTTTTTTCGCGAAAGCCAGAATCAGGGCCGCGGCCACCACGGCGGCGGCAAGGACGAAGAGCGCGATTTCCATAGCGTTTTTAAGCGTTTCCGTGCGTTTGTCTTGACCGGAGCAAGCAGCGACCTTATTTCCAGCCCATGACGATACGCCCCATCCTTACCGCGCCCGATCCGCGCCTCAAAGCGGTCTCCGAACCCGTCGCCCGCGTTGACGACGAGGTGAAGAAACTCGCCGACGACCTGCTCGAAACCATGTACGCCGCCGACGGCATCGGCCTTGCCGCCGTGCAGGTCGGCGTTCCCAAACGCATGCTGGTGATGGACATTGCCCAACAACAGGGCAAGCGCGAGCCGATGGTCTTCATCAACCCGAAGATCGTCTGGGCCTCGGAGGAGATGGCGAAATTCGAGGAAGGCTGCCTTTCCGTTCCCGATATCTGGGACGATGTGGAACGGCCCGCCAAAATCCGCGCCGAATATCTCGATCGCGATGGCAAGCAGCAAACGCTCGAAGCCGACGGCTTGCTGGCCTGTTGCCTGCAACACGAGATGGATCATCTCGAAGGCGTGCTGTTTCTCGACCACCTGTCGAAGCTCAAGCGTTCCATCGCGCTGCGCAAACTGGCAAAAGCAAAACGTCTGAAAGACGCAGGCTGAGCTTATGAGTTTGCGGCTTGCTTTCATGGGCACGCCGGATTTTGCCGTGCCAACGCTTGCCGCATTGATCGCGCAAGGCCACGACATCGCCGCCGTCTATACGCAACCCGCCCGCCCGAAAGGCCGCGGGCTGGCCAGCGAACCCTCGCCGGTTGCCAAACTTGCGCTTGCGCACAAACTTGAAGTTCGCGATCCGGTCTCGCTGAAGACTCCCGAAGCGCAAGCGGCGTTCGCTTCCCTCGGTCTCGATGTGGCGGTGGTCGTCGCTTACGGGATGCTTCTTCCCAAACCCATTCTGGATGCACCGCGTTTGGGGTGCGTGAACCTGCACGGTTCGCTATTGCCGCGCTGGCGCGGCGCCGCACCCATCCAGCGCGCGATCATGGCGGGCGATGCCGAAACCGGCGTCATGGCGATGCAGATGGAAGAGGGTTTGGATACCGGCCCCGTGCTGATGGCCGAACGTACACCTATCGGCCGCAAGATTTATGGCGATCTGCACGACGAGCTTTCGCATCTTGGTGCCGATCTCATGGTACGCACATTGGCGGCACTCGAACGCGGCAGCATCGAAGCCCACCCCCAACAGGGCGAACCAACTTACGCGAAGAAAATTCTGAAAGAAGAAGCCCGCATAGATTGGAAAAAATCCGCCCACGAAATCGATTGCCACATTCGCGGCCTCTCGCCGTTTCCCGGCGCATGGACGGAAGCCAATGGCGAACGCCTGAAAATCCTTTACGCCGAGCCGACCAACGGAAGCGGCGCACCGGGCGAAGCCCTCGACGACAAGCTGACGATTGCCTGCGGCGACGGCGCGCTGAAACTCATGCGTCTGCAACGCGCAGGCCGCGCACCGATGAATGCGGAAGATTTGTTGCGGGGGTTTCAATTGCCGCGCGGTTCGATGCTCGTGTGATGCGCCATCGCCTGACCATCGAATATGACGGCGGAGCGTTCTGCGGCTGGCAGCGGCAGGAGAATGGCCCTTCTGTGCAGGGCGCGCTGGAAGACGCGATCTTCAAACTTTCCGGCGAAACCGTCACCGTTACCGGCGCCGGCCGCACCGACGCGGGCGTTCACGCTTATGGTCAGGTTGCTCATTTCGATCTGGAAAAGGAATTCGCGCCGGACAAGGTCCGCGATGCGCTCAACTATCATCTGAAACCCGCGCCTGTCGCGGTGCTTGACGCAAGCATCGCCGATGCCGAATTCCACGCGCGCTTTTCGGCAACGGCACGCCATTATCTCTATCGCATCATCTGCCGCCGGGCGCCGCTGGTACTCGAACGCGGCCACGCCTGGCATCTGTCGCGCGATCTTGATGCGGATGCGATGCACCTCGCCGCGCAATCGCTGATCGGCAGTCACGACTTCACCACCTTTCGCGCCGCCGAATGCCAAGCGAAATCGCCGGTGAAGACGCTGGACGTTCTCGACGTTTCGCGCTTGGCTGACGAAATACAGATCAGGGCTTCCGCACGATCCTTCCTGCATCATCAGGTGCGCTCGATCGTGGGTTCGCTGAAGCTCGTCGGCGAAGGCAAATGGCGCCCGCGCGACATGAAACGCGCATTGGACGCAAAAGACCGCACCGCATGCGGCCCCGTCGCACCTGCCGAAGGTCTTTATCTGGTGAAGGTGGATTATGATTTGCGGTGTTAATCGGTTTTCAGTTGGTTTGAATTCCGTAGGATAATTTCCTGTTTGCCGTTATAGAGACGAAGCCTTCCGGTAATGACGACCTTCTTTCCTTCCAGCGCTGTGAGGCCGGAAAATTTCGCGGCATCTTCGGGCCAGATGACTGCGGTAAAGCTGTTGTTCGGATAGGTTCCGCCCATATCAAGAAAAGTGGCTCCTGAGCGATGTGCGGTGTAGACTTCATCAACTACGCCTTCGACGGTGGCATTTTCGCCGATCTCTCCGTTCACCGTTAACGGCGCCGGTTGTGCAAACGCTGCAAGCGCAATCCCGACAACGGCAATGGCTCCAATCGCATATTTGTTCATGGGGTAGCCTCCTCAGGCACAAGCAAGAGTAGAGGCGTTTTCTAAAAAGCACCTTCCCCATATCGGTAAAATTGAACTGATTGGCCGCGCGGGGACAGGGACTTATTGCAAATCAATCAGTTCCACATCGCCCGGATCAATCGCCGCGCCATAGAATATCTCGCCCACGCGCGCGAACCTGTCCGGTGCATCGGTCGCCAGGAATTTCCGCGAAACCTTGCCGCCCGCACTGCGAAGGTTTTTCGCATCGAGCAATTTCTCGACCGCAACCGCCGTGGTCACCGCGCTATCTACCAGAGTCACATCGCCCGCCACGCGCGCGATCACCGCTTTCAGCGCCGGATAATGCGTGCAGCCGAGCAAGAGACATTTCGGCTTCGGCACGGTCGCCAGCAGCGGATCGAGATAACGGTGCACAAGGGCCTCGGCTATCGGCCCCGCAACCAATCCCTCTTCCGTCATCGGCACGAACAGCGGGCAGGCCTGCTGCACCACCGGCGTGGAACGCCGCGCCTGTATCGCGCGCACATAAGCGCCGCCTTTCACCGTGCCTTCGGTTGCGATCACCGCAATCGGCCCGTCGGGCGCTGCGGCAAGGGCTGCTTCGGCGCCTGGCTCGATCACGCCGATCACGGGCAGCGGCGAAAGCGCCTCCTGCAGCGCCGGCAAGGCGACCGATGCCGTGTTGCACGCCACCACGACCATCTTAACGCCCCGATCCATCAGCGCGCGCGAGGCCTGCAACGCATAGCGTTTCACGGTGTCCGCGCTCTTTGTGCCGTAGGGAAGGCGCGCGGTATCGCCCAGATAGAGGAAACTCTCGTTCGGCAGGCGCCCGGTCAACGCGCGCATGACGGTGAGCCCGCCCATGCCGGAATCGAACACGCCGATGGGTGAAGCGTTCATTTTTGCGCGAAATAGGTGTCGAGCACGGACTCATAGATGTCCGTCAACCGGAGGATCTCGGAAACCGGCACGCATTCGTCGACCTTGTGCATGGTCGCGCCGGAAAGGCCCAGTTCCACCACCGGGCAATGATCCTTGATGAAGCGCGCATCCGAGGTGCCGCCGCTGGTGGAGAATTCCGGCTTGCTGCCGGTCACCTTCGCCACAGCTTCCGACACGAGTTCGGTGAACGGCCCCGGCTGGGTGAGAAAGGCAACGCCGCTTGTCTGCGAGATCACCGAAATCTCGCCGCCCATCTCATCGGCCACCTCCTTGGCTTTGGTTTCGATGCGATGCTTCAGCGTCTCGGGCGTGTGCAAATCGTTGAAGCGGATGTTGAAGCGCGCGCTGGCTTCCGCCGGGATCACATTGGTTGCGTCATTGCCGACATCGACGCTGGTGAAGGCAAGCGTCGAGGGTTCGAAATGCGGCGTACCGGTATCGAGCGGTTCGCCGGACAACCGGTTCACCAGCACGGCAAGGATGGGAATGGGATTGAGCGCGCGATGGGGATAGCCGACATGGCCCTGCACGCCGCGCACGGCGATGCGAAAGTTGATCGAGCCCCTGCGCCCGATCTTCAGCGTGTCGCCGGACGAGACGGAAGACGTCGGCTCGCCGACAATGCAGTGGTCGATGCGTTCGCCGTTTTCGGAAAGCCAGCCCAGCATCTTCTTCGTGCCGTTGATCCCGATTCCTTCCTCATCGCCGGTGACGAGCAGACTGATCGAGCCCTTGAGCGCGCCCTTCGACAAATGGCGTCCGGCCGCCGCCGCGAAAGCGGCGATAGCCGCTTTCATATCGACCGCGCCGCGTCCATAGAGCGTGCCTTCGACGATCCCGGCACCGAACGGGTCGTGCTTCCACAGCGCACCATCGCCCACCGGCACCACATCGGTGTGCCCGGCAAAGCAGAAATGCGGCTCCCCCGAACCGATGCGTGCATAAAGGTTCTCGACCGGTGCCGTATCCGCGGCCTCGAAACGCAAGCGTTTGCAGGCAAAACCCAGCGGCTTGAGCGCGGTTTCCAGAACGCCCAGCGCACCGGCATCCTGCGGCGTCACCGAAGGGCAGCGGATCAGGGCCTGCGATAGGGCTACGGCGTCGAGCGGCATGGCAGCGATTTAGGCGGTCGGCTAGGCTTGGGTCAACGCAAGCATTCGGGAAAGGCGAGAACATGGCAGGACGTCTGGAAGGCAAGGTCGCGGTCATTACCGGAGCGGCCAGCGGTATCGGCCGCGGCACGGTCGATCTGTTCGTGAAAGAAGGCGCGCGCGTCGTCGCCGCCGATATCCAGGACGATAAAGGCGCCCGGATCGAGGAAGAGCACAAGGGCAAGGCCATTTATGTCCGCTGCGATGTCTCGCAGGAATCCGACATTGCAAAGGCCGTCGACACCGCGGCCAAGAAATTCGGCCGCCTCGATTGCCTGTTCAACAATGCCGGAACCGGAGGTGCGCGCGATGCAGCCGATGCCGTGACGGCGGAAGGTTTTGATTCCGTCATGCATCTGCATGTTCGCGCGGCGCTGTTCGGCATCAAATATGCCGTACCGGCGATGAAGAAAAGCGGAGGCGGCGCGATCATCTCCACCGCTTCGGTTGCGGGACTGCAAGCCGGCTACGGCCCGATTCTCTATTCCATCGCGAAGGGCGCAATCATCCACATGACACGCGTGACGGCCGCCCAGCTTGCAGAGCACAGGATTCGCGTGAACTGCATTTGCCCCGGCTTGATCGCCACAAACATCTTCGCCCAGGGTTTGGGAATACCGAGCCAACTCGCAGAG
This sequence comes from Rhizomicrobium sp., assembly GCA_035545475.1. Taxonomy (GTDB): domain Bacteria; phylum Pseudomonadota; class Alphaproteobacteria; order Micropepsales; family Micropepsaceae; genus Rhizomicrobium. Next base: position 8,161 of record DASZYI010000089.1, read on the forward strand.
ACGCGTATCGATGCGATTGCGGAAGCGGCCACCCATTCCCAGCCCATTCACCGGGGCGGACGGCCGCGCGATATAGCGGAGGCTGCACTTTATCTCGCCAGCGATGGCGCCGATTGGGTCACGGGCCAGGCCCTTACCGTGGACGGCGGGTTGACGCTGGGGCCGCAGGGCATGGAACAGATGGCGGCCTTCGCCCCCATCGTTCAGGCGCTCGGCCTCGATGCGGACGCGCTCGCGGCGTTGGCGCAGGGCCGAAACTAGTCGCGCAACAATTCGTTGATCGACGTCTTGGCGCGCGTGCGTTCGTCCACGCGCTTGACGATCACGGCACAGTAAAGCGACGGCTTTCCATTGCCGCCGCCCATCGTGCCGGACACGACCACGGAATAGGGCGGCACCTTCCCATAGAAGATTTCGCCGGTTTCGCGATCCACGATCTTGGTCGATTGCCCGAGATAGACGCCCATCGACAGCACCGATCCCTCGCCCACGATCACGCCTTCGGCCACTTCGGAGCGCGCGCCGATGAAGCAATTGTCTTCGATGATCACCGGACCTGCCTGCAACGGCTCCAGCACGCCGCCAATGCCGACGCCGCCGGAGAGATGACAATGCTTGCCGATCTGCGCGCACGATCCGACAGTCGTCCAGGTGTCCACCATCGTACCTTCGCCGACATAAGCGCCCAGATTGACAAAACTCGGCATCAGCACTGCACCCTTGGCCACGAATGCCGAACGGCGCACCACCGCCCCCGGCACCGCGCGAAATCCCGCCTCGCGGAAGCGCGCTTCCGTCCAACCGACGAATTTGGAATCGACCTTGTCCCACCACGCAGCCCCGCCGGGCGCGCCTTCGATGGGCTTCATGTCGTTGAGGCGGAAGGACAGCAGCACGGCCTTCTTCAGCCATTGGTGCACATGCCATTCGTCCTGGAATTTTTCGGCCACGCGCGCCTTGCCGGAATCGAGCGCGTCCAGCGCGGCATCCACGGCCTCGCGCACGGGGCCGCGTGTGGTGAAGCCCAGCGTGTCGCGATTTTCCCAGGCGTCGTCGATGATGCGTTCGGCGTCGGCAAGCGAGGTCATTGGGTTTGGATCGTCCTTAGAAAGTGAGCGAGGTCGGAGGTCTCATAGTCGATATTTTCGGGCCCCGCGACGGGAAATTCCGGCCCCTGCTTCGACCAGTGAGAATCGTTCCTCACCCACACCGTCGTCATGCCCAGCGCATGGGCCGGCACCAGGTTGCGCGAGATGTCCTCGAACATGGCCGCCTTGCGCGGGTCCACGCCGGAATGGGCAAGGATGTGGTCGTAGGATTGCGAAAGCGGTTTGGGCGTGAACCGCGTGGTGCGGATGTCCCAGATGTCCTCGAAGAAATCCGTCAGGCCGGTGCGGATCAGCACACGCTCCGCATGGTGGCGACAGCCATTGGTGAAGACGAAGCGTTTGCCGGGGAGCGCCGCGATGGATTCGATCAGGCGGGAATCCACGTCGATGGCGGCGAGATCGATGTCGTGGACCTCGGCCAGGAATTCCTCGGGGTCGGCGTCGTGCAGCTTTATGAGCCCGGTGAGCGTGGTGCCGTGGTCGCGGTAATAGGCCTTCTGGATGCGGCGGGCTTCCTCGGCATCGACATTCAGGAAGCGCATGACGAAGGCCTGCATGCGCCGGTCGATCTGGGCAAAAAGGTCGGAATCGGCCCGGTACAAGGTGTTGTCCAGGTCGAAAATCCAGGTCCGGACGTGGCGAAAGTCGGGTGGGGCCGGCATCGCCGGACGATGCGGGAAGGCGGCAAAGCCCGCAAGACCGGGCTGTCGGTAACCAAATCCCTTCAAGGAACCTTAAGGGCGCTCTGGCGAAACTCCGCCAAACCGGAGGGAAGCCATGACGGCCAGGGGCGCCAAGTCCCACGCACCGGAAAAGCTCTCGCGCAACCAGGTGCTTGAGATTCTGGAAGAGCGCGAGAAGTCCGCCCATCAGGAGCTGGCCACCCGCACCGATGCGGGGCCGGACGTGTTGCTCTATCTGGCGACCAAGGGCGCGGCGGTGATCCGCCGCGCTGTGGCGGCCAATATGGGCACGCCCGCGCAGGCCAATCGGCTGCTTGCGGACGATGCCGACGACGAGGTTCGTGTCGAACTGGCCCGCAAGATCGGCCGGTTGATGCCAGATCTGAACAAGGAAGAGAGCGAGAAGCTCCGCGCGCTCACCATCGAGACGTTGGAGAAGCTTGCCAACGACCAACTGCCGCGCGTGCGCGCGATCCTGGCCGAAGAGATCAAGTCCCTCGATTGCGTGCCGAAGAAGATCATCCGCAGGCTGGCGGTCGATCTGGAGATGATCGTTGCCGCGCCGATCCTCGAATATTCGCCGCTCCTTTCCGATGCCGACCTGATGGAAGTGATCGCCACCGCCAAGGCGAGCGAAGCGTTGACGGCCATCGCCAAGCGAAAATTCCTGAGCGCCAATGTGGCGGACGCCATCGTGACCTCGCTCGACGTGCCGGCGGTTGCGGCGCTGCTTGCCAATCCGGATGCCAAGGTGCGCGCCGAAGCGCTCGATGACATCATCGCGCGTGCGGAAAAGATCCGTTCCTGGCACCAGCCGCTGGTGATGCGTGCCGATCTTTCGCAGCGTGCGATCCGGCGCATCGCCTCCTTCGTGGGTGCAGCCCTGATCGAGATGCTGGGGCAACATCACAAGATCGATTCCGAAACGCGCGATTATCTCAACCACCAGCTTCGCCATCGCATCGAGACGGGCGAAGACGCTCATCGCAGCGAAGAAGAACACGCAACGAGCGAAGTCGAGGCCGCGCGCCGCAAGGGCAAGCTCGATGACGGCTTCGTCGATGCCGCGGCCGAAGCGGGCAAGCGTGAGGTCGTGACATTGGCATTGGCGGCGCTTGCCAATGTGCCGCCGGATACGGTGCGAAAAATTTTGCAGTTCAAATCCGCCAAGCCGATCACCGCGCTTGTTTGGAAAGCCAAGCTAAGTATGCGGGTGGCATTTCGCATTCAACGCTTTGTGATGAAACTGCCCGCTTCGGAATTGTTGCCGGCGCGCGACGGGGTACGCTTTCCGCTCAATGACGACGAGATGCGCTGGCACCTGAGCTATTTCGACGTGCCGGTGTAAGGATCAGTCCTTTCGGTCCGATCTTCGCGACGTAACCGTCTGTGCCTTTCACATTCGTCTCGGCAAAGCCCACTTCGCGCATGCCGCGCTTCTGGCAATCGTTGCGGCCCTGGATCTCGAAGGCGATGTCGGTGACGCAGAACTTGTTGCCGCCTGAGACAAGCGGCTTCTTACCGGGAATGTCGGCCAGCACATAGATGCGGTCGGTGTCGAGCGGATCGGTGATCGCGGTGGCGCAGTTGGATGGCGGTACTTTCCACCAGCCGCGAGAAACCCAGTCCTTTCCGTTCCGTTGGCCGATGGCGGCCCAGAACGGTGCGGTGGTGGCATTGCACACCGAATAGCCCGCAGGCGCCGAGATCTCGCCCGCTTTCTTTTCCAGCGCATTGAAGAGATCGGCATCGGTGGCTTTGCGTTTGAGTTTGGCCTTGCGGCGGAAAGCGTTGAGTGCCGTTTCGGTCGGCTTGTCGTCATTGCCGTCGATGTTGGCGATCTTGTAGCCGTTGTCGGAAAGCAATCGCTGCAAACCGGCGATGCGCGCCTGATCGAGCGTGGCGATTTCCGGCTTTCCGGTGAAGGTTTCGGTGAAATCGGTTTTGCGTTTGGTCGAGATTTCGCTGAAGCCGACGTCGAACGCATCGTCGGCGCAGCGGCTGCGGATCGGCGTGGTCAGCGTGAAATTGCCGTGTTTCACGCAGAACCTGTTATCCGCGCCCCAGGCGCGCGACGGCCCCGAATGGGAACGTGAGGATTGCGCATAGACGTAATAGGGCGGCGATCTGAGCGGGGTGGGAATGGCGGTTTCGCAGGCGCCCGGCGCGATACGCGTCCAGCCTTGCGTCACCGTGTTGCCCTTGGCGGTGGCGGCGACGGCGGCATATAAAATGTAACTGGTGCGATTGCAGAGCTTGAGGCCTGCGCTTGCGGGCGCCGCCGCGACAAGGGCAGCGAAAAAGAAAAAGAGTGCTGCTGCACGCCGCGCGATCATTCCATAAAAAATCTCATTCCGCCGTGATCATGGTGCCGGCGCCGTGCTCGGTAAAGAGTTCGAGCATCAACACATGTGGGATGCGTCCGTCCAATATCACCGCCGCTTTCACGCCGGATTCCACCGCGTCGATCGCCGTTTCGATCTTGGGAATCATGCCGCCCGAGATCGTGCCGTCGGCGATCAGCCTGCGCGCTTCGGCCACCGACAGTTTGGGGATCAGCTTTCTTTCCTTATCCAGCACGCCTTCCACATCGGTGAGAAGGATCAGGCGTTCCGCCTGCATCGCGCCCGCCACCGCGCCCGCCACTGTATCGGCATTGATGTTGAAGGTTTCGCCCTTCGTGCCCACGCCCACCGGCGCGATCACGGGAATGAGGTCGGATGCGATGATGGTGCGCAGGATCTGCGGGCTCACTTTTTCCGGTTCGCCGACAAAGCCGAGATCGACGGGCGTGCCGGCACTGGTCCGGTGTTCGAGCTTCTTGGCGACGATCAGATTGCCGTCCTTGCCCGAAAGGCCGACGGCCCTTCCACCTGCCGCGTTGATGCCGCTCACGATCTGCTTGTTGATGGAGCCGGTGAGAACCATCTCGACCACTTCCACTGCCGCACTGTCGGTGACGCGCAAACCGTCGACGAAGCTCGATGCGATGTTGAGTTTCTTGAGCATGGAGCCGATCTGCGGCCCGCCGCCATGCACCACCACGGGGTCGATGCCCGTCTGTTTCATCAGCACGATGTCTTGCGCGAAATGTTCGCTGACGCCGCCTTCCATGGCGTGCCCGCCATATTTCACGATGATGGTCTTGTTGTCGTATTTCAGGATGTAGGGCAGCGCCTCGACGAGGACACGCGCGGTGGAACGCCAACGCGCCATCACCCGCAAATTCCGGTCCTGGGTGGTATCGTCCTGAAGGGCCATGGGCGCGCGAGCCGTCTTCGAAAGCGGGCGGGTTATAGCGGCAAAGTCACAGGGCCGCCAGCGCCGCCAGATGGACACGAAGTCCTTCCAATCCTTGGGCTTTCAGGGCCGAAGTGGCCTCGATGCCGGGATAGGCGGCAACATGCTTGCGCGACTCCGCGAGCGTGGTTTCCAGAACCTGCGCGGCCTCGTCCGGCTTCAACTGATCGAGCTTGGTGAGCACCAGGATGTAGGAGACCGCCGCCTTATCGAGCAGCTTCATCACATCGCGGTCCACCTCGCCCACGCCTCTGCGCGCATCGATCAGAAGGGCGACGCGCTTCAGGCTGGCGCGGCCCTGAAGATAGGCGAAGATCATCCGCTGCCATTCGGCGGCGAGCGTTTTCGAGGCCTTCGCATAACCGTAACCCGGCAGATCGACGAGATTCAGCTTGCCGCCGAGGTTGAAGAAATTGATCTCGCGCGTGCGGCCCGGCGTGTTGGAGACGCGCGCGAGCGCCTTTCTTCCTGTCAGCGCATTGATGAGCGAAGATTTGCCGACATTGGATCGCCCGACGAACGCGACTTCCGGCAGCGTCACCGGCGGAAGGTTCTCAGCGCTCGACGCCCCCCAAAAGAAATCGCAAGCGCCCGCAAACAATTTGCGCGCGGTTTCGGGATCGACGAGCTGTTCGTTTTCGGTCATCGCGTGGGTGCCGAACTCTTACCTCCCCCTTGCGGGGAGGTCGGCGTCGTGCATCCGCACGACGCCGGGTGGGGCCCGCGGTGGCGAACGTGCAAACACCGTCTTCGTTGCGCGTCCCCCCACCCGCCGCTGCTTCGCAGCGTCGACCGCCCCGCGAGGGGGCGGCAAGTGGGCTTCTGCGCATTCATTATTTTGCTATTCCCCCGCCGCCGCCTTCGCCCTCGATGATTTGAAATCCTCGAAAATCTGGATTGGTGTTCCTGTGCGTTTCATCATGATGATCTGCTGCAGGATCGAGAGCAGGTTGTTCCAGGTCCAATAGATCACCAAGCCCGCCGGGAAGGTCGCCAGCATGAAGGTGAAGATCAGCGGCATGAACAGGAACATGCGCGCCTGAATGGGATCGGCGGGCGCGGGGTTCAGTTTCGTCTGCACGAATTGCGTGACGCCCATCAGGATCGGCCAGATGCCGATGGACAGGAACGTCAGGTGGTCGTGGAAGAAGGCCGGCACCTGATAGGGCAACAGGCCGAACAGGTTGATGATCGACGTCGGATCGTGCGCCGAAAGATCCTTGATCCAGCCGAAGAACGGGGCGTGGCGCATTTCGATGGTGACGAACAGCACCTTGTAGAGCGAGAAGAACACCGGAACCTGGATCAGCATCGGAAGGCAGCCCGATACCGGGTTCACCTTCTCGCGCTTGTATAGCTCCATCATCTCCTGCTGCTGGCGCACGCGATCTTCGGCGAAGCGGGTGCGGATTTCCTCGACCTTGGGCTGCAGCTTCTTCATCCGGCTCATCGAGCGGTAGGACGCATCCGCCAGCGGGAAGAACAACAGCTTCACCGCGACGGTGAGGAGAAGAATGGCGACGCCGAAATTGCCGACCAGCTTGTAGAACTCGTCGAGCACCAAAAACATCGGGCGGGTGATGAAGAAGAACCAGCCCCAGTCGATGGCGTAGTCGAAGCCCTGGATGCCGTATTTGGTTTCGTAGTCGCGCAAGGTCTTCACCACCTTGGCGCCCGCGAACAATTGCTGTTTGACGCTGATGGTGGCGCCGGGCGCGATCTTGCGCGCGTCGAGACGATAGTCGGACTGGTAATCGGTACGGCCGTTCGATTGGCTGATCGCGAACGAACCTTCAAAGGCTTCGCTTTGCGGCGGTATGACGGTCGCCATCCAATATTTGTCGGTGATGCCGATCCAGCCGCCGGTGGAATTGAAGGTCTCGGTCGGCTTGTCCGGTTTCAGCGCGTCGTATTTGGTGTATTTCGCGCTGCCACCGGCATAGCCGACAAAGCCTTCATGCACGACCCAATAGTGCTGCGATTGCGGAAGGCCGTCGCGCGCGACATAGGCGAAGGGATAAAGCGTTGCCGCCTCTCCGCCTTGGTTCTTCACGCTGTCGTTGACGGTGAACATGTATTGGTCGTCCACCGCGATGGTGCGGGTGAAGACAAGGCCGTGGCCGTTGTTCCATTCGAGCGTGACGGGATGGCCGGGCGTGAGCTTGTCGCCGCTTTTGAGCGTCCACGGCGTGTCGTCGCCGGGCACGGGCGTTTTGCTGCCGGGCGGAGCCACCCAGCCGAACACGGCGTAATAGGGATAGTTGGTCGATTGCGGTGCGAGCAGCACGATTTCCGGCGATTTGGGATCGACGGTCTCGCGGTATTTCTTCAAACGCAGATCGTCGAAGCGCGCGCCGGTGAGGCTGAACGAACCGTCAACCGTCGGCGTGTCGATGACGATGCGCTTGCCGCCGTTCTTCAACGCCGCTTCCCGCGTGACGGGGCGCGAGATGGCCGGTGCCGCGACCTTGGCGTCGTGGCGCGGTTGCGCCTTTTCCTGTTGCGCGAGTTGCGCCTGTTTGGCGTGCTCGGTCTTCATCTGCGGAGCGGCGACGAAATACTGCCAGCCGAAGATCACGACGGCGCTGAGCAGGATGGCGAGAAGCAGGTTGCGATTTTCGTTCATGTTTATCTTTTCGGAACCGGATCGAAGCCCGACGAACCGCCGAGCCAGGTGATGGGATGGCACCGCGCGATGCGGCGTGCGGCAAGAAGAGGGCCTTTGATCGGGCCATGCACATGCAGCGCTTCCAGCGCATAGGCCGAGCAGGTCGGCTCGAAGCGGCAGGTCGGCGGCAGCATGGGCGAGATGAGCGCGCGATAGACCCGGATGGGCGCGGCCAGCAATCCAATCGCGAACGTGCGGGCGAAAGCCATCAGGAAACGGGGTCCTTTGGGCCAAGCCTTTGATGGGCCTGGGTCAGGGCGGCCTTCAGGTCGTCCAGAAGGCCCGGATAGTCGCGGGTCAACGTGCTCGCGCGGGCAACGAGAACATAGTCATGGCCGCCCCGGCCATAAAGGGGAAGAAGCGCTTGCGCCGCAGCCCTCAAGCGCCGCTTGGCCCGATTGCGCTCGACCGCGCCACCGATCTTGCGGGTGGCGGTGAAGCCGACCCGCCAATCGGGCAGGCCATTGGGGCAGAGTTCGAGGGTGACTGAGCCGCGGACCTGGCGGACGCCCTTTTGGGCGCGCAGGAAATCGGCCCTTTTCTTTAGCCGATTCAAAGGTTTATGGATTAAGCGGAGAGCTTCTTGCGGCCGTGGGCGCGGCGGCGGGCCAACACCTTGCGGCCGCCGGCTGTCGCCATGCGCGAGCGGAAGCCATGACGCCGTTTGCGGACGATTTTCGAGGGCTGAAAAGGGCGCTTCATGGGCTCGGCTCATTCAAAAAGAGGGGTGCTTCTAGGGGAGGGGGAGCGAGGCTGTCAACCGGGGCTAGTTTCGAAGCCATGCACCGGGCGGTGGGGCCCGCATGAGCGGCGGCGAGACGCTTTATTTCTTTGTTGCTTGCCTGTTTTCTTCCGCCCGGATGGTTCGCCCTTTTTCCTCAAGGCTGGCAGCGCCCTACAGGCTGGTCGCGCACAGCCTGTCAGGGCGGCTGCTGTTGCTCACGCTTCTATATGTGCTGATCAGCGAGGCGGTGATCTCGGTGCCGACCATCGCGCGCTATCACCGCGAGCTGCTCGACACCCATATCGAATCCGCCGAGATCGCGATCCTGCCCTTCACCGAAATAGGCGGCGAACAGTTTTCGTCCTCGTTGCGCCGGCAGTTGCTGATGCGCGCGGGCGCCGATGCGGTGATGCTGAAGCGGCGCGACCAGCGCGAGCTGTTCCTCGTACAGGGGATGCCGGAGAAGCTCGATCGCACCATCGATCTGTCGCAGCCCGGTTTGTGGCCGGAGATCGTGGAAGCGGCGAATTGCATCTTCATGGGCGGCGACCGGATGCTGCGCATCATCTCGCGCACGCAAATTCCCAAGGCCGAAACCGTGGAAGTGATCGTGGGCGAGATGCCGATACGAGCGGCGTTGCTGGTGTATTCCGAACGCACCTTGTTGGTGGGATTGTTGATCTCCGTTGTTGCGGCGGTGCTGGTGTTTCTGAGTTTGTATTTCGTGCTGGTGCGGCCGCTTGCGCGGATCACCCACGCCATGGTGCGGTTTCGCGAGAATCCGGAAGACCCCTCGCGCATCGTCTCGGTGACGGCGCGCAGCGATGAAATTGGAATCGCCGAACGCGAGCTGGCGGCGATGCAGCGGGATATCTATGGCTCGTTGCAGCAGAAGACGCGGTTGGCCGCGCTGGGATCGGCGGTGGCCAAGATCCAGCACGATTTGCGCAACATCCTGTCGAGCGCGCAACTGGCCTCAGAGCGTCTGACGGCGATCGACGATCCGGTGGTGAAGCGGTTGACGCCGCGGCTGGTGGCGTCACTTGATCGTGCGGTGTCACTGGCGACGAATACGCTGCGATATGGGCGTGCGGACGAACGCCCGCCCGAACAAAAGCCTGTGTTGCTTGCGCCGGTGGTGGCCGATGTGGGCGAGGCGGTGCAACTGGCGACGACCTTGTGCTTCGAAAACAAGGTCGATCCGGGATTGAAAGTGGAGGCCGATCCCGAGCAATTGCATCGCATTCTGTTGAATCTGGTGCGCAATGCGGCAGAGGCCTTGCACGGCTGCGAGAACGGGAAGATCGCAGTTCGTGCGGTGCGCGAACAGAGCGGCGTGAAAATCGAGATTTGCGACAATGGTTCGGGCGTGCCTGAGGCGATGCGCGAGAAATTGTTTCAGCCGTTTGCGACGGCGGCGAAGCCGGGCGGTTCGGGACTGGGGCTTTCGATTGCGCGCGATCTGGCGCGGCTGCATGGAGGCGATGTGATGTTGGGCGAAACAGGCGCGGGCGGTACGACGTTCTGCGTCTTCATTCCGGATCGTGCGCGATGAGTTGGGACCCGAAGAAATATCTCTCCTATGCCGACGAGCGCACGCGGCCGGCGGCCGATTTGCTGGCGCGTGTGACGAACGATGCGCCTATGCGTGTCGCCGATCTGGGGTGCGGGCCGGGCAATTCGACGGCGCTGCTCGCGGCGCGCTGGCCGAGATCGCATATCGACGCCGTGGATTCCTCCGACGCGATGCTGCGACAGGCCCGACTCTCGGGCGTTCCGGCACATTGGATATTGGCCGATCTCGCAAGCTGGACGCCGGACGCGACGTATGAGGTGGTGTTCTCCAACGCGACCTATCAATGGCTGCCCGATCACAAATCGCTGTTGCCGCGCCTGTTCGGTTTCGTGCGGCCGGGCGGCACGTTTGCATTTCAGGTGCCGTGCAATTTCAACGCGCCGTCGCATGTGCTGATGCGCGAAGTGGCGGAAGCAGGACCATGGGCCGCGAAATTGCGCAATGTGCGCGAGGCGAGCGTGCTTGGCGCGGATGTCTATTACGACATTCTATCGCCGCTCGCGCGCAGGCTCGACATCTGGCAGACAATTTATCTGCATGTGCTGGAAGGCGACGACCCCGTGTTCGACTGGGTGAGCGCCACGGGTTTGCGGCCCTTTATGCAGGCGTTGGACGAAGCCGAACGCGAGGCTTTCATGCAAGCCTATCGTCTGCGCTTGCATCACGCCTATCCCAAACGCGCGGATGGGAAGACATTGTTTCCGTTTCAGAGATTGTTCGTTGTGGCGGGAACATAATTTTACCCTCCCTCAAGGGGAGGGCTTATCTTTTTAATCCCCCCGCACATTTCCCGGCCGCCGCACATCCGCGCCGCCGATATAGCCGAGATCAGTTTTCTCGATGATGTGCAGGCCGCTTTCCAGCGGTCCCACGCGCACGGTGTGACCCATCGCCGTGAGGTCCGGAGCGAGCGCGGTGAGGGGTGTGTTTTCTTCCAGAATTGTCGGGCCGTTCAGATTGGCGTGATGCGGCAATGCGGCGGCCTGTTGCGGCGTCACGTGGCCGTCGATCATTGCGATCAGCGACTCCGCGACATAGGTGATGATCACGGGGCCGCCGGGCGAACCGGTGGAAATCCAGAATTTGCCGTCGGGTTTGAACACGATGGTGGGCGCCATCGCGCTCATCGGGCGCTTGCCGGGACCGGGTGCGTTGGCGACGGGTTTGCCGTCGCGCTCCGCTTCGAACGAGAAATCGGTTAGTTCGTTGTTGAGGAAGAAACCGGCCGCCATCATCTCCGAACCGAAGGCGAATTCGATGGTTGTGGTCATGGAGACGACCTGGCCGTTGTCGTCGACAATCGAAAGATGGCTGGTGCCGGGCAGTTGCGGCGTGCGTTGCGGCGCGTAATCGGCGCGTTTCCTCGGCGGGTTTCCTGCCGTCGCCGTTCCCATGTCATGTTTCTCATCGATCAGCTTGGAGCGGTCGCGCAGATAATTACGGTCAATCAGGCCGGCGATGGGCACTTTCACGACTTCCGGATCGCCCAGATATTTCGCGCGGTCGGCATAAGCAAGACGGCTCGCTTCGGCGGAGAGATGCACTTCCGACGGTGAATTGGGTTTGAGTTGCGTCTCGTTGAAACGCTCCAGCATTCCGAGAATCTGCAAAATCGCTATGCCGCCCGAACTCGGCGGCCCCATCGAACAGATCTTGTAGGCGCGATAAGGGCCGCAGACGGGCTCGCGTTCGATGGCGCGATAGTTTGCGAGATCGGCAAGCGTCATCGTCGTGCGGTTCACCGGCGCGTTGTTCACCTTGTCGATGATCGCCTGTGCAATCGGACCCGAATAGAACGCTTTCGAACCGCCTTTCGCGATCCGGCGCAAGGTCTTCGCAAGTTCGGGATTCTTCAACAACTCGCCTTCGGCGACGGGCGTTCCGTCCTTGTGATAGAAATACGCCTTGAAATCCGGCATCTGCGCCATTTGCGGAAATTCGCGGATTTCGGCGGCAAGCTTGGCGCTGACCTTGAAGCCTTTCTCAGAAAGCCTGATCGCGGGCGCGAACAATTTCGCCCAGGCGAGCTTGCCGTATTTCTTGTGCGCCATTTCGAACATCGCGATGTCGCCGGGTACGCCGACCGAAAGTCCGCCAGGCACGGCATCGAAATGCGGACGCGGTTTGCCGTTGGCATCCAGGAACATGGTGGGCGTGGCCGATGCGGGCGCGGTTTCGCGGCCGTCGAAGCTCGTCACGCGGTTGGATTTCTTGTCGTAGAGCAGCATGAACGCGCCGCCACCGATGCCGGAGGATTCCGGTTCGACCAATGTAAGCACCATTTGCGCGGCGATAGCGGCATCAACCGCGGAACCGCCCTGCCGCAGGATTTCGAGACCGGCCTCTGTGGCATAGGGGCTTGCCGCCGCGATCATGTGCTTCTGCGCGGGTTTTTCGAAAGCGTGCGCGGGCCACACCGCGACAAGCGCAAAAAGCACAGCGAACTTCAGGGATTTCATGGTGGCCTCACATATTCGCGGGGCGGGAAGATTGGCCGGGAATGACAAGGAAATGCAAATTGCGTTAGCCTCGCCCCATGGCAAAGCCGGGCCGCAAAAACCTCATAACCGATGTTGCGGGCCTTCGCGTGGGCGAGGCGCATGATGACGCGGCGCGCACCGGCGTCACGGTGTTGTTGGCGGATGCACCGTTTGTAGCTGCAGCGGATGTGCGCGGTGGCGCGCCGGGTTCTCGCGATATCGAAGGTCTCGATCCGGTGATGCTGGCGCCGCCGGTCGATGCGTTGGTGTTATCGGGCGGATCGGTGTTCGGTCTGGATGCGGCAGGCGGCGTGATGGGTTGGCTTGCAACACATGGGCGTGGCTTTGCGATTGCGCCTGGTGCGCCCTTGGTGCCGATCACGCCGTCGGCGATCCTGTTCGATCTGGCCAATGGCGGCGACAAGAATTGGGGCGAGCTTCCACCCTATCGCGCGATGGGCCGCGCAGCCGCGATTGTTGCGGCGGAGGATTTTGCATTGGGAACGGCAGGCGCAGGCTATGGCGCAAGCTGCGGCGGATTGAAGGGCGGATTGGGCAGCGCGTCGGCCGTGACCGAAAACGGCATCACGGTCGGCGCGTTGGCGGCGGCCAATGCCGTCGGTTCGGCGCTGGTGCCGGGCACCGATATTTTCTGGGCCTATCCGTTCGAGCAGGGAAACGAATTCGGCGGACGCAAACCGAAAGGGCCGTTGCCGCACGTCGATCTCGACCTGCCGCCCGACATGAAAGGCGCGCGCGTGGGCGAGAACACGACGCTTGCGATCGTGGCGACAGATGCGGATCTCTCCCGTGTGGAACTGAAGCGCATCGCGATCATGGCGCATGACGGCTTTTCGCGCGCCTTGCGTCCGATCCACACGCCGTTTGACGGCGATATCGTGTTCGCGCTTTCGACCGGCGCGAAGAAAATCGAGGCGCCGTTCCGCGCTTACGAAATACTGAGATTGGGGCACATGGCGGCGGATTGCATCGCGCGCGCGATTGCGCGCGGTGTTTATGAAGCGCGCACATTGGGGGCGACACCCGCTTACCGGGACAAATTCCCTTGATGAGGAGACGGCCATGAAACACGAGGGCGATTCACCGATTTCGCGCAGAGCATTCGCAGCGACCGGATTGGTGGCGGGATTTGCGCTGGCGGGCGGTCCGGTGCGCGCCGATGCGATCGTCACCGATTCAAACGGGCTCGATGCCGGGGAAGTGTCGATCCCGGTTCCGGATGGCGTCATTCCGGGCTATCGCGCCAAACCGAAAGGGCCTTCGAAATCGCCCGCGATCCTGGTGGTGCAGGAAGTGTTCGGCGTGCATGAACATATCCGCGACATCTGCCGGCGGTTGGGAAAACTCGGCTATTATGCGGTGGCGCCCTCGCTTTATGCGCGGCAGGGCGATCCGGGCCAATACGATCTGGCGCACACCAAGGAGCTTTTCACCGACATCGTGAGCAAGGTGCCGGACGTGCAAGTGATGAGCGATCTGGATGCCACGGTGAAATTCGCCGGCGGCGACGGCGCCGATGTTTCGCGCCTGGGCATCACCGGATTCTGCTGGGGCGGACGCATCGTCTGGCTTTATTGCGCGCATTCCGATGCGGTGCGCGCAGGCGTGGCGTGGTATGGACCGCTGAAGGGCGAGAAAAACGATCTGAGGCCGGTGCATCCCATCGACATCGCGGCGAAATTGAAAGCGCCGGTGCTGGGCCAGTATGGCGGGCTCGATAAAGGCATCACTTCAGACGACATCGAAGCGATGCGTGCCGCGCTGAAAGCGGCGGGAAAGACCGGTTGCCGGATCGATGTGTTCGCCGATGCGCAGCACGGTTTCTTTGCGGATTACCGGCCGAGCTATAATGCCAAAGATGCCCAGATTGGCTGGCAGCATTGCCTCGCCTGGATGCGCGAGCATGGAGTGCGGTGAATTTGATTGTCATGGCCCGCGAATGCGGGCCATGACGATTTTTGGCTACCGCTGATAAACGCGCACTTCGCCGGTCGAAAGTCCCGGATCGGTGGAGGACGAAATCTGCATGCGCGAGGCAGGTACGCCCATGTCGGTCATCGCGCGCAACACTTCCTGCGCGCGGCGCTTGGTGGTGGTCTGTGCGATCTGCACGGCGTTGGCTGTACCGCGCGTGGGCGAGACGGCCACGATTTCGAAATTCGAATTGGGGCTGGAAGCCAGCGCCTGGTTCAGCGACGAGTAGAGCGATTGCTGAAAATTGCCGCCGCCGTTGCGCACCACCGCAATCGCCCCGCCGCCACCGGAGAACGAGCCGCTGGCCGCCATGGGACGCGCCGCACCCATCATCGGCGTCATGTCGGCGCTGTAGAGTTCGCCGTTCTTGATGCCGTTGGCGAGCGTGGTGAGGTTGGCGCGCTCATTGGCGACATAGGCCGTCTGACGCTGGATATCGTCGGCCACGCTTTTGAGCAGGCGGTCGATAAGGATGATCGTCTGGTTGGTTTCGTCTTCCAGCACGGCGAGTTGGCGGTGATCTTCATCGACGGCGCCGGAGACGTTAAACGTCGCCACGATCTGATCGAGCACGAAATGCGCCGAAGACGAATCCGTGTTCACGTCGGTGCCGATGGCGTTCAGCGTGTTGATGTTCGCCGAAAGCTGGTCGAGAGCCGATTGCGCGGTGTTCCACTGCGCCACCAGTTCGGGATTGCCGCGCGTGGTGCCGAGCTGCAGGCGCGTCATGATCTGCGCCTTGGATTCCTGATAGGTCGTGGCCGACGAAGCATTGGCCGTGCGCACATCCGTCAACCGCTGCGCGCCGGATGCGAGGCGCTGTTCAAGGCCCGACAATTGATCGCGCAATTGCTGCACCGTCTGGCTCACAGGCGTGCCCGTGTCGGTGCCCGCTTCGATCTGCACGGGCGTGATCGACACGCTGTTCGAAGGTGCCGCAGCGGTTTGCGTTTCGACCGGTTCGGGTGTCGCGCCGTAATCGGCGACGGGCGGCAGAGTGCCCGGCGCGCCGGCGCCCGAAGACGTGGCATAGGTACCGGATGAAGACGGCGGCGGGGCGTAAGTGCTTTGTCCGCTGCTATCCACCGGCGGCAACGTCCCGGCCGAGGCCGTGCCTTCCGGCGCGGGGACTTCAGGGGCAGGGGCCGGCTGGGGAACGCCTTCGGAATTTGAGGTATCCGTCGGCACACCCGAACCCGCATCCGAGACGCCGCCGAAAACCGCTTCGTCGAGACTGGAGCAACCGGAAAGGGCAAGGGCCACGGCGAGCACCATCGCACTCGCAACAGGCTTCAGCCCGGAGCCTGTTCCTGCACCCCTGAAACCCCTCATTTTTACACTCCGTTCAAGCGGTTAGTGTCTTTTCACGAACGGATCGTTCCGCCAATGCCCCGCGCCCGCGTAAGTCGAATCCCTGCGGGCAGCCTGACCCTGAGTGTTAACCAAGGGTACAGTCACGGACAAGGGCACAGAATGCGGCATGTTGGGGAATTTCCGGTGCGGGCGTTGGACTTGGCCGGTTCGTGAGACGAATTTCTGTGGAAGGACCGGGCCCCCGAAGGAACCCGAGGGGCGCACTTATATATGTATCGCGAACCGGGCGGCACCTGAAATCTCCGACAGCCTTTCCGGGAGGCAAACGCGCCTCCGCCGGCGCGGCCAAAAACCCTGTCCCGCTGCCCATCCAAGGCTTGCCATCGCAGGCCTCGATGCATAGGTTCTGCCGCCCTCGCGGAACGCGCGCCCGTAGCTCAGCTGGATAGAGCACCAGACTACGAATCTGGGGGTCAGGAGTTCGAATCTCTTCGGGCGCGCCATTCATTCTGCGACGAACTCCGGTGCGGAGATTTCTCATCCGAATAGATCGCATTCGCGCGCGATCCGCCCTTGAAAATGTGTCGCGAGAGACTCGAAACAGGAAATGCTCACGACATTCGCAGGCCAGTCTCCGTTTGCGTAGACCTGATCCCCACTTTCTCCAAAAGCTGGAGACGGTAGTTTTTCCATTGGTGCTTCGAGCACGCGAAAAACTTTGCTCCGCGAATTTCTACCGGAAAAATTACAGGGAGAATTTCGACGATCTGGGACCGGCGTCCACCCTGGTCGCGTTCCAGGCGGTTAAGCCGCGTTCGGGCGAATTTTCGAAGCCCAGAAATTTGTAGCGCGTGTCCTCAGCATATCGTGCAGGCGCCATAGAACCTTGTTCGACGAGCGTTGATCGAGACCTATTTTTCCGCTCAGGCAGATTGCATTCAAGGTCTCTGTCAACCTCGGCAATTATATTACTCAATGGCAAAGCATTTATTTTGGTTGCCACCCGTACTGAGCCGCTTCCTGATTGTCCTATAGCCTGAACCCAGTCACCTGACCTTCGAGGGCGGAAACTGGCAAGGGATGGCCGAGAGCACGCCGGAGAACAGCCTTGAAACGAACGACCCGCAGCTTGCGGGCGGGGTCTGCGCTGTGTCTGCCGTAGAGGATTGGTTCATCCGCGAAGTGCTGCCGCTGGAGGCGATGTTGATGCATTTTCTGCATCAAAATTGGCGGAATAAAACCGATTTGGAGGATTTCCGCCAGGAGATCTATGCCCAACTTCTCGAGGCGGCGGAAACGCAAATTCCAGAACGCACCAAACCCTTTGTTTTCGCAACTGCCCGCAATCTCTTGATCAATCGCGTTAGGCGCGAACACATCATTCCCATCGATGCTGTGGCCGATATGGAATCCTTTGGCCTTGCCACGGACGAACCAGGGCCGGATCGAAGCGTCATTGCAAGGGATACCCTCCGCAAGCTCAATCTCGCGCTTGATAGGCTTCCGCCTCGTGCGCGCGAAGCGGTTATGTTGCGCAGGATTGAAGGTCTGTCGCGCCGCGAAATTGCTCTCCGAATGGGGATTACAGAGCGCACCGTCGCGGATCATATCGCCCACGGCATACGTATTCTTGCGAGCGCATTGTTTGGCGAAACGCCGCGAGAGGATGTGTGAAAATGTCTTCCGCAAGTGAGATCGAAAGCATTGCCGCGAATTGGCTCGAACGCCACGGAAATGAAGGCTGGAATGACGCTCTGGACGCCGAACTCCAGGTCTGGTTGGCAGAGGCCTATGCGCATCGCGCCGCCTATTGGCGGCTCAAGGCGGCGTGGAATCAGGCAGAACGTCTTGCTGCTCTCAAATCTGTGTCGAATGAATACTCGGTAGAAGCCCCCCGTAACTCAAAAAAGCGGCCCCTGATACTGCGAATGGCAGCAGCTTGCGCGGCCGTCGTGGTACTCAGCGTCGCCGCCAAGTTATATTTTAGCGAAGCTGAACCGCGGCTTTACGCAACGGCAGTCGGAGAACGCAAGACTCTCACTCTGGGCGACGGCTCAAAAATAGAGCTCAATACGGATACGCGACTTCGGATCGCCGCCGACGATGCGCGGAAAGTTTGGTTAGATCGCGGCGAAGCTTATTTCGAGATTAAGCACGACGAAGCCCATCCCTTTTACGTGATAGCGGGCAGCCACCGCGTGGTTGACCTCGGAACGAAATTTCTCATTCGTCAGGATGCTGCACGCACAGAAGTCGCGCTAATACAGGGACGTGCGCGATTCGAATCTCGCGTAAAAGCTGAAATCCTTACACCGGGCGATATCGCTTACGCCACTGCGGAGGCAATGTCTGTGCGTAAGCGGCCAGCGCGAACTCTCGTCAACGCGCTCGGTTGGCGTCATGGCGTCATAATCTTTGATCGTACCACGCTCGCTGACGCAGCCGCAGAGCTCAATCGGTACAACACGAAGCAGATCGTGATTCTTGATCCAGCCGCCGCGAGGCTGACTATTCATGGACGCTTTCCGTCAAACGATACCAGCGCGATTGTCAATGTGGCGCAAGATGTCTTCGGCTTACGCGTCGAGCACCACGGCAACGAAATTTTGATCTCACGGTGACATGCCGCGAGCGAACGCCATGAGGGGGAATGTATGATCAATATTCGCAAACAACTTGCCTCACTGATGATGGGTGGCAGTGTCGCGGCGCTGACTTGGGGTGCGCATGCCGGCACGTTTGATATTCCCTCTGGCGACCTCAAAAGCGCCCTGGATGCGTACGCACAGCAGACAGGAGTATCGCTGGTTGTGTCCGAGCAGGCGCTGAAAGGGATACGAACGAAAGGCGTGCGGGGTCAACTCTCCGATGACGCAGCTCTCTTGCATATCCTGTCAGGTACGGGCTTTTCCATTCGCCGACACCAGGGAAGTGCAGTCACTATCGTCAGAGACCAAGCCGCTCTCGATGTCCTGCCCGCTACAGTAGCTCCAATCGAGCTCGCGCAAGCCGCGCCTCCGCCTCGTGCCTCGGTTGAGACAGTGACCGTCACCAGTTCCAAGCTTGGCGGCGCCGACGTGCAGTCAATCCCGATTGCGATCACAGCGCTCAGTCAGGAGGAACTGACCTCGCGCCAGGTCGCGGGTGGCCCCGACCTCATCAAGGAAGTTCCCAACCTCACTTTCACGAAAACGAATTTCACCGGCTACAGCATCCAGATTCGCGGCATTGGAACACAAGCGATCTCCGTGACAACCGATCCCGCAGTTGCGGTGGCCTTCAACGACACGCCTTTCATCCGCAATCATTTCTTCGAGCAGGAATTTTACGACGTAAGCCAGGTCGAAGTTCTGCGCGGTCCCCAAGGCACGCTTTACGGCCGCAATGCCACCGCCGGCGTAGTCAACGTCACCTCGGCCAAGCCGACGGACCAGTTCGAGGCAATGGCCTCCGCCGACATTGGCAACTACAAGAATCGCCGGTTCGAGGCGATGCTCAACTTGCCTATCGTCGGCGACAAGGTCGATTTGCGCGTTGCTGGAGAATGGACAAAGCGCGACGGCTACAGCTTCAACACACTGACCAATTCCCCTATTGACGGCCGCGATTTGTGGTCTGGCCGCGCGAGCTTGCGCTGGAAGCCCACCGAAAGCGCCACCATCGATTTTGTTTGGGAACATTTCTCCGAAAACGACGATCGTTTGCGCAGCTCCAAACAGCTCTGCAAACGCGACAACGGACCGAGCGAAATTCTTGGGCAATCCACCGCCTCGGGCTCCAACGGCCAGTTCGGTGTTGAGTTTCTAGGGCAGGGTTGCTTGCCCACGTCTATGTACAGTCCCGATGCATTCGGTGTCCCGAATGCGTTGTCATTGCCATATTACGGGGGCTTCGCCGGTGCTGGATTCGGTCTTGCGATCGGCAACCCGTTGATAAATGGATTCGGCGCGCTTCGTGATCCTTATGCCAGCACGACGCAATCAACGGATTTACGGGATATAGAATCCACGCTCAACCCGGCATACCGAGCGAAAAACGACACACTCGAACTGAATGCGGAATGGCGCGTAGCGCCCAATCTGAACATCAACTCGGCGACTGGCTATAACCACGATTTCCTCTGGTCGACGGAAGACTACAATCGGTTCAATACGCAGCCAGGGATTTTTTCAACAGTCACTCTGGGTGGTTCGCCAGATCCAAATCATTTGGTGACTCCAGATGGCAACTATCGTTGCGCTGACGGATTCCTTGCAGGCAGCGAGGGATGCATTGCGGCTGGTCACGGGGATGCTGGCCCATACGTCCCCCCATCCAACGGCACGCCAACCGGCTATTTCTGCGATCCGCAACTGGGCTGCAGCAATCGCCTCGTCGGCGAGGATCTGTCGGAAGAACACTCCTGGCAGTTCAGTCAGGAATTGCGACTGACGTCAAATTTCGACGGTCCATTTAATTTCAGCGCAGGCGGAAACTACCTGCACTACGAAACCGAGGAAAACTATTACGTTTTCTTCAACACAATCACCATGTACGCGGCGGTCGACGGGCTTTTTGGCCGAAGACAGCCGTGGGTGCCGTTTTCCGACTTCAATCAGCAATGTGTCCCTTACGGCCATCAATATGCGAACCCTCAGATTCCAACCAGCGCGGAAGACTGCCTGGGCTATATCGATCCCAACCCGATTACGAGTTTGGACAATCAAGGCCACAACTACTTCCTGAGCCAGAATCCGTACAATTTGAACTCCTACGCGATGTTCGGAGAGGCATATTACAACCTCACGAAAGACATCAAACTCACCGGCGGCTTGCGTTGGACCGACGACCAGAAACATTTCGTCGAAATCCCCAGCGAATTGCTGACCCATGGCTACGGTTATCCGATAACCGGCGTGCTCGATCAGGAATGGAAGGAGTGGACCGGACGCTTTGTCGCGAACTGGACACCGCAGATTCCGTTCACCGATCAGTCGATGTTCTACGCTTCCTATGCTCATGGCTATAAGGCCGGCGGTGCCAATCCGCCGGGCGCTGTGTTGCTCGTATTGAATGCCGGAGAGATCACCAATCCCACACATCCGGCGACGTTCAAGCCCGAATTCAACGATGCATTCGAACTCGGTACGAAGAACACGGCTCTGGATGGCGGTTTGACGTTTAACGCAAACGTATTTTACTACAACTACAGAGGATACCAGATTTCCTACATCGTCGATCGCTCGGCAGTGAATCTGAACTTCGACACCACGGTCAAGGGCGCGGAAGTGCAGGCTACCTGGGAGCCGCTACCCGGGCTCAAGTTTGGTTTCGCCGGAGGATATGAAAAAACAAGGCTTGCAGACGGTTCACAGGCCATCGATCTCATGGATCGCACAGTCGGAAATCCCAATTGGCATCTCGTCAAGCCATTCCCAACGCAAGCATCCAATTGCATCCTGCCGAATTACGTCATTGCGATGATGCTCAAACCGAACATCAATCAGCTCTTGCTGCCGGAGGCGTGCTCTAACGCCTACAATGCATACGAAGACCCTGTAACGCGTCTAGGCTAGGCTAGTCCTCCCCTCGTGACGGACAACAGTGGTGCTGTGATCGCGACGGACTATCCCGGTTTCGATCCACTGGCTGGCACACCGGGCCATCCATATACAGGGCAGAACACATACAATGGCATCGACTATGGTCCGGCACCGAACAATGGCCAAGGGTTTTACAAGAACCTTAGCGGCAACGAATTGCCAAACGCTCCGCACTACACGGTTTCGTTGACGGCCGACTACACCGTTCCGCTATCGCCGGATTGGGCCGCAACTTTGCACAGCGACTATTACTGGCAATCGCATTCATGGGCGCGCGTGTTCAACGCCGTCAACGACAAAATCAACGGTTACTCCACTCTCAATCTGGCCCTTATCCTGAATGATTCTTCGGGGTGGCAAGTCATGGGCTATGTGAAGAATATTCTCGATGTTACTGCCATCACAGGCACGTTCCTGAACAGCGACGACACAGGGCTCACGACCAACATCTTCCTCACAGATCCACGCCTCTTCGGTGTGCGCGTCTCCAAACACTTCGATGGCGGGGATTCGAACTTCAATATCTTCGACAGTCTTGCTGGCAAGCATCCGACAGCATGGATAACGCTTGGTGGAAGCCTGGCGCAGCTTCAAGGCGACTGGGATAAGTTCAATCCGGATTTCGCCTCCGCAATGCCAGCCACTCTGCCAAACCCGACGCTTGCGGAGAAGGCACCAGGGGCAGCATTCGACTGGGAAGGCAGCATCAGCATTCAGCCTGAGGATTCCGAATGGGTGCTGAAGGCCGGCGTGCGCTACGGTCGATCAACCCGCAAGAACACTTTGCACAAAAGCTTGCCCGTTAGGACTGCCGACAACGTCGCCTTCCCATCGTTTATCGCCCAGTATTTCGGCATACCGTCCACGGTGAGTTGCGAGTGGCTCCAGTCCAACTTTACGGCCACGCGTGTTTGCCCGTTCCAAGCACACGATCAGGAATTTGTGGATTCACAGTCGCGCGCAACCGAAACGCACACGATGATCGATTTTACGCTGGGCAAAGACGTTGGCATTGGCCTATTCGGAGAGACGGGGAAGAGCACTGTCGGCGCAGGTGTGCGGATGGCGCAGTTCACCACGCGCGTGCGCGCCGAACTCAATTCGGATCCGCACTACAACTTCCCTTCGCCCCTTTACGCTTTTTCCTATCAGGGCAAATACGGCAATGTCTACGACGCCAAAACCGATGAGAAACGCAGCTTTCATGGCATCGGCCCGGAAATCACCTGGGATACCAGCCAGCAGATTCTGGGCAACCAAGATAGCGGTGAGCTATCCCTTGATTGGGGCGTCAACGCGGCAGTCTTGTTTGGCCAACAGAAGGTCGACATACGCCGCTCGCGTATCTACAAGAAATGTCCCGGGTTCAACGGCCACGGCGGCGTCACCTGCACCTATGTCTACAATACGTCGACAAACATCCCTCGCTCGAAC
>DASZYI010000090.1:0-4548 GCA_035545475.1 Rhizomicrobium sp.
TTCCGTCCGGCGCACGAGATTTTCGAGCGACGAGAATCCATAACCTCGCGCGTTCACAAGTTCAGAGGCCAGTGCTTCACCAAAACCGTCGATTTGCCGGAAGCCGAGCCTGAGCGCGATCACGCCGCACCTGTTGCGTTCCAGCGTGTTGTCCCAATGGCTGAAATTGATGTCGGGCGGCAGCACATCCACGCCATGTTCGCGGGCATCGCGCACGATTTCGGCGGGCGCATAAAAGCCCATGGGCTGCGAATTGAGCAGCGCGCACGCGAACACTGCCGGGTGATGACATTTGATCCAGGCCGAGATGTAGACGAGATGCGAAAAACTGGCGGCATGGCTTTCGGGGAATCCGTAGCTGCCAAAACCTTCGATCTGCCGGAAGCAGCGTTCGGCGAAATCCTGCTTGTAACCGCGGCGCACCATGCCCTTCACCATCTTCTCGCGGAACTGATCGATGGTGCCGAGATGGCGGAATGTGGCCATGGCGCGGCGCAATCCATTGGCTTCTTCCGGCGTGAATTCCGCCGCCACAATGGCAAGTTTCATGGCCTGTTCCTGGAACAGCGGCACGCCCATGGTCTTGCCGAGAACAGTCACCAGTTCATTCGCTGGACCGAATTCGGATGAGGGCGAGGGATATTCCACCTTCTCCTTGCCTTCGCGGCGGCGCAGATAGGGATGCACCATGTCGCCTTGAATCGGGCCTGGCCTGACAATCGCCACTTCGATCACGAGATCGTAGAATTCGCGCGGCTTCAGGCGCGGCAGCATGTTCATTTGCGCGCGGCTTTCCACCTGAAACACGCCGATGGCGTCGGCCTTGCAGAGCATGTCGTAGACTTCGGGCTGCTCGCGGGGAACGGTGGCGAGCGCAAAGTCTTTGTTCTCATGCTGCTTGAACAGATCGAACGCCTTGCGAATGCAGGTGAGCATGCCGAGCGCCAGCACATCGACCTTCATCAATCCCAGCCGGTCGAGATCGTCCTTGTCCCATTCGATGAAGTAACGGTCGTCCATCGCGGCGGGGCCGATGGGGACGATTTCGTCTAGACGGTCGCGCGTCAGCACAAAGCCGCCCACATGCTGAGAAAGATGACGCGGGAAACCGATCAGTTCGTTGGCGAGAAGCACCGCGCGCGCGATGACAAGATTGTCCGGATCGAGATTGCCCTGCCGGACTTCGCGTTCCTTGAGCATCGAGCCCCAGCTTCCCCATACGCCGCTGGCAAGCGCTGCCGTCACGTCTTCGGTGAGGCCGAACACTTTTCCCACTTCGCGGATGGCGCTGCGGGGACGGTAGCAGATGACGGTGGCGGTGAGCGCGGCGCGGTCGTGACCGTAGCGTTTGTAGATATGCTGGATAACCTCTTCGCGGCGCTCGTGCTCGAAATCCACGTCGATATCGGGCGGCTCATCGCGTTCCTCCGAAACGAACCGTTCGAATAGAAGGTCGATTTGCATTGGGTCCACGGCGGTAACTCCCAGCACATAACAAACTGCGGAATTGGCCGCCGATCCCCGTCCCTGACAGAGAATCTTCTTTTCGTTCGCGAATTGGACGATGTCTCTCACCGTCAGAAAATAAGGAGCATAGTTGCGACGTTCGATCAGCGTCAGCTCCTTGCGAAGCGTTTTCCGTACGTCGGGAGGAACGCCTTCCGGGTAACGATTCGCGGCACCTTCCCAAGTCAAATCTTCCAAGTGCTGTTGCGCGGTCTTGCCCGGTGGAATGGGCTCGTCGGGATAATTGTATTGTAGCTGGTCGAGCGTGAAGGAAATCCGGTCGGCGAATTTGAGTGTTTCTTCTATTGCGCGCGGATGCTTCCGGAACAGCCGTGCCATTTCCTCCGGCGGCTTCAGATGGCGTTCGGCGTTGATCTCCAGCCGCTTGCCGGCTTCGTTGAGCGTGACGTGTTCGCGAATGCAGGTGACGACATCCTGCAATTCGCGGCGCTGCGCTTCGTGATACAGCACGTCGTTGACGGCGATCAGCGGCACACGATAGTCGTCGGCCATATCCTGCAGATTATCCAGCCGCTTGCGATCGTTGCCCCGATGCAGTCTGGCAGCGGCGAGCCACGCGCGGTTGCGCGCGATCTGTACCAGGAGATCCAAGGTCGATTTCGTTTCCGCACCCGGTCTTTCGGGCGGCATGACAATGAAGAGAAGCCCTTCGTGCCAAGTGAAAAGGTCGGCGAAATCCAGAAAACATTCGCCTTTCGGAGCACGAAGTTTGCCCGCAGAAAGCAACCGGCACAGTCGCCCATAAGCCGCACGATTTGTCGGATAAGCCAGGATGTCTGGCGTGCCATCCCGGAAGACAAGCCTGCTGCCCACAAGAAGTTTGGGCTTGTTCTTGGGCAGTTTGGGATGGCTCAACGCATCGTAAGCGCGCACAACGCCCGCCAGAGTATTCCGGTCGGCGATTCCGATGGCGTAATGGCCTTGCAAGGTGGCAGAGATCGCCAGTTCCTTAGGATGAGAGGCGCCTCTCAGGAACGAAAAGTTCGTGGTGATCGCGAGTTCGGCATAGTTCACGCGAACACTCCATGGACGAACCATTTGGGTTCGCGCGTTTCGGCGTAGATGCCTTCGCGATAGAGCCAGAAACGGCGGCCTTCTTCATCTTCGACGCGGAAATAATCGCGGGTCGGCATCTGCTCCTGATGCCGCCACCATTCCATAGCGATGCGTTCGGGGCCTTCGGCACGCGCGATGGTGTGGCTGACATGGCGCCATCTGAAACGTTTGGGCGGTGAATCGGGGGCAAGCGCCATGACGTCTTTGACAGGTTCGGGTTTCGCCAGAAGCCGCAACGGACGACGGGGCGGATCGTTTTCTCCGCATTGCATCTGCCAGGATGTTTTTGCCGGGCCTGCATATTGCGCAGGAATGGCAACCGCAGCGGCTTCGGGAATATGCGTATCCTGCGGTTGGAAACGCTGAACCCGCTGCGCGCCGAAACGCGTGGCCAGGCGATCCACGAGGAACGCCACTTCTCTTGCAGCGCGCGCATCGGCTTCGAAACTGGGCGTTTCGTTCGCTTGCTTTTCGGCACAACTGGCTTCCAGCCGGATGAGATCGAAACCAAAACCGGGATCGAGCGGATCGGCAAGCGAATCCAATCGTTCGCGGAACAGGCGTGCAATGATCGCAGCATCGCGCGTGGGGGCGCCCATCTGCACGCAGAGCCTCCGCACTGCGCCATCGGCACGGAAGAACACAGCCGTCATTTCGCGCGCGCCTTGTCCATGCTTCTCCAGAACTTCCCCTAGCGTTTCCGCGAGGGCTCTCAAGCTGGCGAGGATTGCGTCCTGCACCGTCAGCGGTTCGGCAAAGCGATGTTCGGCCATGAAGTCGGGCAGCGGACGGCGGGGCGAAACAGGCTCTTCGCTGCGGCCGAGCGCATGATCGAGATGGGCCACCATTTCCTTGCCGAAGCGCGCGGTCAGCTCGTGGCGCTTGCGCGATGCCACCTGTCCAATGGTTTTCAATCCTGCGCGTCGCAGGCTGTGGGCGATGCCGCTGTCCAGTTGCAGGGCGGCGACGGGGAGATTTGCAATCGCTTCGCTTTCTTTTCCGGACGCAGCAATTGTTCCCGGAGCGTAATGGGAAAGCGCGCGCGCTGCCGCTGCCGTTCCCGCCATGGCGCATTGCACGATGAAACCTTGTTTGGAAAGCTTCATGTGCACCGTCTCGCACAGCGCGCGCTCGCCGCCGAAAAGATGATCCACCCCCGTCACATCGAGCAGAAGCCCGTGCGGTTCGTCGAGCGCCACCAAGGGTGTGAAGCGATCGCACCAATCGGCGATCTTTTCGAGCAGCGCGCGATCGGCGGGCAGGTCGGATTCGATTACGTCGAGCGCAGGCACCATCGCGCGCGCATCGGCAATCGCCATGCCCGATTTCAGGCCCATCCGCGCGGCGTGCCTGTCGGCCGCGTAAATCCTCAGCGCATTGTCGGTCTTGATCGAAACGACAAGCGGCTTATCCGGCCCATCGCCATTCTTTCCTGCGCCATTCCTGCGCCTCAAGCGATCCGTCGGCAGGCGGGGTAGCCACACCGAAAGAAGTCTGCGCCGGTTCGTGAAAAGATCCATCGTTGCAATTCCATTCCATGATCCATCGGCCCGTTGCGCCATGCCGGTTGCGGGCAAGCGTCGCGTCGAAACGCGGAAAACCGAAATCGTTATCGAGAGGCGAAGGTGCCGAACGCACGATCCAGCGCGTTTCGGCTGCACTTGCATCGGCTTGCGCATTGAGGCGCAGAAGGACCGCGCTCACGCCATCGCGTTCTGCCGCGAACATCAGCCGCCGCGTGGCGGTGAGATCGAGCACCTTGTGCTCGCCATATATCTCGATCACCACCGCGCCCAATCCGGTGCACGAAAGCGCATCGCCCGCCGCTTTCAGCGCATCCTTCGCGTGATCGACGCGCAGGAGAACGAGTTTCGACGGATCAATGCCCAGTTCGAGCAAACCGCTGCCGTTGATCTCGCCATGTTCGAGGGCCGAGAACTCCTGCCGGATCCACAAAAGCGCGCG
>DASZYI010000091.1:0-30231 GCA_035545475.1 Rhizomicrobium sp.
ATAGCGTTCGCCGTCCTTGGGCGCGCGGATCGGTCCTTCCACCGTGTCGCCGGTGCGAAGGCCGAAGCGCCGGATCTGGGAAGGGCTGACATAGATGTCGTCCGGGCCCGCGAGATAATTCGATTCCGGCGAACGCAGGAAACCGAAGCCGTCCTGCAGGGTCTCCACCACACCCTGGCCCATGATCTCCACATTGCGTTCGGCGAGCTCCTTGAGGATCGCGAACAGCATGTCCTGCTTGCGCATGGAGGATGCGTTCTCGATCTCCAGCTCTTCGGCGAAGGCCAGAAGATCGGTGGGGGATTTGGATTTGAGATCCTGCAGTTTCATAGTCTGCAGGCCGGATTGCACAGTCATAAAAACACCTGGGATAGGTCGTGGGAGGGATTCACCGCCAGCCACCGGCCGTTTTCCTGAGGCCAGCAAACAAAAGACGGTTAAAGGTCGGCCGCCGCGGCGCCCTTCGGGCTTCCGGCATCCACGCGCGCCTTGCGGGCGCGGGGAAACCACCTCGGCGGTGTGGGGAACGAACGCCTTATACCGGTATTTGGTGCCAAAGCAAAGCCGGTCAAGAGGGTATGGCTAAATTCCCGCCAAAGATTGCTTAAAAGGGTTGCACCAAAACCATGATCAGGATGCCGATCAGAAGCAGCGCGGGCACCTCGTTCCATATCTTGTAGAAGCGGGCGCTGTGGGTGTTCTCCCCGCGGGCGAACGCCTTCGTCCAGCGGGCAAAGAACCCGTGGAGCCCGCTCAGGATGACCACGAAGGAGAACTTCACCTTCAGCCAATCGTCCTCATACGCTCCGGTGACGACCGCAAGCGTCAATCCCATGATCCACACCACGATCATGGACGGATTGATAATCGTCTTCAGAAGCCTGTGCTCCATGGTCACAAAGCGTGCGTACTCCGCGGTGCCGGGCGTGGTTTCGGTGTGATAGACGAACAGCCGGGGCAAATAGAGCATGCCCGCCATCCACGCGAAGGCCGCGAAAACGTGGACGACCTTGATCCATTGGATGTTATTGGAAAGGAACATCATCATCGCGCGGTCTCCATCGGACAGGCTCGAAAGTTCAGGGGACAGATCCGTCCGTCTGCGCCGTTCACCGTGCCGCACGTGACTGCTGCACGCTCTATCAGATCGGCCAGCCCCTCGACAAATAAGGGGGTCGTTCCCGCCGTCGGCACCCGCAGATAGTCCGGAACGCCCATCTCCCTTGCAAGGTGGGCATATTCGATATCCAGCTCCACCAGGGTTTCGGAATGTTCGGATACAAAGGCAATAGGCGCCACGATCACGCCCTTGCCGTCGGCGCCCGCGCGCCGGATTTCGGCGTCCGTTGCGGGTCCGATCCATTTGAGCCGTCCGACACGGCTCTGATAGCAGACCTGCCAGTCGAGCTCTTTCATCCCCAACGCATCCACAATGGCGGCAGCACTTCGTTCAACCTGCCACTGGTAAGGGTCACCGCGCACGACGATACGCTCCGGCAAGCCATGCGCCGACAATAACAGGCGATAAGGGATATCCGGTCTGGCCCGGGCCATCGTTTGGCGTACCAGTCCGGCCATCGCATCGACAAAACCAGACTGTTGCGGATAGCAACAGATCCGGGATGTGGACACGTTCAGTCCACGCGCGGCCTTTGCCCACGCACCGAAAGACGAAGCCGTCGTGGTGGTGGAGAATTGCGGATAGAGCGGCAACAACACGATCTTTTCGGGCTTCCATGCGGCCACCTCGCGCGCGCATTCTTCGCTGAAGGGCGGCGCGCAACGCATGGCGATGAACGCTCGTGCCTCGTGGCCGCGCGATGCCAATACCTTCTCGATGGCGCAGGCCTGGGCCTGTGTTTCTTCCAGAATCGGCGAGCGCCCTCCGATCTTGGCGTAAATCTCCCGTGCCACCGGTGCACGGCGGGCCGCGATGAAGCGCGCCAGCGGCAGACGCACGAAGCCGGGCATCGCAAGAATGGCCGGGTCGGAAAACAGGTTGCGCAGAAACGGTTCGATGGCTTCCGGCGAATCCGGCCCGCCCAGATTGAACAGGACAACCGCCAGCTTCACCTGGCCGCCCTGATACGCGTTACCAAGTCGCTCACATGCTCCAAGGGCGTTGGCGGCAACACGCCATGGCCCAGATTGAAGATAAACGGTTTGCCGCGCATGGTTTCAAGGATGCGATCCGTCGCCGACGTCAGCGCATTGCCCCCGACGATCAGAGCAATCGGATCGAGATTGCCTTGCACAGGCTGGCGATCCGCAAATTGCCGAGCCCACCCGATCGGTACGGCCGTGTCGACCGAAACGGCTGTGACGCCTGTTTCTCGCGCATAGCGCTCATAGCCTTCCAATGTCGTGCCGCGTGGAAAACCGATGATCGGCGTATTGGGGTATACGCTACGGATGCGTTCGACGATCCGCCGGGTCGGCACGATCACCCATTCCTCGAACGTCTCCGCTGTCAGGCTGCCTGCCCAACTATCGAAAATCTGCACCGCTTCCGCGCCAGCCTTGATCTGCCGGAGCAAGTGGAAGGCCACGCATTCTCCGATGACCGCGATAAACTTCGCAAAACCTTCCGGATCGCGATATCCCCAAAGCTTGGCCGCACGTTGATCCTCTGCGGCAGCACCCTTCACCATATAGCTCGCAAGCGTCCAGGCGCCGCCCGCAAAACCGAACAACGCCGTCTTGTCGTCTAATTTCGCCTTGACCTGTCTGATGCTCTCATAGACCGGCTCGAATTTTTCCGCCCACATCTTCGGGCGGATTTCCAAACCCTGACCTTCCTCCTTGTCTCCCAGAACGACGCGCGGGCCCTTGCCCTCGTCGAAGACCACATCGAAACCGAGTGCCATGGGCACGGTGAGAATATCCGAGAAAAGAATGGCCACATCGAAACCATACCGCCGGATCGGTTGCAGCGTGATCTCGCAAGCGATCTCCGGTGTCATTGCCATCGTAAGGAACGATCCGGTTTTGGTCCGAAGCTCACGATACTCGGGCAGATAGCGGCCAGCCTGCCGCATGAGCCATACCGGCGGGGGCCAGACGGCCTCGCCCTTCAAAACCCTCAAGATCTTTTTCTCTTCCTTCAAAACAAGACTCCTAAGAAGAGTTGTTGGAAGTGATGTTTGGCCTGTTATCTGTGGAGGCTTCGGTGTGTAAGCTTTGCTCTAGGCCTTAAAGCGTTTGCGCTCAAGGGCTTGGAGAATACCTACAGACCGTGAGGCCGGCCGGTTTGTACCCAGAGTGTTATAGGATTTGGAAAGATGATGCACATTGCCTTATGGCAATGGCTTAGCTGTGGATGATCCGGCCCGGTTGGGAACGAATTTGAGGGTGAATCTGTGAGCAGGGAATTCCATGTCCATCTGGTCTCCGACGCGACCGGCGAAACCCTGAACGCAATCGCGCGGGCGGCATTGGCGCAATTCGAAGGCGTGGCCGTCAACGAACATTTCTATGCATTGGTGCGCAGCAAGCGGCAGTTGGACCGCGCATTGGAGCATATCCGCGAAGAACCGGGGCTGGTCTTTTTCACTCTCGTCAATCCCGATCTGCGCAAGGATTTGTTGGCGCAATGTGGACAATTGGGCGTGCCGACCTACGATGTGCTGGAAGCACCGATTGCCGTGATGCGCAGCTTCCTGGGTGCGGCGGAAACCACCCACAGGCCCGGCGGCCAACACGATGTTGACCAGAAATATCTCCAGCGCATCGAAGCGTTGAATTTCACGATTCAACACGACGACGGACAGGCGCTCGAAACCATCGACGATGCGGAAGTGATCCTTGCCGGGGCCAGCCGCACCTCCAAGACGCCGACCTGTGTGTATCTTGCCATTCGCGGCGTGCGCGCGGCGAATGTCCCCATCGTCCCGGGAATGCCCTTGCCGCCGCAACTGCTGCGCGCGAGGAAGCCGCTGATCGTGGGTCTGTGGGCATCTCCGGATCGTCTCGTGCAGGTGCGCCGCAATCGCCTCAACACTTTGGGCGAGGTGCGCGATACGAGTTATGTCGACCTTGAAAATGTCCGCGCGGAAGTGAGCGATACCCGCAAACTGTTCGAACAGCGCGATTGGCCCACCATCGATGTGTCGCGCCGCTCCGTGGAAGAGACGGCGGCAGCGATCCTCAACCTTCTGGCCGAGCGGCAGGAGATCGAGGCGTGACACGGCTGGTCCTTGCTTCAGCCAGTGAGGTCCGCGCGCGTGTTCTGAAAAACGCCGGCGTTGCGTTCGACATACATCCTGCTCGTGTGGACGAAGACGCGGTCAAGGATTCGCTGCTCGCGGCCAAGGCGCCGTTGCGCGATGTTGCGGATGCGCTCGCGGAATTGAAGGCGGTTCGTGTGTCGGCAAGCCAGCCCGACGCATTGGTGCTCGGCGCCGATCAGGTGCTGGCGTTCGATGGCGAGCTTGTGAGCAAATGCACCAGCCTCGGCGAAGCGCGGACCCTGTTGCGCCGCCTGCGCGGACAGACGCATCACCTCATCAGCGCTTTGGTGCTGGCGAAGGCGGGCGGCGCGATCTGGCGCAATGTGGAAACGGCCACGCTCAAGATGCGCGATTTTAGCGACCGGTTTCTCGATGATTATCTGGCGGGCGAGGGCGAAGGTTTGCTGAAGGGCGTGGGCTGCTACCGGCTTGAGGGCCGAGGAGCACAACTTTTCGAACGCGTCGAAGGGGACTATTTCACCGTGCTGGGATTGCCGCTTCAGCCGCTGTTGGCGGCGCTGCGGCAACATGGGATCGTGGCCACATGACTGTCAGTGGAAAAGCCCTGTGTGCCGGCGTCGCCGGTTGGCCGGTGAGCCATTCGCTGTCGCCGCGGCTTCACAATCATTGGCTCAGGGCCCATGGCGTAGACGGCGCCTATGTTCCGCTTGCGATTGCGCGCGAACATCTGGCCGAAGCGCTGAAAGGTCTCCGGCTCGCCGGGTTTAAGGGCGTGAACCTGACCATTCCGCACAAGGAAGCCGCCTTCGCGCTCGCTCACGAACTCGATGCGGCCGCACAGGCAGCAGGCGCGGTGAATCTTCTCATCTTCAAGGATGACGGAACGCTTGAAGGCCGCAACACCGATGCCGAAGGTCTGGCGGAAAGTCTGCGCGTTGCCGGAGTGGCATTGTCCGGCAAGCCCGCGACCCTTCTGGGCGCGGGCGGCGCCGCGCGCGCAGCTATTCTCGCACTCGACGCCAGCGGCGCGGGCGAAATCCGTATCCTCAACCGACATCCCGATCGCGCGGCGGTGCTGGCGAATGCGTTGGCCCCCTTTGTCAAAGCCAAGCTGAAACCGGCCGCCATGAGCGATTGGCCTGCCACAGCGCGCGATGCCGGTCTGCTCGTCAACGCGACCAGCGCCGGCATGAAAGACCAGCCCGCACTTGATCTTCCGCTCGATCCGTTGCCGACGAGCGCTGCGGTCTGCGATCTCATTTACAATCCGCTTGAGACGGCGCTGCTGAAGAACGCAAAAGCTCGCGGCCACAAAACCGTCGATGGTTTGGGCATGTTGATGTATCAGGCCGCTCCGTCTTTCGCCGCGTTCTATGGCGTGACGCCGAAGGTCACGCCGGAATTGCGCGGCGAACTCGAACGGGCATTGCAGGCATGACCGCGCGTCCCTATCTCGTGGGCCTCACCGGCTCCATCGGCATGGGCAAGACCGAGACCGCGAAGATGTTCGCCAAACTGGGCGTGCCGGTTTACGACGCCGATGCCGCGGTCCATCGGCTCTACGAAAAAGGCGGCGCAGCGGTGTCCGAAATTGCAAAGCTGTTTCCGGGCACGGTCGAAGACGGCCGCGTCAACCGCGAGAAATTGGCGAAGGAAATCACTGCTATCGCCGACGGCTTCAAAAGGCTCGAAGCCATCGTGCACCCGCTGGTGGCGCGCGAGCAGATGCAATTCCTCGCCGACGCCACGGCTAAGGGGGCCGAGATGGTGGTGCTCGACATCCCGCTCTTGTTCGAAACCGGCGGCCACCAACGGATGGACGCGGTGGTGGTCGTTTCCGCGCCGGCCGAGATCCAGCGCGCCCGCGTGCTCGAACGCGAAGGCATGACCGCCGAAAAGCTGGACCACATCCTTTCCCGCCAGATGCCCGATGCCGAGAAGCGCGCGCAGGCCCATTTCGTGGTCGAGACCGACAAAGGCTTGGATAACGCGTTCAAACAGGTGGAAGACGTCGTGAAGGCCCTTCACAAACGCCGCCTTTCGGGACAGAACGGTGCCCATGCGTGAAATCGTTCTCGACACCGAAACCACCGGACTGGACCCGTCCGACGGACACCGCATCATCGAAATCGGCTGCGTGGAGCTTTACGACCATGTGCCGACAGGGCGCACCTATCAGTGCTATCTCAACCCCGAACGCGACATTCCGCTGGAATCGCAGCGTGTTCACGGCATCACCGACGCGTTCGTTGCCGACAAGCCCTTGTTCGCCCATGTGGTCGACGAGCTGATCGAATTCCTGGGCGATGCGCCGCTGGTGATTCACAATGCGGGCTTCGACCTTAAATTCCTCAACGCCGAGTTCCTGAAGGTCACACGACCGGCGATCCCCTTTGCGCGCGCTATCGACACCATCGACATTGCGAAGGCGAAATTTCCGGGCTCGCGCTATTCGCTCGACGAATTGTGCAAGCGCTTCAGCATCGACCTGGCGACCCGCACCAAACACGGCGCGCTTCTCGACGCTTCGCTGCTGGCGCAGGTCTATCTCGAACTGATCGGCGGCCGCCAGACCAAGCTGATGCTGGCGCCCACCGATACGGCCATCGTTGTGGGCGAAGCATCGCAACAGCCAGCACGCGTCCGCCTTGCTCCGCTTGCGCCGCGGATCACGCAAGCCGAACTGGAGGCCCATGCGAGATTCGTCGCCGATCTTGGTCCCGAAGCGATCTGGAATCAGGCTTAAGCCAACGCCGCAATCACGCTGTTGAGCACCAGCCGTCCATTGAGCGTGGCACGCACGATGGTGCCGTCGCGCTCCAGCAACCGGTCTTCGACCAAGGAAGTGATGCGCGCGTCGTCGAGCGCAATGTTCCACCGCGCCTTGTACGCCGAAACATCCAGACCTTCGGCCAGCCGCAAATTCATCAGCAGATGTTCGCGGGCCGCTTCCTCGTCTGAAATGGGCGTTTGCGTAAAGCCAAAGCCATCGCGCACAACCATCTCGCGCCAGCGCTCCGGCAAGCGTTCACAAGCCGTCGCCATGCGTTGGCCGTTCAACACCAATCGCCCATGCGCGCCCGGCCCCACGCCTGCATAATCGCCGTAACGCCAATAAATCAAATTGTGCCGCGATTGCGCGCCTGCGCGCGCATGGTTGGAAATTTCATAGGCCGGTAGCCCAGCCGCTTCGCTGATCTCCTGCGTCGCTTCGTAAAGCGCCACCGCGCGATCGTCATCGGGAATCTTCAGGGCGCCGCTGCGCGCCAGCGCGGCGAAGGGTGTCGCCGGTTCGATGGTGAGTTGATAGAGCGACAGATGTTCGGTGCCGAAGGCAATCGCCTCGTTCAGTTCTGCTTTCCACTCGTCCACCGCCTGCTCCGGCCGCGCATAGATGAGATCGAAAGAGGTCCGTTCGAAGGTCGATAGCGCCAGCCTGATTGCCGATTTCGCTTCCGCCGTGTTGTGCAGGCGGCCCAGCATTTTCAGATCGGAATCGTTCAACGCCTGAATGCCGAGCGACAGCCGGTTCACACCGGCAGCACGATAATCGCGGAACCGCGCAGCCTCCGCACTTGCCGGATTGGATTCCAGCGTGATTTCGATGCCGAGATCGAACGTCCAATATTTCGCAATCGCATCGAGCGTCGCCGCCACCGAGCCACCGCGCATCAAGGATGGCGTGCCGCCGCCAAAGAAGATCGCTTCGACATTCGGCCTTTTGTCGCCCTGCAAGGCCGCAACATGGGCGAGCTCGCGTCCTATCGCGTCCACCCATCCCGCCTCGTCGATCTCCGATCGGACGTGACTGTTGAAATCGCAATAGGGGCACTTGGCCGCACAGAACGGCCAATGCACATAGATTCCGAAGCCGCTCATTTCAGCGCGGCCACCAGCTTGGCAAAGGCGCGCGCGCGATGGCTCATCGCGTGTTTTTGCGCCGGATCGATTTCGCCGAAGGTTTCGTTCATGCCGTCCGCCACGAAAATCGGATCATAGCCGAAACCCTTCGTGCCGCGCGGGGGGAAAACGAGATGGCCATGCACCTCGCCTTCGAAGATTTCCGGTTCTTTTCCGGGCTCGACAAGCGCCAAGGCGCAAACAAACTTCGCCGAGAAGTCTTTGGCGCCTTTTTCCTTCAATTCGCGCTCGACACGCTGCATGGCGAAAGAAAAATCCTTCGTCTCGTCTGCCCATCGCGCCGAATAGATGCCCGGTGCGCCATCGAGTGCCGACACTGCCAAACCGGAATCATCTGCGAGTGCCGGCAGCCCGCTTGCGTCGGCGGCCGCGCGCGCCTTCAGCGCGGCATTGCCGGCGAATGTCGTTTCGGTTTCTTCCGGCTCCGGCAATCCAAGTTCGGCGGCGCCCTTGGTCACGATGCCGAACGGCGCGAGCAATTCCTTGATCTCGCGCACCTTGCCCGGATTGTGGCTGGCCACGACAAGCGTGGTGCCGCGTTCGAATTTCACGCCATCGCCTGTTTCTGCAGATCGACAAGCTCGCCGATGCCTTTGCGCGCCAGCCGCAGCAGATGCGCAAGTTCGTCTTCGCTGAAGGGCGCGCCCTCTGCCGTGCCCTGGATTTCCACCAACCCGCCCGCGCCGGTCAGCACGAAATTGGCGTCGGTCTCGGCTGTCGAATCCTCGTCGTAATCGAGATCGAGAACGGGCGTGCCCTTGTAGATGCCGCATGAAACCGCCGCGACATGATCCTTGAGCACCGGCTTGGTCACCATCCCCACCTTCTTCATGAAGCCCAGGCATTGGGCGAGCGCCACATAGCCGCCAGTGATGGAGGCCGTGCGCGTGCCGCCGTCGGCCTGCAGCACGTCGCAATCGATCACGATCTGCTTTTCGCCCAGCGCCGAAAGGTCTGTGATGGCCCGCAAAGAGCGTCCCACCAGCCGCTGAATCTCCTGCGTGCGTCCCGATTGCTTGCCCTGTGCCGCCTCGCGCCGCATGCGGCTGCCGGTGGAGCGCGGCAGCATCCCGTATTCCGCCGTCACCCAGCCCTTGCCGGTTCCCTTGAGGAAACCCGGCACGCCTTCTTCCAGACTCGCCGTTACCAGCACATGGGTGTCGCCGAACTTCACCAGGCACGAGCCTTCGGCGTGTTTGGCCACCCCTTTTTCGAGGGTCACACGGCGCATCTGGTCAGGCGCGCGGTTGCTGGGGCGCATCTCGTCTCTCTTGAAGTCCGGGGTTTCTGGGGCTACCTAGCCACAATGGGTCCGGGGCGCAAACAATGCTTGTGCCGGACGAGAAATCTAAAAGAAAGCAATGGGTTAAGTTGGACGGGACTTCCTCGCGCAATCAGATCAACGGGTTGGGTGACCGGCCGCGGGAGGTATTCCGCAATCTGGTGGAAGCCTTTCTCGCCTCCGGCGAGCCGGTGGGGTCGCGCACGCTGTCCCAGCGCCTCCCCATCGCGCTGTCGCCCGCCTCCATCCGCAATGTGATGGCAGATCTCGAAGCCATGGGCCTGCTTTACGCACCACACACGAGCGCGGGCCGCGTGCCGACCGAACGGGGTTTGCGCCTTTTCGTCGACGGCATGTTGCAGATCGGCGAACTGGCGCCCGACGAGCGCAGCACCATCGAACAGCGCATCTCCGGGTCGGATCGCCGGATGGAAGATGTGCTCACCCAGGCCGCGACCATGCTCTCCGGCCTGTCGCGCTGTGCGGGTCTGATGGTCGCCGCCAAACAGGATGCGGCCACGCTCAAGCACATCGAATTCGTCAGCATCGGTCCCGGCAAAGCGCTTACGGTGATCGTCACCGAGGATGGTGCGGTCGAAAACCGTGTCATAGCGATACCGGCGGGCTTGCCGGCCTCCGCGCTGGCCGAAGCCTCCAACTATCTCAACGCGCGTCTGCGCGGACGTACGCTCGATGCGGCGCGCGACGAGATTCTCAAAGAGCTTGAAACCGAACGCGCCGAACTCGATGTGCTGACGGCCAAGATCGTCGCCGAAGGTCTGGCGACGCTTGCCACCCCATCGGGGGCTTCACGGGGCGCGGAAGAGAAAGTGCTGATCGTGCGCGGCACTTCGCATCTGCTCGAAAGCGTGGAAGCCCAGACCGATCTCGAGCGCATCCGCACCTTGTTCGACGACATCGAACGCAAGAACGATCTGATCCGCCTGCTCGAACTCGCCGCCGAAGGCGACGGCGTGCGGATCTTCATCGGCTCGGAAAATCGTCTGTTCAGCCTTTCCGGTTCGTCTATTGTGGCTGCACCTTATGCGAATGCTCAAGGCAAGGTCATCGGTGTGATCGGCGTGTTGGGACCTACACGGCTGAACTATGCCCGCATCATTCCGATGGTCGATCACACGGCGAAAGTGATTGGCCGCCTGCTTGGTTGAAGCAAATATTCGGCTAGTGCGTTATCAGGGAACAACATGACCGACGAACCCGAAAACCAGAACGGCTCCGGCCAGGACAATGCTCCGCTCGACGAAGCTGACATGCTGCGCGGCGAAGTGGCGGAACTAAAAGACCGTCTGCTGCGTGCGCTGGCCGATGTCGAAAACATCCGCCGCCGCAGCGAGCGCGAGAAATTCGAGGCTTCGCAATACGCCGTGACCAAATTCGCCCGCGACGTGCTGGGGGTGGCCGACAATTTCCAGCGCGCCATCGAGGCCTGTCCGCCGGAGGCGCGCGCCAGCGCCAGCCCGCAGGTGAAGGCGGTGATCGACGGTGTGGAAGCCACCGAGCGCCAGTTGCTGGCAACGCTCGAACGCCACGGCGTCAAACCCATCGACACCACCGATGCCAAATTCGATCCCAACCTGCATCAGGCGATTGCCGAGGTTCCAGCCGAAGGCAAAGCCAAAGGCACCATCGTGACCACGGTCCAGACGGGCTACATGATCGGCGACCGGCTGCTGCGCCCCGCCATGGTGACGGTCGCCAAGGGCGATGCCCCGCCCCCACCTAGCGTCGACACCAAGGCTTGAGGGCCTGACGCTATCGAACACCTCTGGGCCTGCGGTACAATGTGGGGGCAACAGAGGTGGCCAATGACGGAGACGATGGTTCGGGGGGTACCCCCTCCAAAAAGGGAGGTTCGATTCGGCCGCCCATGACCGATGCCACGGCCGCCTCCGAACCCATGCCTGCTTCTGCCGTGAACGCGGAGCAATGGATCTACGACGTCTCGCCAGCCGGCATTTTTCTCACCACGGCGTTCCTCTTCCTCGCAATCTTCGGACTTTTTCTGGCTGTGCTGGGGGCGGAACGGGTTGCCATCTTCGATCCCTCCGGCCGGGTGCTGGGATTGAGCGACACGGTTTGGCCCGCCTTCGTGCTCAGTCTGATGATCGCTGTGATTCTCGGAATGCAGCGTTACGCGCGCCAGAAGGATCTCGCCGATAGCAAGGATTACGCGCATGTGTTCAGCTATCCCGGCGGAAGGCGAACGGCAGAGGTTTTCCTGACGCGACAGGTGGCCTCGCGTCTGCGGATCGCCAGCGTTATCGGCATCGTCTTCGGTGCTGGGCTGACCGTTCTGACCCTTCCCAGAGCAGCACTAGCGGATCATCCGCTCATCACCGGCTGGTTCTTCGTGACGGAGAGCATCGTGTCGATGCTGTTTGCGCGCGGCTTCGTGATGAGCACCCGCAGCGCCCAGCTTTTCTCCCAGGCCATACAAAACGATCTCGCGATCGACCTGCTCAGGATCGATCGGTTGTCGGTGATCGGCCGCAACGGCGCGCGCACTGCCTTCATCTGGTTCAGCGTCGCCGCCGTCATCTGTCTTTTCTTCGTCGGCGACAACATGGCGATCTCTACCTTTCTCACCATGCTGTTTGCGGCCGGCATGGGCCTTTGGATCTTCATGCAGCCCATGATGCAGGTGCATCAGCGTATCCGCGCCGCCAAGGACGCCGAGCTCGACAGCCTGCGCCACACCATCACCGGCTTGCGCGAACACGCGCCTGCAAATGCCGATGCCGCCGCCCGTCTGCACGGACTTCTGCTATTCGAAAAACGCATCGAAGATGTGCGCGAATGGCCGTTCGATCAGACGACGGCCTTGCGTCTTTCGGCCTATATACTCATTCCTGCCATACCGTGGTTCGGGCAGGCCATCGTGCAGTATTTCGTCGAACACAGCATGGCGCAGTAAGGGGGATCATCGTGGCACTTCGCGTGGTTGTTGCCGGAGCAGGCGGGCGCATGGGCAAGACGCTCGTGAAGATGATCGCCGAAAGCGGCGATCTCGAACTCGGCGGCGCGCTGGAAGCAAGCGGCCATCCCGACCTCGGCGCGGATGCCGGAACGCTTGCGGGCGTGAAGGCGCTTGGCGTGCAACTGACCGACGATGCGCTGCCGGTTATCGCCAAGGCCGATGCGCTGATCGATTTCACGATTTCCAAGGTCTCCGTCGAACTGGCGGCACTTTCCGCACAAGCGCGCATCACCCATGTCATCGGCACCACCGGCTGTTCCGTCGACGATGAAGCCAAGTTCCGTGCCGCCGCGCGCCACGCCGTGATCGTGAAATCCGGCAATATGAGTCTGGGCGTGAATTTGCTCGCGGCGTTCGTGAAGAAAGCGGCGCGTGCGCTGCCCGATTTCGATATCGAGATCGTGGAAATGCATCATCGCATGAAGGTCGATGCGCCTTCCGGCACGGCGTTGTTGCTGGGTCAGGCCGCGGCAGCGGGCGGCAATGTTTTGCTCGAAGAAAAAGCGGTGCGCGCGCGTGACGGCCATACCGGCGCGCGCGAAAAAGGCACGATCGGCTTTGCGGCCTTGCGCGGCGGCACCGTCGTCGGCGAACACGATGTGATCTTTGCGGGCGAGAACGAACGCATCGTGTTCAAGCACGTCGCGGAAGATCGTTCGATCTTTGCCACCGGCGCGCTTGCGGCCGTCCGTTGGGGACACGGCAAGAAGCCCGGTCTTTATACGATGACCGACGTCTTGGGACTTTCCGACTGACGCGCGGCTTCGAGCGCCAGCATCGCGCGCTTGCGCGGCAGGCCCCAATGATAACCGTGTAGCGCACCGCTCGTTCCCAGCACGCGATGGCAGGGAATCAAAAGTGAAATCGGATTGCGTCCGACGGCGCTGCCGACCGCGCGCGAAGCGTTCGGCGTGCAAACTTTCGATGCGATTTGGCGATAGGTCGTGACCGAACCCGATGGAATTTCCATCAGCGCTTGCCAAACCTTGATCTGCCAGGGCGTGCCAAGCAAATGCAGCTTGATCTCGTCTTGTGTGGGATTGAGCGCAAAGACTTGTGTGGGATTGAGCGCAAAGATCTGCCGGATCAGCGGCGCGGTGCGCGCAACCGCCTCGCGATAGCGTGCGCGTGGCCAGCGGGTTTTCATATCGTCCAGCATCGCGTCCTCTTCGCCTTCGTCTCCGAAAGCCATGCCGCAAACGCCTTTGTCGGTGACCATGATCAAGGTCACGCCGAACGGACAATCGTGGAAGCCATATTCGATCAGCAAGCCTTGGCCGCCCTTGGCATAGTCGCCCGGCGTCATCGCCTCGACCTTCAGGCAAAGGTCGTGCAATCGCGACGGCCCGGAAAGACCGGCGTCCAGTGCCGCATCCAGCACACTCGCGCCATGTTGCAATTCCGTCTTGGCGCGGTTGAGCGTCAGGTGCGAAATGAAAGCCTTCGGGCTTACACCGACATGGCGCGTGAACAGCCGCTGGAAGTGATAGGGCGATAGCCCCGCCACGGAAGCTGCCTCTTCGAGATCGGGCTGTTCCTGATAGTGCTCGGAGAGATAGCGGATCGCCCGGCCCATCTTGCGCCAGGTTGGGGTTTCGACGGTGCCGTCGATGATCGGGTTCGTGCTCATGGCCACAAGATGGGCCTTGGCCCGCTCGGTTACGACCCGTTTCTTGCGACTGTTCAAAGGCGCATTACCTCATCGCAAAACCGGTTCCCACTTTTGCGGGTCATGCGCTAAACCGGCACTGTTTCGCGGGCGCGCCGGAGCGCAGAGCGCAGCACATCGGCAAACGCCGCGCGCGCCTCGGGGCTGAGAAACGCGCCAATCTGCAAGCCCTTGCCGTGGCTCTTGAGCGTAAGCTGGCTCCACGGTTCTGGTGGATCGTCCATCTCCACGCGCACCCAATAAGGATTGAGCGCCACTTCATCCGCTTCGCATTTGATGGGCTGGCGCAAGATATGAAGCTCGTCATGCGTCAGCGTGAGATGTTCGAAACGCCGCGCCGCCCGTCTGCTGGCGCGAAAGGCCCACGCAAGCAACGCCACATCCAATCCCATGAACGGCGCAATGGGCCAGGCGCCCTTGAGCACAAAGCTCAGTGCGAATGCCACGTTGAACGCCGTCACGATGGCAAGAATGATGAGCAGCGCCCGTCGCGACATTGGCGGATTGGGCCGTAGCACCGCATCCAGAAGAACGGTTTTCATCTCGCTCATGCGACAAGCATCGAAGCTGTCCCCTTCCGGATCAAGTGAAAAAAAGGCCCGCCGAAGCGGGCCTTTTTGTCTTAGTCCGGATATCCATCCCGGTCACGGTGATGGTGATGGCGGCCGCAGCGGCGATCATATTCGTGCCGCCCGCCGTGA
This sequence comes from Rhizomicrobium sp., assembly GCA_035545475.1. Taxonomy (GTDB): domain Bacteria; phylum Pseudomonadota; class Alphaproteobacteria; order Micropepsales; family Micropepsaceae; genus Rhizomicrobium. The sequence goes on from DASZYI010000091.1 coordinate 14,762, forward strand.
TCTTTCCAGTAGGGATCGCCCAAATTCAGCGTGCAAGGATCGGTCAATCCGCCGATTGCGCCGCCTGCCAATGCGCCAATGGCGGCGCCCGTAGCGGGCGTGCCCGTAGCGGCGCCGATGATGGCGCCGGCGCCTGCGCCGATGGCCGCGCCTGAAACCGCACGATCGCCCGGATCGGTACCGCAGGCCGAAAGGCCGAGAGCCGAAGCCATTACGACGCCGGCTGCGAATTTGCCGAATTTCATCACTGCCTCCTTGGTTGTGCAGTACCGGCGGTAACGGTTGCTCCGCCGGATGGTTCCCCTTTTAACCTATTCGAATTTCGGGCATTTCTGAGGCGGAACCGGAACGATTTTCGAAAAATGCCGCACAAGCTCACGCCCGCCGAAATCGATACGTTTTTCGCGCGGCTGAAAAAATCGATGCCGGAGCCGAAAACGGAATTGAACTATATCAACCCGTTTACTCTGCTCGTCGCAGTGGTGTTGAGCGCGCAATCGACCGACAAGGGCGTCAATCGTGCAACGGAAGAACTTTTCAAAACCGTCAACACACCGGAAAAGATGGTTGCGCTCGGCGAGAAGAGGCTGATCGAGTATATCAAGACCATCGGTTTCTTCCGCACCAAGGCGAAGAACGTCATTGCGCTGTCAAAGGCGCTGATCGCCAATCACAACAGCCATGTGCCGAAAACGCGCGAAGAACTGGAAGCCTTGCCCGGCGTGGGCCGCAAGACCGCGAATGTGATCCTCAACGTGATCTATGGCGAAGGCACGATCGCGGTGGATACGCATGTTTTCCGCGTTTCCAACCGCACGGGGCTTGCGCCCGGAAAAACCGTCCGCGATGTGGAGATGGCGCTCGACAAACGCGTGCCGGACACATACAGGCTTCATGCCCATCATTGGCTGATCTTGCACGGCCGCTACACCTGCATTGCGAGAAAGCCGAGATGTCCGGTTTGCGTGGTTCGCGATATCTGCCTCTACCCGCACAAGACGCCGGAAGGCCCGTTGCCCAGGAAACCCGCCAAGAAGAAGAAATAGGAGTTCGTTCGTGAAGGTATTCGACGTCGCCGCCCTCGGAAACGCCATCGTGGACGTGATCGCGCCTGCCGACGATGCGTTCCTGCTCAAACACAACATCGCCAAGGGCGTGATGACCCTGATCGACGAATTCCGCGCGCAGACGCTTTACGAAGCCTTTCCCGAGACGCGCGAAATCGCCGGAGGTTCGGCGGCCAACACAATGGCGGGCGTGGCGTCGTTCGGCGGCAACGGGTTGTTCGTCGGCCGCGTGAAGGACGATCGTCTGGGCGAAAGTTTCGCCGCCAGCATGGCGCAGACGGGAATCGATTACAGCACCGCCATGGCGAGCGCGGGCGCCGCCACGGCCTGCTGTCTGATCGCGGTGACGCCGGACGGCCAGCGCAGCATGAATACGTTTCTAGGCGCCAGCCGCGAACTTGCGCCGTCCGATATCGACGAAGAAAAGATCGCCCGCGCGAAGGTGCTGTATATCGAAGGCTATCTATGGGACGCTCCCGATGCGAAGGCCGCCATCAACAAGGCCATCGCCGCCACCAAGCGCGCCGGTCACAAGGTGGCGCTCACGCTTTCCGATCCGTTCTGTGTCGGCCGCTGGCGCGAGGAATTCCTCGATCTTTGGAAGAACGGCCTCGACATTCTGTTTGCCAATGAAGAAGAAGCAAAGGCGCTGTTCGAAGTCGAGGATTTCGATGCGGCGCTGCAATCCGCCCGCCGCAAGGATGGCATTCTCGCACTGACGCGTTCGGAGAAGGGCTGCGTCGTGGCGAGCGGAAACGAGCTTCATGTCCTCGATGCGGAGCCGGTCGCGCGCGTGGTGGATACAACGGGCGCGGGCGATCAGTTCGCGGCGGGATTTCTTTATGGCCTGACCCACGGCCAGCCGCTCGATCGCTGCGGCAGGCTGGGGGCGAAAGCCGCTGCCGAAGTGATCTCGCATTACGGTGCGCGGCCCGAAACGAGCCTTGCAAAGTTTCTCTGATTATTCGCCGATGAGATGCAGCAACACTTCGCGCGCGTGCGGCGCGTCGCGGTGTTCGAACACATAAATTCCCTGCCAAGTGCCAAGCGCCAGACTGCCATCTCGTAAAGGAATGGAGAGCGAAGTTGCCGTCAGCGCCGCGCGGATGTGCGAGGGCATGTCGTCCGGCCCTTCCGTCGTGTGCCGGTAGAGGTTCGGATCGCGCGATACGGTGCGCCGCATGAAGTTCTCCAGATCGGTCAGTACATCCGGATCGGCATTCTCCTGAATCAGCAACGACGCCGAGGTGTGGCGGATGAAACAGGTCAACAGGCCATCGCGCATCTTCGCGCCTTTCACGAACGCCGCGACATCGTCCGTGATGTCATATAGACCCGGTCCGCCGGTTTGGCGCTTGAGCGTGTGAAAAGCCTGTCTCATTTCGCGGTCTTGCGGAGATAGACGTACAACGCACCAGCCCCCCCATGTTTCCGGTGTGCTTCGCGCATGTCGGCGACGATTCCCGCCAATGCCGGTTCCTTGAGCCAGCGCGGCACTGCCGTCTTGAGCACGCCGCGCGAGCGCGCATCCAATTCCATGTCGAACGGCGCATAAGGATCGGGCTTCCGCGTGCCCTTTCCCGTCACCACCAGCGCCAAACGGTGCCCCCGCATCTGCGCGGAACGCAGGAAGGTGACGAGTGCGCCATGGGCGGCTGCTTCGGTGAAGCCATGCAGGTCGAGTCGTGCATCGGGCTCCATCGTTCCGCGCCGGAGCCGTTCCGCGGTGCGCCCGTCGACACCGGTATGGATCGTCTTCGAATTGGCCGCCTTGCGCCTTTTGGCGGATGGCGCGGCGTCCGCCAAAGGCCGCGCTTCCTTGAAGCCCTGCTCGAACAGCGCACGTTCTTCGTCGGTCACGATGCGTTTGCGCGTCATTTGAGTTTGAACGCCTTGCGATCGCCAAGCATCGCCGCGACTTTGTTCGGCAGAAGCACGAAAAGCGCGCCGTCCGATTTCATCGTGCCAGCCAGCCTTTCGGCGTCTGCGCCGGTTCCCCAATAGATGTCGCCACGCACGGCGCCTCGAATGGCGCCGCCGGTATCCTGTGCGATCAGAAGCTGATGAAAGGGTTTTGGTGTCTTGCCGGGCAATGTCGTCACGAGGAACAAGGGCACTCCCAACGGGTGGATACGATTGTCCACCGCAAGGCTCGCCCCCGCCGTCAGCGGTACGCTTTCCGTACCTTTGCTGCCTTGCGCTGCCTCGCCTGCGGGCAGGAGCACGAAGAACGTATAGGACTGGTTCGTCTGCATCACTGTTCGGGCATCTTCGGGATGGGCCTTCAGCCAGGCGCGGATTGCGGGCATCGACACGCTGTTTTTGGTCAGCGCGCCGCGTTCGATCAAGGTACGGCCGATAGCGGTATAAGGCCGTCCATTTTTCCCCGCATAGCCCACCCGCGCCCTGCTGCCGTCATCGAAGACGACGCGTCCCGATCCCTGAATATGCAGGAAGAAAACAGCGATGGGATCGTCGGCGTAGAACAGGACCGGTGCATTCGAAAGGCCGTGCGCATCTATTTCCGCGCGCGTCGCATAAGGCTTCAGCTTGTGACCTTCGATACGGCCCGCGATCTGCTCGCCCTTCCATTCGTCGCGAAACTTGCCGAGATCGACACTGATCAGATCGGAGGGCAAACCGAAAACCGGAATCTGATACGCGCCATGTTTCACGCGGCTCGCGCGCAGTTCGGGTTCGTAATAGCCGGTGAACAAACCTTTACCTGCAGCGACAACTGCGAAAGGCGTGAAATTCCTTTCAAAGAATTCGCGTGCGTTGGAAGCGCTCGACAGTTGATTACAGGCTTCCACCCAGTCGCCAACGGTTCCCGCATAGCCGGCTCCGCCCATCTCATCGGAGGCTGCCTTTTTGGCAAGCGCGCCGCACGAAAGGCGGAAAGCGGCAAGCGCGGCTTTGGCATTGCTCTCACGCCAGCCGAGAAGATCGTCGAACCGCGCGACGCGCAATTCCATGCCCGCCGGCGCCGGTTTCGGTCTCTGCAAAAACCAGATGGCCGCCGCGGTAAGGAGAAAAACGGCGACGAGAAAAAAGAATACGCGCCTTGTCATGGCGCGTCCTTTGTCAGTGATGCTCGCCGGAGGTGGCGATGAGCGTCCAGTTCGGATCGCGCGAAGCCGTGTCGCGCGAGAAGGTCCACACATCGGTCACGTCGCGCACCGCCTTGGGATCGCCGTCGACGATGGCGCCGTCCTGCTTGGCGGTGGTGGAAATATATTTCGCATCGAACGAGACGGTGATCTCCGCCATGCGATTCTTCAGTTCGGCATGGGTGATGCGCACGTTCGAGAAACCGACGAAGGTGAAATCGACCTTCTCCTTGCGCTCCTCATGGCCGCGGATCACGCCGTCGAACGCCGCATAGACTTCCTCGCTCAAAAGCGGGCGCAGCGCCTGGCGGTTGCCGGCCGCAAACGCGGTCACGATGATTTCATAAGCCGCGCGCGCGCCTTCAAGAAAATGATCGGTTTCGAATCTGCGGTCGGCCAGCTTGATGTCGAGAAGGCCGCGGGCCACCGCATCGGTCGGCTTGTCGGCGACGGTTGCCGGCTTCAGTTCGGTCCGGCCCGGGATGGCCGCCACATTATCGCCGGACGGCGAGGTCTGGCGGCGGTAATCGGGAGGCGGATTTTCATGTCCGGTGCGCCGTCCTAGCACCATGTAGAGCCGGAACAGCACAATGCCGGCCACGACGGCGGCCAGGAGAATCTCGAAAAGCTGGCTATCGGGCATTACAAACCTTCCGCCGCAAGGTTACCCCCCAAGGGAGGGACGGGTCCAGCAAATCACCCCAATCAGGCGAATATGAGGTGAAAGGCCGCTCCCGCACGCGCTTGGCTTGTAATATCGGCGCAATCCATGATAGCCGCGCGAACCCCAAAAAAAGAACGGGAACAGAATGAGCGAGCAAGGCAACGGTGCGGATGGCAACGGCGCGGCGAATGGCGAGGGAACCGGCCCCCGCGTGCAGGTTGTCGCTCAGTATGTCCGGGATCTTTCCTTCGAAAATCCCGGCGCTCCCGGCAACGTCCAGGGTCGTCCGCAGATCGATTTCGGCGTCGATCTCCAGGCCCGCCGCATGGAAAACGAGCAATTCGAGGTCGAACTGAAGCTGCGCGTCTCGGCCAAGGCCGAAGAGCGCCCGATCTTTCTGCTCGAACTGGTCTATGCGGGCATGTTCGCGCTGCACAATATCCCGGAAGAGTTGCTGGAAAGGACCCTTCTCATCGAAGGCCCGACGCTGCTTTTCCCCTTCGCGCGCCGTATCGTCGCCGATGCGATCCGCGATGGCGGCATGCCGCCCCTGATGATCGAGCCCATCGATTTTGCCAGCCTTTATCAGGCCAAGCAGGCCGAATTGCAGCAGGCCCGCGGCGGCGCGCAGCCGGCTCCTGCGTCCTAAGGACGAACTTATCCGCCTATGGCCTGGAAGGTGGTCGGCGCAGGCTCGATCACCTGAAAGCCTTCCGGCTCGACTTGCAGGATCGCAAGCCCGCGTTCCGCCGTACCGTCTTCCTTGAAGCGGAAGATGCCGTCGACACCGGCAAATCCGTTGGGATCGACAAGCGCTGCGCGGGTGAAGCGGTGATAGGGTTCGCCGGGCGCCAGCAACGCCACCAATGAAATCGCATCGTAGGCGAGCGTCGCAAGCTGCGGCGGTTGCGCGTCGAAAATGCTGCGGTATTTGGCGTCGAATGCGTCCTGCGCATGAGGTGCGGGCGCTGCGAACCAGCCGCCGGTCAGCGCCCCTTCCTTTGTGATGGCGGGATCGTACCAAAGGCCGGTGCCGAGCAGTTTCACCTTCGACGTATCGATCCCGTTGGCCCCGATCATCGAGGCGATGCCGCGCAAGCCGACGCCGCCTTGGGCAATGAGCAACGCATCGGGATTGGTCTTGGCGATGGCGGCCGTCTGCACATTCACATTGGCAGCGCCGGGTGCGAAACGCTCGACATCCGCAATATGCGCATGGCTTTCGGGAACCATTTGCGTGAACGCGTGGCCGACACGATCGCCATAGGCATTCTGCGGAATAAGAGCGGCGAAATTCTTGCGCCCCTTCGCGGCAGCATAGGCGATGATATGACGGATCTCGTTCTCCGGCTGGAAGCTCAGCAGATAGACGCCTTTGCTGGCGACCGAACGGTCCGTCGAAAAGGCCAGCACCGGCACGCCCCTGTCACGCGCAATCGGCGTGATTGCCGTCACCGATCCGGCGAACAATGGCCCCACGATCACTTCGGCGCCCTGCGCCAGCAATTTCTGCGCGGCTTTGGCGGCATCTGCCGGACCAGTGCCTTCATCGATGGGCATCAGCAGCAGATCGCCGTTGGAAGTATCCGATACCGCCATCTCGGCAGCGTTGAGCATGGCGTTGGCAAGCGCGCGTGTGGCGGGCGAACCGTTGGAGAAAGGCAGCATCAGCCCGATGCGGACCGGCGGGTGGTCCTTTGGCGTGTTGCTCAGCCTCAGAAACTGCGGATTGTCGCTGACAAGCTGGTGAGGCGCCATCTCCTCCGGCGGGGTGGCGGGCGCCTGCGGCGCATGAACGGTTTGCGGTTCGGTCTGACACCCGGCCAGGGCGGCTATCGCAACAATGCCAGCGATGGCACAAAGTCGGCGCTTCAGTCGAGCGAAGGTTTGGGATGGCACGCGGGACTTCACGGGGAACGGACGCATGGGAGGGGCACAAAGGGGGCGAAAGGGTCTCCGGTCACCCTAGGGCCTCGGGCGCGAAATCTCCAGACGCCGCAGAGCTTTCGCCGGGCCTTTATGTGACGGCGACACCTATCGGCAACGCCCGGGACATCACGCTGAGAGCCCTGGATATTTTGCACGCCTGCGATGCCATCGCGGCCGAAGACACAAGGGTCACGGCGAAGCTGCTCGCCATCCACGGCATCTCCAAACCGCTCTCCGCTTACAACGATCACAATGGCGAACGCGAACGTCCCCGCCTCGTCGCCCGTTTGAAGGATGGTGCGCGCATCGCGCTGGTAAGTGACGCGGGCACGCCGCTCGTTTCCGATCCCGGCTACAAGCTGGTGCGCGAAGCGTTGGCCGAAAATATCGCGGTCCATGTTATTCCCGGACCGTCCGCGCCGCTCGCCGCCCTTATCCTGTCGGGTTTGCCGAGCGACCGTTTCCTGTTCGCAGGTTTTCTGCCCGCCAAAGGCGGCGAGCGCAAAGCCGCGCTGGAAGATTTGAAAACCGAAGCGGCGACGTTGATTTTCTTCGAAAGCGGTCAGCGTCTTGCCGAAACCCTGGCCGACATGGCGCAGATATGGGGAGAGCGCCCTGCCGCCGTTGCGCGCGAATTGACCAAATTGTTCGAGGAAACGCGCCGCGGAAGTTTGCCCGAACTGGCGGCACATTACGAAAAAGCCGGCGCACCAAAAGGCGAAATCACACTGGTCGTGCGGGGCGCAAAGGACAGCGCGCCCGATCTTGGCAAGCTCGATATGCTGCTCGACAAGGCGCTCGAATTCATGCCGGTGCGTGCGGCGTCCGAACTTCTCGCCGCCGCGCTCGATCAACCGCGCAAACCGATCTACGAACGCGCGCTCGCTCGGAAGAATTCGCATGGGTGAGACACGCCTCTTGCGCGGACGCAACGCGGAGAAGCGCGGTCGGCGCAGCGAACTTCTCGCGGCCGCACTTCTGGTGCTGAAAGGTTATCGTATCCTTGGCCGCCGGGTGCGCACGCGCGCAGGCGAAATCGATCTGATCGCACGCGCACCGGGCGGCGTGGTCTGTTTCATCGAGGTCAAGGCGCGCGGCGGCGAGTTGGCGGCATTGGATTCGATCAGCACCCGCCAGCGCGGACGCATCGGGCAGGCAGCGCGGTTGTGGCTGGCGTCGCGGCCGGGGCTGCGGCCGAAGGCGGTCCGCTATGATGTGATCGCCCTTGCGCCAGGGCGGCTGCCGCACCATCTCCGCGATGCGTGGCGCGACGAGGGACGCTAAACTCAACCCATGTCAGACCCGACCGAAAATCCGGCCAACTATCTCAAGGCGCTCGGCGAAGCGGGCGAGGGTCCGCACAATCTCGCCGAAGCCGGCCTGATGCTGGCGCTGCTCGATCATCCCCACTTGCCGCTTGCGCCTTATCGCGCCCATCTGGACGAGATCGCTCATTACGCAAAAGAAGAAGCCAAACTCGCGACCTCCGCCGAATATGCGGCGCGCGCACTTTCCGGCTTGATGGTCGGCCGTTACGGCTATGACGGCGACCGTCTCACCTATGACGATCCGCAAAACGCCAATCTGATGACGGTGGTCGATCGCCGGCGCGGATTGCCGGTGTCGTTGGGCATTCTTTATATCCATGCCGCGCGCGCAGCCGGGTTCGTGGCGGAAGGATTGAATTCACCCGGCCATTTCCTGATGCGCCTGTCTTTGCGCGGCAGCGAAGCGTTGCTCGATCCATTCAATGGCGGCGTCACCTTGGATCGCGAGAAACTCGGCACGCCTCCGCGCATGGGCGGACTTGCGGGCGATGACCCGCGCATTGCCGATGCCGTGAGCGACACCGAAGTGTTGTTGCGCCTGCAGAACAATCTCAAGCAGCGCGCCGCGCAATCCGGAGATCATGGCCGCGCACTCGATATCGCCAAGCGCATGGTGCTGATCGGCCCGCGCCGCACCGAATTGTGGCTGGAACTTGCGCGTCTGCAGGAAGGCGCAGGCTCGCTCGGCGCCGCGAAGAAAGCCTATGAAGCCGCAATGGCCTTGAGTAAGACGGGGGAAGCCTCGCTCAACGAAGCAGCGCTCGCATTGCATGCTCTCAAACGCAGATTGAATTAGGAAGTCCCATGACCCTGAACGTCGCCATCCAGATGGACCCCATCGAGCGCATCGACATCGGTGGCGACTCGACCTTTGCGCTGGCGCTCGAAGCGCAATCGCGCGGCCATCGCCTGCTTTATTACGGGCCGCGCGATCTTTCTTTCAGCGACGGCGATGTGATTGCGAATGTCCGTCCGCTCCAGGTGCGCAGCGTCAAGGGCGATCATTTCACGCTGGGCGAGGCTGCGGTGATCGATCTGTCCAAGGCCGATGTGGTGCTGATGCGCCAGGATCCGCCCTTCGACATGGCCTATATCACCGCCACCCATATCCTCGAACGCATCCATCCCAAGACGCTTGTGGTCAACGATCCGTCGCATGTCCGCAATGCTCCGGAGAAATTGTTCGTCACGCTGTTCAAAGACCTGATGCCGCCGACCCTCATCACCACGGATCGCGCCGAGATCAGGCGCTTCCGCGAGAAACACAAGGACATCATCCTGAAGCCGCTCTACGGCAATGGGGGCGCAGGCGTGTTCCGGGTCAAGCCGGATGACGAAAATCTCGGCAGCCTGTTGGAGATGTTCACCCAGTTCTATCGCGAGCCGGTGATCGTGCAGCGCTATGTGCCGGAGGTGCGCAAGGGCGACAAGCGCATCATCCTGGTCGACGGCGAATTCGCGGGCGCCATCAACCGCGTGCCTGCGGAAGGCGAGGCGCGTTCCAACATGCATGTCGGGGGGCGGCCGGAGGCCACCACGCTCTCCGAACGCGAGAAGCAGATCTGCGCCACGCTCGGCCCGGAGCTGAAGAAACGCGGCCTGATCTTCACCGGCATAGATGTGATTGGAGACTATCTGACCGAAGTGAACGTCACCTCCCCCACCGGCATCTGGGAAGTGAAGCGCTTCGGCGGCGCAGATATCGCCGCCCTTGTCTGGGATGCCATTGAAACCAAACTGAAAAGTCGCTGATGCCGCGAGGGGCTTTTTGAGGGTTTGCCGCGTTCCTATATGAGCGCCAGCGTTATCCCCACGAGGTTCCCATGCTGACCGTTCACAAATCCGAAGACCGTGGCGCCACAAAGATCGCCTGGCTCGATTCGAGACATTCCTTCTCGTTCGGCGATTATTACGATCCGCAGAACATGGGTTTCGGCGCGCTTCGCGTCATCAACGAAGATGTGATCGCAGGTGGCGGCGGCTTTCGCCCGCATCCCCATCGCGACATGGAAATCGTGACCTATATTCTTTCCGGTGCTCTGCAGCATCAGGACTCGTTGGGCACCGGTTCGGTGATCCGTCCCGGCGAAATCCAGAAAATGAGCGCAGGCACCGGCATCGTGCACAGCGAGTTCAACGCCTCGCGCGAGCGCGACTGCCATCTTCTGCAAATCTGGATCGAGCCGTCGAAGGACGGCATCGCGCCCGCTTACGAGCAGAAGCCCGTTGATCCAGAGGCGGTGAAGAACCATTTCGCCCGCATCGCAGCACCCAACCCGCGCGACAATGAGGTGACTTTGGTGCAGGACGCCGAGATCTGGGCCGCCAAATTCGATGCCGGCGTCGAAGCGATGCATCCGCTTGAAAAAGGCCGTCGCGCCTGGCTGCAAGTGGCAAAGGGCAAGGTCGAAGTCTGCGATCAGATGCTGAACGCGGGCGATGCCATCTCGATCACCGACGAAGACAGAATCCTCGTGCGCGCGCACGCGCCCTCGGAAGTGTTGTTGTTCGATCTTGCCTAATCCGCTTTGCCGAAGCGGCTGCGGTAACGCCTGTCGATGTTCGACACCGGCAGATAGATGAAAACGTCGGTGGTGCCGAACTGCCGATCGATCACCGCGCCGTCGCCGATCAGGGCGCCTGCGCGCGCGTAACCCTTTACGAGCGGGGGAAGCGCGCGCAGCGCTTCCTTGGGATCGATGGCGTCCTTCGGCAGACGATTCATTTCGACGTAAAGTTCGGGCCGCGCGCGCACGCGTATTTCGGGCGGCAACAGATGGTAGTGGTAAAGATAGGAGAGCGGTGCTGCGAGCGCATCCGGATCCGTGCCGGCAAGCGAAGCGCAGCCGAACATCAGGTCGATGTTGAAGCGCGCCACATAAGCCATCACGCCGCGCCACAGAAGCTGCATTGTACCGGGCTTGGTGCGGTAGTCCTTCAAGATGCACGACCGCCCGAGTTCCAGATGCCGCGTGCCGGCGGGCAGCCCACGCAGCATCGGCGTCAGGTCGTATTCGCCGGCGCTGTAGAAGCCGCCCGCACGCTCGGCATATTCGTCGCGCATCAGCCGGTAGGTTCCCACCACGGCGGGCTGGCCGTCGTCGTCGTGCACCGCGCGGTCGACCACCAGAAGGTGATCGCACACCTCGTCGAACCGGTCGAAGTCGCGGCGCTGGGCGCGCATCTCGGGCGACGGCGTTGCCGACATTTCTTCATAGAAGACGCGATAACGCAGCCGCTGGGCCTGTTCGACCTCATCTTCGGTTTCCGCAAGCCGCACTTCCAGCGCGGCCGACGTCGAAAGGACGGGCCATTGCGCGAAGCGGCCCTCCACGGGGCCCGGCTCATGGATATTCACCAAGTTTGTTTGCCTTGAAGCGAACGCAAACAGCTTACCCGAATGTCGGCTGTTGCGGCAAATTCCGTCGCTGCTGACAGTCTATCCATGCAAACAGCAGAATGGCGGGGATTCCTGCGATTCCGGCGCCCACGAAAAAGACGGCATATGCGCCAAGTTGACCATGGGTTACGGCCAGTCCATCGACGATCCCGCCGGAGAAACCTTTCGAGATCTTGCCGATCCATGCGTAGCACGATGTCAGCAGCGCATATTGCGTCGCCGTGTAGCCGAGGCTGGTCAGGCTCGACAAATATGACACCAACGCGACGCCCGCGAAGCTGATCGCGAAATTGTCGCCCGCCATCACGCAGGCAAAGAGCCGCAGATCGGGATTTTGTTGCGCAAGCAGCGCGTAGAGCGCAATCGCCAGCGCCTGCAATATCCCGCCCGCGACCAGGGCCCGTATCAATCCGAAGCGCAATACCGCGAAACCACCCGCAGCGATACCGGCGAACGAAGCGAGCAGCCCGACCGAACCGCGTACCGCGCCGACCATTTCCTTGCTCAATCCGATGTCGTGATAAAACGGATTGGCCATCGGTCCCATCACAAAATCCGGCAATCTGTAGAGGCTGATCGCAATCAGCATGACGAGCGCCAGCACGCCATGGGTGCGAAAGAAATCGGCGAAGGGGCCGATCACGGCATCGGCGAATCCGCGCGCATTCCATAACGGGGCTTTCTCTTCCATCACCGCGTCGGCGCGGGCGGGCTCCGGTGCCAGCAATGTCGCGATCAGACCTATGCCCATCAGCAAGCCGAACAGTGTGTAAGAGATCGGCCACCCAAATCCGGCGGCCGTGATGAGGATCAAGGCGTCCGCTGCGATCAGCGCCACGCGATAGCCGAGCTGGAATTGGGCGGAGAGCAGTCCGAGTTCGGCATCGCTTTCCGCCGTCTCGATGCGCAGCGCATCCACTGCTATGTCCTGTGTGGCCGAAGCAAACGCCACCAGCAATGCAAGCACCCCTGCCGCGATAAGACCGTGTTGCGTCCCGATAACGGCCATGCCGATCAGGCCCGCGCCTACCACGATCTGCGCCAGCGCCATCCATCCGCGACGATGCCCAAGCTTTCCAAACAACGGCGCGCGCACGCGATCGACAATCGGCGCCCAGAGAAATTTCAGCGAATAGACGATGCCCACCCACGACAGGAACCCGATGGCCGTCAGGGTGGTTCCTTCGTCGCGCAGCCAATAGCCGAAGGTGTTGCCGGTGAGCAGGAAGGGCAAACCGGACGAGAAGCCCAGCGCCAGCATCAGAAGCGAACGCGGTGTCAGATAGGCGCGGAATGCTTCTGCCGTGCGCGATGCAGCGTTCAAATCCGACCTCTGGCCTTGATCGCGTCAGGCAGCCGCGTGACGCAGATCCGAATCTTCCTCGCCAGAGGGAAAGAGACTTGCCAGCATCGCGTCAAGCTCGTCGGGATCGACGGGCTTGGCCAGAAAACCGTCCATACCCGCTTCCCGGCACGCGCGTTTGCCGGTTTCCAGCACATCGGCGGTGAGCGCCACGATGGGCGTGCGAGGCCGGCCGGATTCCCTTTCTTCGGTGCGGATCAGGCGCGTGGCCTCCACACCGTCGAGGCCGGGCATATGGATATCGGTCAAAAGCAGGTCGAACGCATTCTGCTGCATGGCGAGCACCGCTTCCTCGCCGGAAACGACTTCGCTCACGATATGCCCGCGGCGGCGCAGCAGTTCGCGCGTCAAAAGTGCGTTGATCGGATTGTCTTCGGCCAGAAGAATCTTCAGGCCCGTCTTGCCATCGACCTGCCGTTTGGGTGCGAGCTCGGCGGCTGCGGCATAGATGGCCTCGACTGGCGGCGGTTCGGTGGAAATCGTACCGAAGGAATCGTGCAACCGCTCCACCAGCGAAGCATGACGCACCGGCTTGACGAGATAACTGGTGAAGCCGTCTTCCCTAAGTTTTGCGAGTTTGGGGCGCATCTGCGGTGTGATGAGGACGATTCCCGGAATTTTCGCATTGGGACCGCAGGCTGGCGCGGGCTCATGCGTGCCTGCGTCGATGAGGACGACATCGATGGTCTGCGGCGTATCCAGATCGCAGACCTGACCGCCGGCCGCGCGTATCTGGGCGGTCAAGCCTTCACGCAGCACCGCATTGCGGGTGACGATAGCGATCGTCAGATCTGCCAGCGAATGTTCGAAGCCGGGCAATGCCGGTTTGACGACATAAGCCGGAACGGTACACCAGAACGCGCTGCCGCCGCCTGCCGCCGGTTCGACGCCGATTTCGCCGCCCATGGCGTCGACAAGACGTTTGGAAATGGCAAGGCCCAATCCGGAACCGCCGAAACGGCGGGCGTGACTTGAATCGGCCTGCACGAATTCGCTGAAGATTTCTTCGCGCTTGTCCTCCGGCACGCCCACGCCGGTATCGCGCACTTCAAACCGCAGCGAGCGGCGCTCGTGAACTTCTATCAGCTTGACGTCGATGCAGACGCCGCCTTTCTCGGTGAATTTGATGGCGTTTCCGACAAGATTCGTCAGCACCTGCCGCAAACGCATGCCATCGGTGCGGATGGAACGGGGAACGGACGCCGCAATGACCGAAAGGATTTCGATGCCCTTGGCGTGCGCGCGCGTGCCCAGAAGTTCGACCACGCCTTCGACCAGACTGCGAACGTCGACCTCTTCCTCCTCCAGCGTCATCATGCCGGATTCGATTTTGGAGAAGTCGAGAATATCGCCGATCAGCGACAGCAGCGCTTCGCCGGATTGGCGGATCGCTTCGGCATAGGTGCGCTGCTCAGGCTTCATCTCGGTTTCGAGCAGCAGGCGCGCCATGCCCAGCACACCGTTCATCGGGGTGCGGATCTCATGGCTCATGGTCGCAAGGAAGCCCGATTTCGCGCGGCTGCCCGCTTCGGCACGGTCGCGCGCTTCGGTGAGCGCGTCTTCCAGCGCCTTGCGTTCGGTGATGTCGCGGCCGACGCTCTGCACTTCGACAAGACGGCCGAACGCATCGCGGATCGCGTAATCCTCCCATGCGATCCAGCGCCAGCCATAGGCCGTGCGCACATGCTGGTCGTATTTCACCCGCCCCTTGCCGGTTTCGAGACCCGCGAAGCTGCCGAACATCGGCGCGCGGCTGTCGGGGTGAAGTTCGGGCGCAAAGGGAAAGCCGATGGCGTCTTTCGGCGAAAGGCCGAACAATTTGAAGAATGCGTCATTGGCGTAAGTCAGGCGGCTGTCCGCCGCCCGGCGGAAGATGGCGTCGCCCTGGCTGTCCACCAGCCCACGATAACGTTGCTCGCTTTCGTGCAGCCGCGCGTTCATGGCGGAGGCGTTCTTCAGCGAGTTTTCGAGCTTGGCCGAGGTGGCGGCAAACTCATTGGTTTTCTTGTGCAGGGCGTCGGCCTTCTCGCGGATGACGAGGAAGCCGTGCAGCACCATGGCGATGCCGACACCGATCAACCCGACCAATGTGATGGGCGTGATGATGGTCAGTCGGGCGTGCAGCATGATGTCACCCAGCGCCGCCACCGAAATGGCGAGGGCGACCATGCCGAAAACAAGGCGGATGGCGCGAGCAATCGCCACGAGACAAACCTTTCCCACCGACCCTTGCAACTAAAGCGCGATCCGCCTTGAAAAAGGCTTAACCGGCCCGCCCGGAAGGGGCGAAAACCGCAGAAAACCAAGGTTTTCGCGCGTCGTCACAAAAGCTTTGCAGAACTGTGATGTGGCTTGCATGCCGCGCCCGCAGAACCGGTCCGACCGGGCATGAGCCGCGGTCCCAGTGGGGCAATCCGGCCCGAAGGGCATTCATCCGAAAGGACTTCCATGAAACCGATTTTCCGCCGCCTGACCGCACTCTCGGCGGGTGTGGCCGCAGGCGTTTTCACCGTCCAGGCGCTCGCCGCCGACATGACCGGCGCAGGCGCGACCTTCCCTTATCCGATCTATGCCAAATGGGCCGAAGCCTATAAGGCCAAGACCGGAAT